>CAZYQL010000051.1:0-24685 GCA_964650055.1 uncultured Phycisphaeraceae bacterium | reverse complement strand
GGAATTCTCCAAGGGCTTTGGCACGCTGGAGAATGGCACATCGACCCGCTATCAAATAGGCAGGGATCACCCCGTTGCATAAATAATGAGCGAGCCAGCCTCGATGGACTGGCTCGCATGTCGGGCGGATTTATTTCTGAGCATCGGTCTTGGTGACCTTTTCAAACTCGACTGCCGTGGGGGACTTTTTGACCGGTTCAAACTCTGCGGGCGTGGGAGTAGCGGGTTTGCTCACCGGCTCGAAAGCGACAGGTGCAGGCATTTTGACGAGCGGTTCAAAAGCGGGAGCCTCGGGCGGTTTGGGGGCGACAGGCTCGAATTCAGCCGGCGCGGGGGCTTTTATGGAGACCGGCTCAAAGGCGACGGGAGCGGGCTGCATCGGCTTTTTGGCGACCGGCTCGAACTTCGCGGGTGCAGGGGCGGAGGCAGTCGGCTGCTTCTTGACGGGTTCAAAATCAGTGGGCGCAGGCTTGGAATTGCTCTTGCAGCCGGTGAGGGTCAAGAGCATGCTCAGACCGAGGAAAGCTCCGGTGAGGAGGGTTTTCTTGACGGACTTCAAGGACGAAGGGGACGCAGTGGACATGAGGCAGCCTTCCTTTTCAATGCCAGCGGACACAGCGGATCAGCCGATGAGCGGGCCAACGCAGCCTCGCGACACTCATCGCCGTGGACCTGCCCAGCGTGGTGTGGGAAGAGGATGCAAGAACGGTGCCGCAGCGATTGCGTGCCGTGTTTCGAGGCTTGAAATGGGGACACTTAGCTCGTGACGATATCCCAGATGCCCAGCGTGCCCAGCAGCAGGCTGATCAGGCCGTTGAGCGTGAAGAAGGCCATGTGAATGTGATGGGTCTTGGAGTTCCAGACCAGCGCATGTTCGACCAGCAGCAGAACAGCCACGATGGCGGTGCCCATGGCAAAGCGAATGGCCAGCACATCGCTGACGAGGCAGAGCAGGATGAGCATGGTCAGCGCGGTCAGGTGAAGCAATCGGCTGATCCAGAGTGCGGTCTTTACACCGAGCCGAGCTGGCATCGAATAGGTTCCCAAAGCGCGGTCGGCAGCGACATCCTGCAGCGCATAAATAATGTCGAACCCGGCCACCCAGCACATCACCATCGCCGCCAGAAGCCAAGGCACCGGACTGCCCAGTTGCGTTGGTGCTGTCGCAATCACCGCTGCAATCGGGCTCAGCGCCAGAGCGCAGCCGAGATAAAGATGGCAGAGCCAGGTGAACCGTTTGGTATAGGAATAGCCCGCCAGGAATGCGAGAACAAAAGGTGAAAGCAACACCGGCCAGAGGTTGGCGGTGAGCAGCCAGAATCCTGCGCAGGTGACAATGAATGCCAGTGCGCAGGCAATGGCGATTGAGAGCATGAACGATGCGGGCAAGCGGCCGCTGGGAATGGCCCGGCCTTGCGTGCGCGGGTTCTTCGCATCCAGCTTCGCATCCGCCCAGCGATTAAACGCCATCGCCATCGTGCGCGCCAGGATCATGCAGATCACCACCAGCGTCAGCGTCCACCCCAGCGGAAACGTCGCACGATCCGTGGAAGGATGCCACAGGGCAAAAAACGTGGCGAGCAAGGCGAAGGGCAACGCAAAAATGGAATGGCTGATCTTGATGTCCCGCGCCATCAGATTCAGTCGCGCAAGGACCGCTGGCGCAGGATGAGTGGGGGTGGCGGTCATGCGAGAATTCTAATCATAATCACGAAGCCCATCGGCGACGCGGCGAATGCTTCGCTATTCACAAAAGCATCGCGGCAATGGTGAAGTATGACAGCAGCGTAAAAATATCCGCCAAGGCGAGCGTGATGGGGCCCGCGGCGATCTTGGGATCAAGCTTCAAGGCGTGCAGCACCGCGGGCACACTCAGGCCGACGCTGCATGCCGTCAGAATCGAACAGAAAATGCCCATGCCGATGACCACCGCTGGCATCGCCGCATCGCGCCACAGCCAGACGATCATGCCCACGATCAGCCCGCAGCTGCCGCCGAGCATCAGGGCCGTGCCTATCTCACGCCGAAGCGCCCGTGCAAACCATGGCCACGTCGGCCGCGTCGATGCCAGCGATTGAATCGTCACCGTCATCGACTGCATGCTCACGCTCTCGCCAAGCCCAAGCACCAGCGTCAGAAAAAAGGCAAGCACAATCGACTGTGCCAGTGTCACTTCAAAGAAGCTGCTGAGCATCGCACACGCCATACCGCTGGTGATCGTCGCAAGCAGCCAGGGAATTCGAAAGCGAAATGCTTTGAACGGCGAAGCATCCTTGAGTTCCTGCACGCGAACACCTACCGCTTCGAACACCGCATCGGCTTTCTGGCGCTCGGCAATGTCAAAGACCTCCTCGGTAAACAGACTGATATCCACCACGCCCACGACATGCTGCTCCGCATCCACCACAGGAATCGCCAGGTAGCGATGCTGCACAAAATACTCGCACGCCTCAAGCACGCTGGCGGTGTGCGGAATCGTGACAGGATTGCGGATCATCACGTCGCTGATCTTTTTTTCGAGCGACTCCATCAGCAGCCTGCGCGTGGGCACAACGCCTACCAGCGCATCGGTTTCATTCAGCGCGTAAAAGTACACGATCTTTTCGCCCACACCTTGCGAACGAATCGACGCCAATGCTTCATGAATCGTCATGTCCTGCCGCAGCTTGGGAAAATCACGGCGAAGATGATCCAGCACCGGCGCATCAAGCGGAATGGTCTGTTTGAAGGTCAATCAATTGCTTTCTCGAAGAAAAACCACAGGTCTTGGCGGCGGGAGAAGCCAAGTATAGCCAAGCTCAGTTTCAAAGAATCAATCGATCCAGCGCCTGAGTTTGCGCCACCGTCGCTGCTTGCGGCTTCGCTCTTTCCGCCGCTCGCGGCGTAGCGCCATCAGCGCCATGAATGTCCACCCACCTATACCCCTACGGCTCGCAGACCTCGCCAGCGGCCTTGGGACGATCTGCCATGTACCTGTATGAAATGAGAAGCACCCAACGAAGAAATGATCAACGATCAAATCAAAGGAAAGACTCAATCACTCCCTGAGTACAACTTTGCCAAATCCACCAGCAGCGATTCGAGAGCGGAGTAATAAGCATCTTCACTCATCGTCATCTTGCGTTGTCGCAGTGCTGCGATCTTCAGTTCAAGTTCATCGAGCTGCTGTTTCTTTTCAGCGCTCATCACCTTCTCGCGCTCACCAGGCACCAGCCACCACTGAGCAGCGCGAACGCCATCGACCGGGCCATCTTCCTTTGCTTTCTTGATGGCATGCACCCCGCGAAACCAGTCCGCCGGCGTGCCCAGTCCGTCGCCGCTGTCATCAAGCAGCGCGTGTTCCGTCGCCAGTCGGCCTTCCTCCTTGTACCACTCCTGCGTCTGCCGAGTTGCCAGCAGATACGCTTCCAGCAGAGACGTCTGGCCATCCTTATCCAGATCGGCTTTTTTGTCCGCGATGGCTTGCGACAGATGATCGCCAAAGCGTGCGAAGTTCATTTCACTTCCGCTGCGCGTGGCGGTGATGACGATGCGATTGCGGCCTTTGAGCGCAGTGAGAAACGGCCCGCTGGATGAAGAGCAATTGATGATCGCCACAGGGCACTCAACGGGCGTGAGCCACTGCGCAAGTTCATCCGCAGAAACATCAGGCCCGCGCAGGTTGAATCTCGCCGTCTTGCCATCGAAGGTGCCATGCCCCAGCAGCACGATCCACACCGCATCTTTCTGATTTTCTTTCAGCACCTCAATGGCTGCGCCCAACCGCGACTTGTCGCTTCGCTCCGCATTGCCTTCCGCATCGTCTTGTGCTTCCTCCATATCCCCAATCACCACCACTGTCGCGCCGCCTTGTTTGCCCGCCGCTTCCCAGCGCGCGCGCCACTGAGCGAACTGTTTTCCATACGTTTCTTCACCCGCCGCGCCCTGCACGACAATGAGCGTCGGCTGCGCAGCACATGGCAACGCACAAGCCACAACCAACGTACACATCAAACACATCCACTTCATGGCAACCCTCGCATTCTTCGCACAGTCCATTCACCCACGAGCAGCCCCAGTGCTAGCACCAGCGCCCACCACCGATGCCAGAGCGGCTCGATGAGCGTCTCCATCACCGGAGCCTGTTTCGTCGGCAGCGATGCAGCAAACGAATCCAGATCAGCCGCGGCAATCACCTGGCCACCTGAGCGCTTGGCGATCGATTCGAGCAAGGCGCGATTGGGTTTGAGTGATCGCCATTCATCGCCGCTGTCGCCGCGCGTCCAGCCAAGTTCCTGCGTGCCGATCTCTTTCGCTTCATCATCTTTGGCCAGCACAGTGGCGCGATATGCACCATCTTCACGCGGCAGAAAACTCGCTTCATACAAGCCTGCCTGTGATGCGGAAGGCTCAGCGCGCAGCTCAATCGGCTCACTCCTAGGCCCTTTAATAGTGATCGTGACAAGCGCGTTATCCAGCGGTTTGAATTCCTTATCGCGCACCTGCACGCTCAGCTTCATCGGCGAATCACTTTCGCGCTTCACCTGCGTCGCTGTCGCCGTCACGCGGCCGGGCACATCGGCCACCAACCAGCGCATCGTCTGTCGCCACATCTTGAGCGACTCATCGGTCAGGTCATCTGCACCTTCCTCGCGCCGAAGCGACCATCGCCAGACATCGCCCAGCGTCATCGTCGCCACGCGTCCGCCAAACTGCTGCGTGATCAGCGCTGGCCAGCGCGTGCCGGTGACTTCATCCACTGCTTCAGCAAGGACCATCGCGCCGGGTTTGATGCCGGTGGTGGGGATGTGATTCATCGTGAAAAACGGCGGCATCTGCGCCAGGCGTTTGCGTTCTTCCTCTTCCGTGCCGCGCAGCCGCACCCAAGGCTCAAGCCAGCCGATGCGCGTCAGTTCAAGACGATGCTTCACGCCGCCTTCTTTTGGAGCAGCCTCGGCAGCGCGATCGAGATAGACCGGCAGCATCCGGCCAATCGGTGTGCGATGGTAATCACCTTCGCGCAGCGACTCAGCACCGCCGAGCATCATCAGCCCGCCGCTACGCTGCGTGACAAATTTCTCGATGAGATCGAGCTGATCCTGTGTGAAAAATGCAGCTTCCAGGTCATCGATCACCAGCGCGTGATACTTCGCCAGGTCCTGCGCCGTCTTGGGGAAGCCGCTGCGCAGTTCAGCATCATCGAGCGTGTTGATGCGAACGAGGACGGGTTCGTCGTAGTTTTCGACTTGCTCTTTGTCTTTGGGATCGAAGCCCCGAAAGAGCGGATTGGCAGCGTCGCGCACATTGTCGCGCCATGCGAACTTGGCTTCGCGTCTGGCGATGCGGATGAGGCCGACGAGCTCGACCTGCGGATCAGCAGCGAGAGCGCGGTTGAGGAATTTGAATTCCCAGTTGGGCCGACCTGAAACATAAAGGATGCGATACGGTCCGCGTCCACGATCGACACTGATGAGCCGTTCGTTGTTGGCGGTGGTTGCTTCGGCGATGAGCGGCGAAGTTTTCGTTGATGAACCGGAGGCTTCCTGCTCGCGCACGCGCAGCCGATAAAAGGCAACGCCTGCTTTCTCGGGCTTCACCTGAAAGCGAAACGCCAGCGTCTTGTCATCGCCATCAACTTGCAGGGTCATCGATTTGACGACCTTGTTCGATTCATCGAGCAGTTCGCCGACGATGGTCTTGCCTTTGTAGGCGAGCGCGCTGACGTCGGCGGCGACAGTGACCGGTGCATCTTCAAAGGCGGTCTGACTGATGGTGAGATTGGCGATGCCCACGTCGGCGGCGGGCGTGTCGCTGCCGAGGATCACGGGATAGATCGGCGGCAGGCCGGTGAGATCAATCTCGCCAGTTTCGGGCAGGTCTGTCGCGTTGCCATCGGTCAGCAGCACGATGCCCGCCATCGGTCGGCCACGGTAACGATCAGCAATGGTGCGCAGCGAAGTGGCGAGTGAAGAGCCGCGACCATCGAAGGTCAGATCCGTGGAATGATTCAGTGAATGAAGACGGGTGTCGAAAAAGTAGCGACGAGCATCAAAGGATTCTGCAAGGCGCAGCGCCCAGGGAGAAACACCATCTTCCGCCGCTTGCGGCGTAGCGCCATCAGTGGAACCGGTGAGGAGTTGACTGAGCGCCATCGCCCGAGACATCGCCGCATCACGGTCGGTGATATTCAAACTCTGACTGTTATCGATGAGTGTGAAAAACAGATTCGAGCGCGGCTGCGCCCGCTGCGTGGACCACTGCGGATTGATGAGAAACGCGGCGATGGCGGCAAGGCCCAGTGCTTTGAGCAAAGCGGGAAGTATTATGCCGCGCGCACGCCTGGCCTGCGCGTAGCCCCATGCGAGGATGAGTAGCGCAGCCAGCAGCAGCGCAGCCGCCGGCCAGAGCCAGTCGGGATCGCCCACATGAATCGCAGCTTGAGTGAAGTGCAACATCATCATCATTCGTTTCGTTCGCCGGTGCCCAGTTTTTCGTAATACTCACGCACCAGATCAGTGAACTGTCCGGGCACAGGATCGCGATCAATGGGCACCAGCTCGCGCTTGTGATCACGGCGAGCCAGTTCATCATCAAGGCGATCGCGCAAGGTGTGCAGCGGGTCGGCCACGAGTTTCTTCACATCATCCCACTGCGGCTCTTTACCATGCCGCTTGAACTCGGCGCGCATGGCCTGCGCACGGTCGCGCACCCGGGCGACTTCTTCGCGCAGCTTCGGATCGTCGATCATTTCTTCAACATCGCGAAGCTGATCAGACCACTCACGGAAATTGTCGCCGGTGATGGGGCCATGCGGGCCCGAGCCGCCGCTGCTCGAATTTCCGTCGGCTTGTTTCAGTTGATCGAGGAGCGTCGGTTGCCCTTTGCCCGGGGCTTTGCCTTTGCCCTGGCCTAGCGATTGACCTCCACCTGGGTCTTGTCCCTTACCTTCACCTGGTGACTGTCCTTTGCCTTGGCCTTCGCCTTGTTTGCCTTGGCCTTGCGATTTCTCGCCGGGTTCACCTTGCGATTCGCCGGGCTGCTTACCGCTGTCTGGTGATTGTTTATCTTGCGATTGCTTGCTGCCGTTCTGTTTCTGATTCTGTGGATCAGCAGTTTCACCTTTACTTTTGCCCGGCTGCTGCGCCTGTGCCAACTGCTGATCTTGTGGGGCTTGGCGATCTGGGGCTTCACGATCGACCTGCCGTGCCAGATCATCGAGAGTTTCACGCGCTCTCCGAAGGGCCTGCGCCTCATCACCAAGCACACTGTCGGCTGCCTTCTCAACGCCATTTTTCAGATCATCCAAACCCTTGCGTGCCTGCGGTTCCACCGCCCGGGCCTCATCGTTAAAACCCTTGTCCAGAAGCTGACGCGTCACATCAAGGGCCTGCTCCACCCGCTGCTGGTCGGCATTGCGCAGTGTGTCGTACAGTTGCTTTGAAAGCAGCGGCTGACTTGCCTCGGCTTCTTCCGTGACGCGGCGCATGCGATCGGTCAGGCCTTGAAGTTTCTCCTTCTGATCGCCCAGTTTGTCAGCCAGCTCTTTGCGTTCGCCCTTATCGCGCAGCGTGCGCGGGCCTTCTTTATCCACTTGCTTCATCTTCTCGCCCAGTTTCTCCTGATCGCTGGCCAGCTTGCGGGCATCGTCGCGCATCTCTTTCACATCTTCAGCAAACTGTCCTGACGCACGCTTGCGAAACTCTTCGCGAAGTTCTTCCAGCTTGCGCTGAGCGCGAGTAGATTCGGCGAGAGCTTTGGAGGTCATGCCTTTTTCTAATGCCTCGGTCGCTTCGCGAATATTCTTGCGCACCTCATCGACCTGCTGCTTGGTGTCATCACTCTTCGCTTGATCTCGAAGGCTTTGCGGCGATTGCTTTTCGTTTTGCTTCTGCTCATTCCGTGCGGCGTGTTTAGTGTCGCTCTGTTTGCTCTCGTTCTGTTTGCTTTGCTCGCCTTGCTTGCTGTTCTGACTCTGCTGCTGCTGCTGCTGCTCCTGCTGCTGCCGCTGATTCTGATCGGCGTGTTCCATGCGGTTATTCAGCTCATCGACATCGCGCAGCATTTCTTCTTGCTGTTCGCGCAGTCGTTTGAGCTGACGGGCCAGTTCTTCTTTTTCCTGTTGCGTCTGTGCTTCCTTGAGGGCGAGGTCCAGTTCCTTGAGTTTCTCGTTGAGGTCCTGCTGCCGTTTGGCCAGATCGCGAAGGCGGCTTAAGGCCTGGCGCGTTTCGCGCTGCTGCGGATCTTCCTGTGGCTGCTGTTCTTGGGCCTGCTTCTGGGTTTCGTAGCGGTTCTCCTGATTGCGCAGTTCCAGTTCACTGAGTTGTTGCTGCGAAGGGCCAGCCTGTTGCTGCTGTCCTTGTTGCTTTTGTTGTTGCTGCTGTGAGCGGATCACTTCATGTTCGCGGGCTTGGAGTTTCAAGAGCGCTTGATAGGCCAATTGCTCGGCAGGCAGCGCGAGTTTGAGCGCAGCAGGATCATTCGCAACGGCAGCCTGTGCGAGATGAGCAATCGCATCGGCCATGTGCTGCACGACAGCTTCGACGTGTTCCAATGACTTAGGATCTTCCAGTTTTTCCTTCACCTGCGCCATGCGCTCCAGGGCGGCTTCCTGTGCTTCGCGGATGGCTTGTGCATCGGCTTTGAATGCGGCGGTTGGTTCAGCGCCGATTTCCCGCCGGATCAGATTCCATGTGGCGCTGATGATTTCGCGCTGCTCCTTGATGCCCTCGGCAATCTGTTGCTGCTGACCTTGCTGTTGTTGTTGCTGCTGTTCACTGGCGGGCGGGGCCTGACCTTCGCGGAAGATTTCTTCGAAGGGCCGTACCTCAGCGAAGAACATGTCGCTGAAGGTGCGACGCACCTGGCCATCAGGCGCAACATCATCAGCCCAGAAGTGATAGGAGAGCAGCTCATCGGTCACAGCATTCATGGCTTCAAACGAAAGCAGATGAGAGGCTTCATGATTCACCTTGCCGGGCAGATCGCTGGCGAGAATGATGTCTTTCGTTTCCCGGCCGGCCAGTGAATAAGTGATGCCGAATTGTTTCACACCAAAGTCATCGAAGGCCTGCGCGACGACGAGCGCCTCTTCCAGAGGCGAGACACGAAGGTCCCGCCGAGGAAACACGAGCTTCAAATCGGGCACGCGATTCTTGAGTGCGCTCATCACGAATTCGACTTCGTGTTTGTTCTTGCGGCCAGCGTCATCGATGAGTTCCATCTTGTATCGCTGGGTCTTGGCAAGGGTGATGTTGCCTTGCACGAGGGTTGCGTCGGCGGCTGTCGCAGTGAGTGTGAGGGTGTCGCCTGCTTCGGAAATGAGCTGGGCGGAGGCGACGGGTTTGTTGAGTTTGAGCGTCCAGAGAATTTGTGTGCCTTCGACAGCGGTGACCTGCCGGGTGTCTTGGATGTGCTTGACGGGCTGGGCGGTGTAGCTGGGATAGGTGAGCGACACATCGGCCTGCATGAGCTGCGGGTAATCGAAAACAGTCACGCGATAGGCTGACGATTCGCTGCTCTGCCAGGCGATGCGATAGGTCAGGTCGGTGGTGATTGAAGGCACGCGCACGCCGACGATGGGATCATCGAGGCTGGCATTCATCGGCACAGTGCGTGTGGTGATGGCGCCGTGGAGCGCGGCGCTTTCGCCTTCGAGGATGAGTGATGTGGATGCGGGAATGGTCTGCGAGAAGCGAGCGGTGATGATCAGGCTGCTGCCGCGCTCGATGCTGACATCGCCCGGCTCGACGGTGATAGTGTTGGCCAGCGGCGCGACCGGATTAGCGATCAGATTTGCAGATGATTTCGGACTTGCCGCAAAGGGCTGCGCGGCGATGATGCAGGTGACCAGCAGCGCCAGTAGTAAGAAAGCAGCGCCACCACTGGCAAGCGTGGCGCGGCGAAGTGAATCCGCATCTACCGCCGAGGACCAGCGATGCTGCTCGCTGTGCTCGACGGCCTGGCGAACGACGGTTTGCTGCAAGTAGCCCAGTCCGGCTGGCGGCGCATCCTTGATTTGCTGCATGGCGGTGAGCAGCCGGGCGTTGAGGGTGGGAAAGCGTTCCTCGATGAGTCTCGCGGCGGTGAGCGCATCATCAGATCGCGAAGCGCTGAGCCTGGCGCTGAGCAGCGAAAGCAGCCCGCCAAGACAGATGACGGGAACGGCGAGTGCGAGCGAAGCACTGCCACTGAGTGCAGGCACGATGGCGACGAGGCTGATGAGGATTGCCACGATCAGGCTCAAAGCCAGAGCCTTGCGATAGCGCAGTTGGCTGGCGCGGCGGGCGACGTGATGAACTTGTTCGAGCAGTTGAGATTCGATCATTTGAGATGCACTCATGTGGAAGCTCCGCTCTCGCTGTTCGACGGCTTGGCGAATCGTCCGGCGATGAAGGTTTCAATCATCAGCACCCCCAGCGCCGCCACGATCAGCCAGCGCCAGATTTTGTGCTTGTTCTCAAGTTCCGTGATGCGCATCTGTCGCTTCTGGTCAGCCAGTTGCTCTGGCGATGGGCCGTCGCTTTGCCAAAGCTTGACGCCATGTTTTTCCAGTTCATCAGGTGAGAGCGGCGATGTCTCACTTTCGCTGCCCGCCAGGTTCACAGCGAGGCGCATCGATTCTTCGCCGATGCGAACGGTGTAAAGCCCCGGCTGCTGCGTGTCCGTGATGCGCGATGATTCATCGAGTGCGATCACCCGCTGATCAGGCCGGATCACCGACACAGGCTTGCCGCTATAAAGCGGCGAGTTCGCCAGCCAGCCCAGATCAATCACATCGCCGGTGGTCAGTCGCGATGCAGCGGGTGGCTGCCCGAGACTTTGCTGCAAAAGCGTATTCATCAGCGGCAGAAACTTACTCGACAGCGCCAGTTGCCCATCTGCAGGATGCCAACCCGCCGTCATGATCAGACAACGACCGCTGCCAATAGGTACTTCGATGAAAGCGGGCGAGCCATCATCAAATCGGGCGATGATGCGCGGCTCTTTAAGCGAACTCTTGAGCGAACTTTTGAGCGAACTCATATCGACCGTGCGATGCTTCCAGAAACGGATCGTGGTGAAGTCGCCAAAGCGAGGATCAGCAAAGGGAGCAAACAGCGGATGCTTGAAATCAATCTCGCTGAGCATCGCGTAATCCTTCACGCTCGCTTCTTTCACTTGCAGCGATTCGAGATTCAGCAGCGCAGCCAGCGCACCTGCGGAAGCATCATCGCGCATCACCCAGAGAATCGTCGCGCCTTCCTCGGCTCGCTTTCGCAGCGCGGCAATGCGCTGCGTTGGAATCGACTGGCCGACGATGAAGAGCGATGCGCCATCGGTTTGGCCCGGGGGCAGTGCGTCGTCCGGCTTAAGACCGATCATGGTGGTGATGAGTTGCGTGGTTGGCCCCAGCGCCAGTTCAGCGAAAAAGCGGAGGCCTTGCGTATCTTTGGCTGAATCATCGCCGATGAAAACGATGATGGCCTGCGCGGGCTCGGCAGTGCTGTGGAAGACCTGATTGTCGAAGGGGTGATCATCGCCTTGCAGCGTGATGGTGTTGCCTTGGGCTGCCCACCAGGCGGTGAGATCGCCGGTGCGAATGGTGCGGGATTCGCCGGGCGGAACGTAAACTTCGATGGCCTTGGGCACGATGGTGCCAGCGGGCGTGTCTGCGGGTGTGAATGCAAGCGTGAACTGTTCTCGCGAGGAATCCCTGGCATTATGAATGCGAAGTCGCAGCGACTTCGCCGCGTCCTTGACAACATCGCGATCCGAGACAATCTGCAAGCCTGCGTTGGCCAGCGATTTTGATCTTACAACGAACGGCTTGACCTTCACCGCTGCGGGCCAGTCGTGACCATCGAGCGGTGCGAGGTGGCTGCCTTCTTGAAGATCGCTGATGAGCACGATGGTGCGCTGGCCGGTGAAGGTTGCGGCTGCGGTGCCGCTTTCACTTTCCATCAGCGATGCGGCAGCAGCGATCAGCGCATCGCCCAGATGCGTGGCAGTCTGCGAAGGCTTGAGCGCTGCCAGTGCATCACCCATCAGCGCGCTGCGCTGTGCAACCGGCGCCGCCATCCACTGCTGACGGCTGATGATCGTCTTCACACTGCGATCGAAAGTCAGCAGCGAAATCTCATCCGTCGGCTGCGCATCCTTCATGGCCTCAGCCGCCGCCGCCTTCGCCTGTGTCCACAAATCCTCACGCTGCATAGAGCCACTGGTGTCGAGCAAAATCGCCAGTCGTCTGCCCGACCCTGCTTCATCCGCATCAGCACTCGAACTCTCCCAAAGAAACGGCCGGGCAAACGCCAAGGCAATCAGCACCACCGCCAGAGCGCGCAGCGCCAGCAGCAGCCAGTGTTCGATGCTGCTTCGTTTGGTCAGGCGCGGCGGCGTGGGCGAAAGAAACATCAGCGAACTGAAGATGACTTTCCCGCGCGGCGTGCGACGAATCAGATGCAGCAGAATTGGCAGCGAGATCGCGCCCAGAGCCGCCAGAAACAAAGGCGCAAAGAAGCTCATGCAGGCCTCCTTGCTGAAGTCGCGGCGGAGCTGTTGCGCATCGGGCTGCGCTTGGTCTGCATGCGCGAAGAAACGAAATCGAACATGGCGTGTTCGAGCGGCTGATCAGTGGTGAAGCGGTGATAGTCGATGCCATGCCCTTCGCAGATCGAAGCGACAGCGGCCAGATGGGCATTCAGTTTCTTCTGGTAGTCGCCGCGAATAGTTTGCGGGTCAACGTAAATCTCGCGCCCTGATTCGACATCTTGAAACATCGCTGCTGCATCGAAGCTCAGCGAAAGCTCAGCGGGATCGAGGATGTGAAACACCATCACTTCATGCCCGCGCGAACGCAGATAGCCGAGGTGAGTTTCAAGACCATCGAGGGGTGCGAGCAGATCGGAGATGAGCACGTGCATGCCGCGCTTGGTGACGAGATCAGCAATACGGCGAAGCGGCGCGGTGAGACTCGTTGCAACGCCGGCAGCAGGCTGATCGAGTGCGACCATAAGCCTGCGCAGATGGCCGGGGCGATAGCGGGCGGGTAGATACTCGCGTATCGCTTCATCAAAGGTGACCAGACCCGCAGCATCATGTTGCGTCGAGAGAAAGTAGGCGAAGGTGGCGGCAAGAGTGCGGGCGTAGTCTGCTTTGGTCCAGGTGGTGGAAGCAGAAGAATCGGTGATGGAGCCGAACTGCATCGACTTGGAATTATCGACGAGCAGCCAGCAGCGCACATTGGTTTCATCTTCGAAGCGTTTGACGTGGAGACGATCGCTGCGGGCGTAGAGTTTCCAATCGATGTAACGCGGGTCATCGCCGGTGGTGTACTGGCGGTACTCGGTGAACTCGACGGAGAAGCCGTGGTAGGGCGAGCGGTGCAGGCCGGTCATAAAACCTTCGACGATCATGCGCGCCCGCATCTCCAGACTCTTGATGCGCATGAGAGCGCGAGGGTCGATGTAATCGACGCCGGTGTGTTGCGAGTTGGAGGCGAGGGTACTCATGCTTTCAGAGTTTCAATCAATTTCTCGATGACCTGTTCCACGGTGATGCCTTGCGCCTCGGCACGGTAGTTGAGGAGGATGCGGTGGCGCAGTGTGGAAAGCGCGACGGCGTTGATGTCATCCGTGGAGACATGAGCCTGGCCATGCAAAAGCGCACGTGCCTTGCCGCCGAGCACGAGAAATTGTCCTGCGCGAAGGCCTGCGCCCCAGCTAATCCATTCGTTGACGAAGTCGGGTGATGTCGCCTGATGCGGACGGCTCATCGCCGCCAGTCGCACGGCATAGCGCACCACATCCTCCGCAATGGGCACCTTGCGAACCACCTCATGAAACGCTGCGATATCCGCACCATCAAAGAGCGGCTCGATCTTCTCTGGCTGCCTCGAAGTCGTGCGCGTGACGACTTCCACTTCATCATCTTCAACGAGGTAATCGATCTTCACGTTGAACATGAAACGATCCAGCTGCGCTTCAGGCAGCGGATAAGTACCTTCCATCTCGATGGGGTTCTGCGTGGCGAGCACGAAGAACGGTTCTTCCAGTTGATGGCGCACGCCAGCGGCCGTCACCTGATGCTCCTGCATCGCTTCGAGCAGCGCAGCCTGCGTCTTGGGCGGCGTGCGATTGATCTCGTCAGCGAGAATCACATTCGCGAAGATCGGCCCTTTGACGAAGATCATCTTGCGCTTGCCCTCCTGCGTCTCTTCAAGAATTTCCGTGCCTGTGATGTCGGCGGGCATCAGGTCGGGCATGAACTGAATGCGCTGAAATTTCAGGTGGAAAATCTGCGAGATCGATCGCACCAAGAGCGTCTTGGCCAAGCCCGGCGGCCCGGTGAGCAGACAGTGGCCACCTGCGAAAAGACAATAGAGCAGCTCCTCGATCGGCTGCGTCTGCCCGACGATCGCTTTGCGAAGTTCGGTGAGAATGGAGCCACGGGCGGCACGAAGTTTTTCGACTGTGGCACGCTCGAGTTCGTAGTTGTTTGCAATCGTACTCAAGTCAACACTCCAGAAATGGTGGCACGAATCATTGTGAAATTAACGAATCTCAAATCTCAAATCACAAATCTCAAATCACAAACAAAACTCAATGGCAAAGCAGAATGAATCAAAGTGAGAGTCGTTGAAGTGAAATCTTTTTGGTTTGATTGTGTTTCCCATTGTGGCTTCGCTTGTTTGTGTATTGATGATTGTTATTTGTGATTTCACTTCAGTGCGTCATTGCGTAAAACACGATGTTGATGCCCATGGGGTAGGCTTGTTTCTCGGAGAACTCTTTGAAGTAGTAATGGTTTTCGCCTTCGCGTTCCCAGCCGTCGCCCAGGTCGGTGTTGTGGCAGATGATGACCATCATGCGGCCTTTGTCATCGAAGATGGCGCGGTAGTGCACCTGACTGCCATCATCAGGACCCGGTCGCCATTCAAAGCGCTGGCCGTTGGCGCCGTGGCCTATGGACGGGACCTGCGGCTTCTGTTTGAGGTCATAAACGCAGTGGAAAATCGGATGTTCCAGAGGCAGATCGACCACTTCGCGATCGGGGAAGACGCGTTTGATTTCGGTGTGGAAGTTGTCGTATTCATCGCCGCCCCAGAAATCATCCACCATCATGAAGCCGCCGCTCAGGAGATATTTTCGCAGCGCTTTCACCTCTGCCTCTTCGAAGAAAAGGCTGCCGGGTTCGATCATGTAGATCCATGGATAGTCGAACAGTTTTTCATCGGTGAGTTCGAGTTGGACAGGGCGGGGATTGACTTTGAGGGAAGTGAGCTGCTGAAGGCGGAAGGAGAAGTTCAGATCGGAGTCGGGGTAATCGGTGGCCCAGCTTCCGCCGCGCCTGCGGCCGCCCCAGCCGGAGTAGATGACGCGGGCGAAGGTGAAGGTGTCGCGTTCGAATTTCGGATCGTTCTTCCACTCGGTGAGGCCGGTCTGAGCGAACGTGTTTTCATCGATGGGCTTGACGCCAGATCGCTGAGCGAGCGTGATGGTGGTGATGATGGCAGTGCACAGGAGCATGGCCAGAAGGAGCAGAGAGGATTTTGATTTCAATGTCATCATGCGGGCACCTGTGAATCATTGAGCGGGTGGCGCGAATTGTTTCGTTTGATCTTCAACGCTCTGCCTTATTTGACGTCATCTTGAGCAGCAGCTTCTGGGCATCGCGAAAGCGTGGCGCTTCTTCCAGGGCCATGAGCAGATGCCGTTTCGCTGCGGGATCGGTAGCGTTTATTGCAAACAGATGTCGCGCCAAGTCGTAGTGCGTCTGTGCTGGGTCAGCGGGTTCCATGAGCAGCAGGGTGCGGTGAGCTGCGGCGGCAGTGCGGTGATCATTGAGATAATCCGCTGCCTGCGCGAGCATGCGATGGGGCAGCGGCGAAAGCGGATTCACGGCGAGCACACGGTCGCCGTATGCAAGCACAGCGGCCCAGTCTTCGCGGGCCGCAGCCAGTTCCATGAGGCGAAGAAAAGCGGGCACATGCTCGCCATTGATCGCGGCGATGCGCTCCAGTGCGGCTTGTTCTTCCTTCGTTTCGCCCAGTGCTTTGTGAGCCTGCGAAATCATCCAACTGGCACTGTTGTCGCTGCCATCGTTTGGATAAAGCTCGATAATCTTCAGAAGCGGCCCCTTGGCCTCGCTCCATTTTTTCTGCGTGAGCAGAGCATCGGCATGTATCATCAAAGCGGTCATGCTGCTCGGATGTTCGGCAAGGAATACGGCGAGTGCTTCGCCGCCTCGTGCAGCCTGCGGCGGCAATTCTGTCCAGTCGGCTTTGGGTGCGAGTGATTCAGCAAGCTGCTTCACATGCGTTTCAAACTCCGCTTCAAGCTGCTTGAGCGAGCCGATGCGTTTCTCGATGGCGGCATTGATGTACAGTCCTTCGTGCAGATCGCGCAGAATATTTCGTACCGCTTCCACGCCTGCCTTTTGAATCATGAACTCGACAACCAGCGATGATTCGTAATACGCAAACTGCACATGCAGCGGTGAGCGCGCCCGCAGAAACGCCATGCTCAGTTGCCCGATGGGCGTCAGCTCTCCGCCCAGTATCATCGCGCGATACTGCGGCGTCATCGCCTGGCCCCACGTCTTGTTCGCCTGCTTCTCTTCATACACGCTGATGCCTTCGCTGAGCCAGCGCGGCATGCGGTTGCGCGTGGCCTGCAAAGTCACCACATGACAGAACTCGTGCCACAGCACCGCTTCCCAATTTGCAGTGCCACCGATGGCGGCAGGGCTGTTGGCGGTGATCACATTGCCGAAACAGACGCCCAGAAATCCAGCGCCGCCGGGCAAGCCGAAGGTGCGAATGGCGAAGTCTTTTTGGTCAGGAAATATTTCGACCGTCACGCGACTGGTCAGCTTCATGTCGTACTTATCACATAGCGCGATGCGAGCGCGATTCAGCAGCGACAGCACGCGCTGGCCATAGATCTCCGCTTCGCGGGCATCCATGCGGAGGGTGAAGTGTTCATCTTCGAGCGTTTTGAATTTGGCGATGTTGTCTTGTAGCGTGACCAGATTGAAGGCGACGACGTTGTAGCCATCTTTCTCAAGCACTTGCCGGGCCAGCTTCCAGCCTTCTTCCACTTCGCCCAGTCGCAGCAGATCCTGTGAAAGCTGAGCCTTGGCGGGGATGAAGTTTTCATCCATTTTCAAAGCAGCCCGCTGATGAGCAGCGCCTTCGGTAAACCGATATTTCTGGCTGAGTTTGAGGCCGATCAGATGATCAACGGCGGGATTTGTCTTGTTGAATTTGAATGCTCGCGCACGGCTGATCGCTTCACCATCTGCATCATTTTCCAAGTGCGCCAGCACAGCACTGTACGACCACGCGGCAACATGGGCGGGATTGATAGCCAGCACTTTGGCGAGGGTCTCTTCCGCTTCGCGCAGGTTTTCGCCATCGATGAGCTGATCGACCTGCATGAGCAATGCGCCGATGTGATTCGGATTCAACTCGAGCGTCTTATTCACTGCTGCGCCGGTGCGCTCACCATCAGAAGGGGCGAAGGCACGGGCGATGCCGTGGTGCATGTCCGCATCTTCGGGAAATCGTTTGACCGCTTCGGTGAACAGCCGACCAGCCTCGGCGTAGTCGTGTTTATCCAGCGCCAGTTCGCCGGGTGCGATCCATACATCGCGCAGGCCCGGCGACTCTTTGCGAGCCTTGTCATAAATCAGTTCGAGGACTTGGCGCGGATCAGCGCCCATCAGCAGCGCAGCGCGGCCTTGCGTGACCAGATCAATCGCATCGGAGTACCACCAGGGCCTGGCGCCCACGAGTGAGTTGATCTGATCGAGCATGAGCTTGGCAGCATCAGCATCACCCAGCGAGCGATAGACATCGTGGCCTAGAAGGCGAAGACGAATGGAAGAGTGGTAGCGATTAAGCGCAGCTTCGAGGGTCTGTTTGGCGGCTTCAAATTCGCCTTGCGTCAGGTGCGCCTGAATCTTCATGAGTCGCCACTGTTCGCTGAACTGCCCGGTCTCGATGGCGTCAGCGCATTCTTTGATGCAGCCGGGATAGTCACCGGTGGCGAGTTTTTGTGCGGCAGTGGCGAGGTCGCCGCGCAGGGCGGAGGCAAAGAGCAGCAGCGCGAGTGGTGCGAGAAGGAAGGCGAAACGAAGTGAAGAGGGATGGCGGGCGATCAGAACGATCGGCGTACAGCAATCGGATTGTCGTCGCATCACGTCAGGCAAACGACTTCATCCAGAAAAGAGACCGGCGAGAACCGCCACCATTCTAAGGTGCAACGCGGCAAAGCAAGTGATAATTGCGAATGAAGAAATGTGAAGCGTATATCCGAGCCGCATCCGCAACGAGCCGCGCCCGTCAGGAAGCGGGATTGAGCTATCAGAACCCCACTCCCTTACGGTCGTGTCTCGTTGCCTGGCGGCTCGGATGCGCGGGATTGCTCAGCGTGGAATGCGGCCCGTTGGCGGCAGAGGTTGTTCCTGCTCAGGGCTCTTAGGCGCCGCCGTTTCATCAGGCAGATCGATCTTCCACACCTTGGCGAGTTCTTCGCGGGTGATGGGCACGACTTCGCGCCCTTCGCCCAGCAGGCGGCGGGTGATGTTGGCCTGGCGATCGTATTCGGTGACCTGTTCGGGCGAGTCGGGTGAAGGGCGGGAATAGACGCGGAAGTTGCCGGAGCTATCGCCATCATCCACGACGCGCATGGTGCGGAAGGAGATGGTGCCGGTGTTGGGGTAGTAGGCGTAGAAGCCACACTCAAATTTTTCGCGTGGCAGCAGCGGCGCGAGCAGGTAAAGCTCGGTCTGCGTGATGTAGCCATCGGTGGGTCTGCGATAGTTGATGCGGTCGATGCCGGTGGGGCCTTCGCGAATGATGGTGATCTGTTCGCGGTTCTGCACGCCGGTTTCGAGCCAGGTGCGAATGTGATGGCGTGGCGCCGGAGCAGCCTTGGCCGGGGCCTTGCCGGGGTTGAACGTCGGCTTGTCTTTCGCATCGGGGATGCCATCGATCTGATCGCGCACCGTGGTACGGATCGACCACGATTCATACTGGCCATCTTCAGCGAGGAACATCTGGCTGTGCGAATCGACAGCGCGGTTGGCCACGTGAAGGCGGGCATAGACATCGACGCCGATGCCGTTGATGCCTTGCTCTTTGATCTGCGCATCGCGGACGACTTTGGTGCGGCCGGTCTTGGGATCGATGACTTCTTTCTTGTCAATGATGACGATCTGATCACGGCGTTCGCGGTTGACGATTTTCATCCAGCCGATGTCTTTGCCGTTTTCCAATACGCGCAGGTATTGCAGCCGCAGAGGCATCACACCCGCCGGCTTTCCATCATCATCGACAACTGGCGTGCTCACCTCCGGCAACATCGCGTCGCGCAGCCGACGATGATTGATCGTCTTGTCCAGCGTGTCGCCTTTCTTGATCAGGTCCTTGCGCATCTCGTCAAGTTCCTTGGGGTTTTGCACCTCAAGGCTCTTGATGACCTCTTCAAAAATCGGCTTGACCTTCTCGAAGGATTTTTCACCGACTTCAAGCTGAATCATCACAAATGCGTTGGGCGCAAGCTGCATGAACGCCTGGCCCATGTACCAGCCTTTGGCGTCACTATCGAGCGGATTGCGTTTCCTGCGGGCGGCTTCATCGAGCAGAAATCGTTGCATGAACTGACGATCAACTTCGAAAGAGGCGACCCATTCCTGTGCTTTCTTCGCGATGGCTTTGTCGGGTGAATAAGAGACGATGGCTTTATAGAGGCGGAAGGCGGCGATGTCCTGGCCGCTGCTGCGAAGTTGATTGGCGGTTTCATATTGAGTGCGTGCGATCTGCATCAGGGCCTTGAGATCTTTTTCGGCCTCTGGCTTTATCTTGGCGGGCAGGTTGATGCCGAAGTAAACAATCCAGCCCGGGCGACCGGCAGGCTTGGCGACGCGCTGATGATCGATGCTGGCGGTGGGCTGGGCGAAGCCGAACTGTTCGATGGCTGAGTTGACGACCTGATTGATCGTCAGTTCCTGCTGCGTGTTCTTGATATAGACGGTGATCGCGTAGTCATCGCCTTGCTGAATGCGAAGGGCGGCATCATCAATGTTGCGACTCATGAGCCTGCTGCCTAAGGGCGGACGCAGCGATACGCCGAAGCCCATTTCGCGCCAGCGCTCTTTGGAGAGCATGGCATCGACATCGGTCTGAGCGTGAGCAGCAGCAGGCAACAGCAGCAGTAGCAGCAGCAGAAATCGCCACACGTTTAGCGCCGTCCCGAAGGGACGGGCTTTGTCACGACAACGAAACGACAAGTTCGGGGTATCACTTTTCATGGCTGATCGACATCCTGTTGCCAAAGGCGGAGGAAATCGTGGGAGGCGTAGAGGCGATAGACGGTCTGCAAATCGGTGGGGGTCAGGCTCAGGCGGATGCCGCCGGTGGGCGACTGGGCGGTGTCGATCCAGTCGCTGGCGATGACCGTGCCATCATGATCCAGCCAGAGTCGCTGGCCATCCATACTCATCATCGGTCGAATCCGCACGTAAGCGAAGGCCTTGTCAGGCATCGCGATTTTCTCGGACGCTGGGCCCTCGGCCACGGTCACATACTCAAGCCAGTTCGGCTCAGGCGGCTGCGCGCCCTGAGTGCGCCAGATCACTACCGGGCCATCGGCAGTCAATCGGGACAGCGCTGATAAATCCCACGAATCCTCGGCAAAACCAGGCAGGTATCCCGTAGGAACCGTGGCCACCCAGATCGGATCGCGAACCGGGCGGGCTGGCACCATCGAGGCGCTGAGCTTCTGATCCTTGAGCGTGAACTGATAAGCATAGCTGCGATGGATCGGCCCTTCTCGGACTTCATTGACCAGTGTGCTTTCCATCACCTTGCCATCAAGCGACACAAACCAGTTGCCCCAGCTCACCGTCGCATCCGCACCGCGCACCACCGCCCGCATCTTGCGACTGCGCAGAGGCAGGCCTTGATCAGGCAGATGATGCTGATCGTGAAGCTGCGTGCCCATGACCTGCCCTTCGCGCCGAAGCAGCAGCGCTCGCCGCTGAGGCGTGAACTGATTCACCATCTGCTCCTGCTGTGCCTTTGCCAGATCGCGGCCACGTTCGAGTGAGCGCGTCAGCGCTTTGGCGGGAGGCGGAGGCGCAAGCGTGCTGGCGGATTTCTTTGCGATCGTTTCGATCAGGGCGGCGAGTTTGGTGCTGATTGCTTCCATCGCCTCCGGTTCAGCGAGCACATCAAAGAGCAGCGCGTGATCATCATTCATATTGACGTGAATCACTTCGCGAAGCAGTTGTCGCTGTTTGCCATCGCTGAGCTTCAGTCGTGTCGCGTTTCGCCCTGCGATTTTTTCCTGCGTCAGCATCGCTTCATCAGGACCACTGCCATGCACCCAAGCATAAAGGCGCGACAGTCCAGCGTGAGCGGAAAAGGGCGAAGTATCTGCAAGATCATCGGAATCCGTCTGCGGCCTGACGCGCACAATGGCGAGCTGCGGAACTGCATCATCCGTGAGCGAAAAGTAGAGCGGCTGATCATCGCCTCTGGGCCCGCCCAGCCTGAGCGCGACGCCCGCCTCGGCGATGGACGCAAGGCCAGCGGCATTGGCCTGTGGCAGCGACGCATCGTGATAGCTCGTGTCCACTGCGCTGCGCGCCATCGCCATCATCAGCTCATCCTGAGCTTCTTCAGCGCGCGGCGAAGGATGCAGCGGCATGTGCATCGCAATCACCCAGTGATTGCGTCCATCTTCGGTAAGCACCACAAAGCGATCGCTGGAAACCATCGACTGATCTGCGGCCTGGCTCTGTGCGTGGTAGTAGGTGCCCGCCATGGTGCCCACGCGAAAGCGACGGACTTTTTCTTTGTCGAAGAAAAGCCGGGACCTGCGGAACGTGACGATATTGAGCGTCTCGCGCAGGACTTCATCAGGCGAACTGGGCACGAGAATGATGGGGCGGGAGATGGTGATGTACCGGCCGGGAATGGTGCGATCGACAAAGGTGAAGACGTTGCCGACGAACCCTTGCTCGGACGCATTGGTTTGTGCCCGCTCCCAGCGGTCGGGCAGCAGCAGTTTCAGATCATCGACGCGCTGTTCACTGAGCGAAGCGCCGAAGTCGCGCTGATGCGTGCTGGAAAAAATCTGCGCCAGTCCCAGCGCCAGCGCGAAGATGATTGCAGTGACGATGCCGATGGCAACCTGCTGAGCGGCGGGCGTGGCGAATCGTGGAGGCTTGGGCATGGTCGAATCTTATGGTGATGCACACGGACGGGCAATGAAGCACCGGGCAATCGCTGGCGGTGTTTGATTCATCCTGATTCGATGGGGCCCGCGTGTCGGCTTTTTGACTCGACGTACCGAAGATGGCCCATTGCAGAATCGCATCACTTTCGATGGCAAGCCGTCAGAGGTCTGTCGCTACAAATGCATCCAAACTTCACAAGCTCAAGCGGCAGAATGTGGCGGCGGAGCTTCATATCTATGTCAAAGGCGGGCACGACTACGGCATGCGACCGATCAAAGGAGCCGTCGCAAACACCTGGCCACAGCGGGCGACGCAGTGGCTGCGGGTCGGTGGATTGGTGGCGCAGGAAAGCGGGAAGTAGTAGCGTCAAGTTTTGAGTCACCTCGAACTCAGCATACCGGCCACGGGTGCTGGGCCATTGGCTCGTCGGCGGGGGTAAAAATCGGATACTTCAAAAATCTTTGACAATTTTGGTCACTACCTCTTGATATCTGAAAGAAAGTGACGATGATCTGCTCGTCCCGTGTGTGCGGCTCAGATAGTGATCGGCTGAATGTGAGGCTGATCGCTTGGTGTCGCACCACCCGCCGCGCTACGGCGTGCCCTATGGAGGTTGGCAATTCGCCAACTCTATGGACCTCCCACTTACTGGGCCTCTCGGTCTGGCCCGACTCTCCCTGACCGACAAGTCAACCTTCGACGCTGCGTTCCGCACCTTGGCGCAACCGATCTCAGACTATTCCTTCGCCAGCTCCTTTTGCTGGGGTATGGCGATGGGTCTGTACTTCGCTCGCGCTCATCGTCACATCTGCCTGTTTGCCAACGGCAGTGACCTGACGATGCTCATGCCACCGCTTGCTGAGGCCGGGGCCACCCCCGAAGACCTCAAGCGCTGCCTGGCGGACTGCTTTGAAACCATGGATGCCTGGAACCAGGCCCATGGCGGCAAGCATCTGTCGCGCATCGAGTACGTCTCCGATGAAATGCTCGAACGCATCAACACCATCATCGATGGTGACCTGCGTCTCTCAGCAGCACCCATGGGCGGCGACTACATCTACCCCATCGCCAACATGATCGATCTGGCTGGCAAAAGCCTCAAGTCAAAGCGGCACGCCAAGACCGGTTTCATGCGCGATTTCCCCGATCACCGCGTCGAGATCCTCCAGCAGCACCATGTGCCTCTGTGCTTGGAACTGCTCAACCGCTGGCGCTCGCATGGCGACACGGTGCACGAAGGACAGGTCACGCTCGATACGGAACAGAAATCCACCGCGGACCTTCGCCGGCGCGATCAGATCGCCTGCACCACCGCTGTCGAGCAGTACGAAGCGCTGGGCCTACGCGGCATGGTGCTCTTCGTCGGCGACAAACTTGTGGGCTATACGCTGGGCGAATCGCTTTCGCCTTCGCAGGCTTCGATTCTCTTTGAGAAAACCGATCCTGATTACCACGGTGCGCCGCAGTTCATCTTCAGCGAGTTTTGTCGGCTGTGCTGGAGCGACAAACCGGAGATCAACGTGGGCGATGACTGGGGTATCCCGACGCTTCGCTTCACAAAGCAGAGCTACCGCCCATCGCGCACGCCGCTCAAGTATGTGCTGACCCGGCCGCTAATGGTGGTGAACCCGCTGATTGTTGAGCAGGTGCCGGTGGGGGCGACGATCGGGTCGGACTCGATGGAGAATCCGACCCCTGGCGGCGGGCCATTTGCGGCATAAAGGATGAGCGGTGAATGATGAGCCGCGACTCAACGAGTCGCGGACGCCTAGGGCCTGTTAGAGTTTCCGTCATTCATGTGGTCTCGTGAAACAGTGTCGCCATCGATCCGTGGTCAGCCATAACACGGCGCGACGTACACTCCTTCAGGCCTCTGACGTCCGCGACTCGTTGAGTGGCGGCTCTGGTGATTTCTGTTCCCGCTGCTGCGCCATTTGGATTTGTTCATGAAGCTTCGCGCTGCAAAGTTGGCAGATATTCCATCGCTATTGCTCATCGAGCATTCCTGTTTTCCCTTGGGCATTGCGTTTGGCGGGCCACAGATTCGCAGATTGCTTCGCAGCGAGACGGCGTTTTGCTTCGTGGCACAGGGCCAAGGCGCTCGCGACACCCAGAGCCAGATCGCCGGCTGGGCGGTGGGCCTCATTCGGCATCATGCCACAGGTCTTTCCGCCCGCATCTACACCCTCGCCATCGACCCGGACTGCCAGGGCCAGGGCATCGGCAAGCTGCTCACCGATCATCTGTTGAAGCTGTTCAAACGGCACAAGGTTCGCCACGTCTATCTCGAAGTGCGCACGAGTAACGCCAGGGCCATCGCGCTTTATGAGAAGCTGGGTTTTGTGAAGGTGCAGGAACTGCCCGGCTATTACGAGAACGGTGAAGACGGGATCAGGATGCGG
This sequence comes from uncultured Phycisphaeraceae bacterium, assembly GCA_964650055.1. Taxonomy (GTDB): domain Bacteria; phylum Planctomycetota; class Phycisphaerae; order Phycisphaerales; family Phycisphaeraceae; genus JTS-RE9. The sequence continues at coordinate 77 of CAZYQL010000051.1, read as the reverse complement.
TTGCGTTTGCCCTGTTGAAAGCGCCAGAAATATTGACTTCGCAACGGGTTCTTGTTAGTCTCGGTAGAGATAAGAGT
>CAZYQL010000050.1:16751-24986 GCA_964650055.1 uncultured Phycisphaeraceae bacterium | reverse complement strand
AGCTTACCGGAGTCTGTCACGTCCACTGCATGAGTTTTCCATCCCTATTTCCCATGCCTATTTCCCATGCCTAGATGACTGGTAACATAGAAGTCAGGAAGACCGTGTACTTGTATTTCTTGCTGATGAGTTGCTCCACATCTGACAAAATTCCCATGTATTCTTCTTTGCGAGTCTGAGCTATGTATTCCGGGTCTGGCTTGACCACTACATACCAACGTTCGTGCTGCTGATCGATCCCGTCGCTGACAAACATCACACCGTCCGGGGGTATGACGAGCGAATATCCTTTGGGAGCACGGGTCTTGAGTAACTTTTCGAGCACTGCCCGCACTTTTTTCTTTGCGCCTTGTATGGTTTCTTCGCGCGTCACTTAGGTCACTCCAAATGTTCCGGCCACAACGGACGCATTTGCCAGCGCGTCCCGTGCAGTCTCCAATCCGACGAAACAAACCGGCCTGTAATCAGCGTCCAACCGACTTTCATAAAGGCGGTGCATGGCCGCCATCAACAGTTTTCGCTTCTTCCGAGACAGTTTCGGAAAGTGATTTCCAATCAGCGCCCGGGCATTGGGATGCGACGGGCCATCGTGGTCGTCTTTGAAGGCCACGCCAGCGTGGCTCAGCGCTGCTGTGACTGCCGAATAGGCTGCATAGTAAGCACGGCTGACACTGCTGCGATATCTACCCGACTGCATCAATTCACCGGCAGCCCGCAGGCAATCCAGACTAACCTCATTCCATGTCGCCATCACACACCCCCGTGAACATTACAGAATCCCGCCGCCTTCCACCGCTGCCTTCTCCAGCGTGATGTTCATGCCCAGGCCCTTGATCTCGTTGCAGAGCACATCAAACGCGACCGGCATGCCGGCTTCGAGCTTGTTGGTGCCCTTGACCATGGACTCGTAAATCTTCGTGCGGCCTTCCACATCGTCGCTCTTAACTGTCAAGAGTTCCTGCAGAATGTACGCCGCGCCGTAGCCTTCAAGAGCCCACACTTCCATCTCACCAAACCGCTGACCACCGGTGCGGGCCTTGCCGCCCAGAGGTTGCTGCGTGATGAGCGAGTAGGGGCCAGTGGCACGGGCGTGAATCTTGTCATCCACCAGGTGATGCAGCTTCAGCAGGTACATGTAGCCGACGGCGGTCTTCTGATCGAAGGGGTCGCCGGTGCGGCCGTCGTACAACTGAACCTTGCCACCGGGGGGCATCTTCACAAGGATTTCGTGCGGTGCAGGCGACTGCTTCTTGGTAGCCAGTTCCTTGGTACGCGTGTCCACGTAACGGTTGGCCTCTTCGATGGCTGCGTGGATTTCATCTTCCGTCGCACCATCAAACACCGGCGTCACCGCTTGGAACCCGAGCACACCGCAGGCCCAGCCCAGGTGCAACTCGAGAATCTGACCCACGTTCATACGCGAAGGCACGCCCAGCGGATTCAGCAGCACATCGACAGGCGTTCCGTCATCGAGGAACGGCATGTCCGCACTGGGAACGATACGGGCAATAACACCCTTATTACCGTGACGGCCAGCCATCTTGTCACCCACCGAGAGGTGACGCTTGGTGGCCATGTAAATCTTGACCATTTCCAGCACGCCTGAAGGCAGCTCATCGCCACGCTTCATGTGTGCCAGCTTGCGGGCTTTTTCCTTTTGAACAGCCTGAATACGAGGCCAGAAGGCGGAGTAGATCTGATCCGCAGCTTCCTTGGTGTCCTTGTTGCCCTTGATCCACTTGCTGCTGAAAGTTTCGACCTGTTCGAGCACCACTTCAACGATGTCCGAAGCGCCGACCTTCTGCTTCGTACCCGGATCGACCATGGCCGAGCCGGTGATTTCGTTGATTCGCTCGACCATCTGGCGGAACAGTTCGCAGGCGCGTTCATCCATCTCCTGCTCGTACTGCCGCATTTCCTTCTTGAGCTGCTTCTTCTGATCGTCATTCATGTGCATGCGGCGACTAAACCGCTTGGCACCAATGACGATGCCTTCGGTACCCGCGGGCACTTCCAGCGAATCGTTCTTCACATCTTCACCCGCACGACCGAAGATCGCGTGGAGGAGTTTTTCTTCAGGGGTCAGTTCGCTCTTGCTCTTGGGGCTGACCTTGCCCACGAGAATGTCACCCGGACGGACAAACGCACCCGTGCGGATGATGCCAAACTCATCAAGCTGCGACAGCATCTTCTCGCTGACATTGGGAATGTCGCGAGTGAATTCTTCACGGCCAAGCTTGGTCTCGCGAATTTCCACATCGAACTCTTCAATATGGATCGAGGTGAACACATCATCGCGAACCAGGCGTTCGTTGATGACGATCGCGTCTTCGAAGTTGTAGCCGTCGAAAGTGTTGAACGCGATGAGCACATTCTTGCCCAGCGACAGTTCGCCCTTCTTGGTCGCAGCACCGTCAGCAATGATCTGATCCTTCTTCACCTTTTCGCCGAGCTTGATGATCGGCTTCTGGTTCTGACAGGTTCGCTCATTGAGACCGCTGAACTTGCGAAGGTGATATTCATCAGCGTTATCGATGATGATCGTCTTGGCATCGCAGAAGGTGACCGTGCCTGCGTTTTTGGCGCGGACGACCATGCCCGAATACTTGGGCACTTCCTTTTCCATACCGGTGCCTACGCAAGGTGGCTCGGTCTTGATCAGCGGCACCGCCTGGCGCTGCATGTTGGATCCCATGAGCGCGCGGTTGGCGTCGTCGTGTTCGAGGAAGGGAATCATCGCAGCCGACACACCCACAACTTGTTTGGGGCTGATATCGATGAAGCCGATTTCCTTGCTGTTGACCTGCTGAAGTTCGCCGTCCACACGGGCGAGCACCAGGCCATCGACGAGCTTGCCTTCTGAGTGCAGAGCATCGGTGGAGCCGAGGGTGATCTTCATTTCCTCATCAGCGCGGAGGTAAACCACTTCGCCGGTGAGCTTGCCGTTCTTGGCGACGCGGTAAGGCGTCTGGAGGAAGCCGTACTCGTCGATCTTGCTGTAAATACCCAGCGAAGCGATCAGGCCGATGTTCGTGCCTTCAGGCGTTTCGATCGGGCAGATGCGGCCGTAGTGCGAAATATGAACGTCGCGCACTTCAAAGCCTGCGCGTTTGCGGTTAAGACCACCAGGGCCCATGGCGCTGAGCGTGCGTTCGTGCTTGAGCATCGAGAGCGGATTCGTCTGATCGACGACCTGCGAAAGCTCGCTGCGGCCAAAGAAATGCTCGATCGCGCTGCTGATCGACTTGCTGTTGATCAGGTCAGCGATCTTCGCGATTTCATCAGGATCCTTGATGCTCATGCGCTCTTGCACGGTGCGGCGGAGCTTGAGGAAACCCTTGCGGAGTTCCTCAACAGCCAACTCATCGAGCGTGCGCAGACGACGATTGCCCAAGTGGTCGATATCGTCCACGTGAGCTTTGTTGCGGTTGGAGCGAAGATCGAGTATGTACTTGATCACCTGGAGGAAATCCTCGGCGGTCAGAGCCATGTTGTCTTCGGGGGTCTTAAGGTCGAATTTGCGGTTGATGCGGAACCGGCCGACCTTGCCCAGGCGGTAGCGGTTGTCATCGAAGAACTTTTCCGCAAACAAAGCGCGAGCCTTCTCTACTTGAGGCGGGTTGCCCGGACGCAGACGTGCATAGAGCTGGAGCAGCGCGCCTTCATGCTCGCTGACCTCCATGCCCTCGACGACGACGTGCTTTTCTTCGGAGATGGTGTTGAGCATGAGCTCATCGCTGACATCTGCGATCACATCAACGGTCTTGAGGTTGGACGCCTGGATCTTGCCGATCGCCTCGCCCACCTGCTTGCCTGCACCGACGAGTTCCTCGCCGGTTTCGGTGTCGATGACACCGCTGGCCGCAAAATGCTCAGCCCGCAGGTCGGTGGTGCGAATGGTGACCACTTCGTGGAAGATGCGAATGATCTGCTCAGTGGTCGAGCATTTCTCATCGATGGCACGAAGGAAGGTGGTGGCGGGGATTTTCGTGGACTGGTCAATGCGCATGACCAGCACGTCTTTTTTCGTGACTTCCAACTCGATCCACGAGCCACGCTCAGGAATGATGCGGGCCGAGTGGAGCGGACGATCAGCTTCGGAGGAAGCGATCGAGAAGTCCACACCGGGCGAGCGGTGGAGCTGGTTGACAATGACGCGTTCAGCACCATTGATGATGAACTCGCCGCCACCCATGAGGACGGGGATTTCGCCGAGGTAGATTTCTTCCTGAGGAATCTCCGCCACATCCTTTCGGACCAGCCGCACGCCGATGCGGAACGGCATGCCATAGGTCAGCCGGAGTTCTTTACACTCCTGCATGGTATAGCGAGGCTCATCGAGCTTGTAATAGAGATATTCAAGCTGCATCGATCCGTCGTAGCTGACGATCGGAAAGACTTCCCGAAGCAATGCTTCGAGACCCATGTCTTTGACGCGTTGGTCAAAGGTTTTGCCTTGTTGCAGGAAGCGCTCATAAGAGGCTTGCTGAACTTGGACAAGGTTGGGGATTGGCAGCCCGTCTCCATGTTTGGAGAAATCGCGCACGGTGTTCATTAACATCGATCACCTCAAACAAAATGCATCTAACCCTGTGTCGACCAAGGTTTTACGCTGTCCTTTAAGTGTGGGAGTTTCAGCCGCAAGTCGCTTATGATAGTCGAGATATGAGAAGCCTGCAAGTCGCTTATTGGCTTGTGTCAAGTATTTTCTTCAGAAAATTTCAAGTTCTAAGCCGGAGGCCTGCTATTTGCTTACCAGTTCAAGGCTTGCAAGTAGCTCAATTTTAACCAAAACCCAAAGCCCACGCACTCCTGTGCGTGGGTTTCTTCATCCCATCACCTCACACGCCCGATCGTCTCGACATATCATTGCCGCAAATGCCTCCCTTCAAGAAAAAGCCATCCTCACGATTCGACCCCAAACGGCAAGGCCCCAAGCCCGCCGCCGGTCAAGCCAAACCCGCCTTCAAGCTGCGTAAGCGAAAGAAACCCAAGATCGCTCACGACTTCGCCGATGCTCAGCGTGGCGAGCGATTGCAGAAAGTTCTCGCCGCCGCCGGCGTCGCATCCCGCCGTATCTGCGAACAGCTCATCGAAGAAGGCTCCGTCAAAGTCAACGGCTCCATCGTGCGCTCTCTTCCCGCTTGGGTCGATCCCGCTAAGGATCACATCGAGGTCGAGGGTCGCCCCATCGCCCACCACCGCAAATCCACCGGCAGCGTCGGCAAAGAAGGTTTTGTTTACGTCGCACTGCACAAACCTCGCGATGTGTTCTCCACCACGCGCGATGAATTCGGTCGGCTGACCGTCACTGATCTCGTCCAGTTGCCGCCGCTGAATCCAGGCGATCCGCCGCCGCGCCTTTATCCGGTGGGTCGTCTTGATGCCGATGCGACCGGCCTGATCCTGCTCACCAACGACGGCGATCTGGCGCACCGCCTGACGCACCCGAGCTACGAAGTGCCCAAGGAATATGAAGTTTCTGTGCGCGGCAAAGTCACCGATGATGACATTACCCGCATCGTTGCCGAACTTCGCAAAATCAATCGCAGACTCAAAGGCCGCAAAGGCGATAGCCCCGCCGACGCTGCCGCCTCGGCCAGCACCAACTCGAACACCGGCACCACCGGCGAAGTGCGCGTGCTCTCCTTCAAGCGCGATGAAACCAACGGCGACCGCACCTCGCTGCTCGTCAAACTCAACGAAGGCCCCGACCGCGAAGTGAAGTGGGTGCTCAAACGCCTGGGCTACACCGTCCGCCGTGTTAAACGACTCGCTGTTGGCCCCGTCAAAATCAAAGGCATCGCGATCCGCATGTGGCGCATGCTCACGCCTTCGGAAGTGAACCAGCTTCGCCGCGAGGTGGGTTTGAATAAGTCCGGCGAGCCCGTAAAGCGCAAAGAGAAATAGGGCGCAAGCGTCAGGAACCCTTCCCAAAAAAGCGACGTTAGGCCGTTCACACATCCAACTCTTCCGCATCCTCTGCGCGATCCATAATGAAGCGGAATCTGGCTGACGCATCCTTGCCCATCAGTTCAGCGATGACGCGATCGGTTTCGAGCTGATCCACGATCTCCACCTTCAAGAGCCTGCGCGTTTTGGGATCCATCGTCGTACTCCACAGCACCTGCGGCGACATCTCGCCCAGCCCTTTGAAGCGCGTCATCTCCGGCGTCGAGCGGCTGTTTTCATACTTCTTCAAAATGCGAGCCTTGTCAACATCATCCTTGGCCCAGTGCGTTTCCTTGCCGATGTCAATGCGATAAAGCGGCGGCTGCGCCAGATACACATGCCCGAGCGTAATCAGCTCGCGCATGAAGCGGTAAATGAAAGTCATCAGCAGCGTCGCAATGTGATGGCCATCGGAATCCGCATCCATCAGCAGAATGAGCTTGCCATAACGCAGGCGCGAAGGATCAAAGCTTTTGCCCAGACCGCAGCCCAGCGCGGTGACGAGGTCGGAGAGTTCTTTGTTCTCTAGCACCTTGGTGAGCGTGGCCTGTTCGGTGTTGAGCACTTTGCCACGCAAAGGAAGAATCGCTTGCGTGGTGCGGTCACGGCCTTGCTTGGCGCTGCCACCTGCGGAGTCGCCTTCGACGATGAAGAGTTCGCTGTCAGGCGCATCAGGATTAGAACAGTCGCTGAGTTTGCCAGGCAGCGTGGTGCGCCCAGTCGTCGCCGTCTTGCGCGTCACCTGTGCCGCAGCGCGAGAAGCAGCGCGAGCGCGGGCGGACAGAATGATGCGAGCGATGATCGATTCAGCAACGGTACGATTGTTGTTAAGCCATTGCTCGAGTGCCGGGCGAATAATGCTATCGACTTGCGCTTGCGTTTCGGCATTGTTCAGTCGCTCTTTGGTCTGTCCTTGAAACTGCGGCTCAGCGATGAAGATCGAGAGCACACCGACGATGCCTTCGCGGACATCCTCGGCAGTGAGCGTGATGCCTTTGGGCTGGAGGTTGTGGGTTTCGATGTAGTTGCGAATCGCTTTGCCCAGGCCTGCTTTGTAGCCGTTTTCGTGCGTGCCGCCTGCTGCGGTGGGGATGCCGTTGACGTAGGAACGGACATGCTCATCGGTGGATTCAGTCCACTGAAGGATGCCTTCGAGGCGCATGCCGTTTTCCTTCTCGACGAGGAAGGCTTGCTCATGCACCGACTTGGCCTGCCGATCGGCGAGGATTTTTTTGAGGTAATCCGCTAGGCCCTCTTTGTGATCGAAAGCGTATTTCTGTTTGGTGACCTGATCATCGAAAGTGAACTTCACACCTTTGTGCAGATAGCTGGCGATCTCGATGCGTTCCTTGATGGTGGCGGGGTCGAACTCGATCTTGGGAAAGATCGTGGCATCGGGGTGGAAGGTGATGGTGGTGCCGGTGCCTCGTGCGGGGCCGACTTTTTTGACGGGGGCTTTGGGGATGCCTTTGGAGAAGTGTTGTTCGTAGAGCGAGCCGTCGCGTTTGACCTGTGCGATGAGGGTTTTGGAAAGCGCGTTGACGACAGAAGCGCCCACGCCGTGCAGGCCGCCGGAGGTTTTGTAGTTTTGCCCTTCGAACTTGCCACCTGCGTGCAGGGTGCAGAGCACGACTTCGAGGGTGGAGCGTTTGGCGACGGGATGTTTTTCAACGGGGATGCCGCGCCCGTTGTCGCTGATGGTGACGGTGGAAGCGTCGGCGTGCAGTGTGACCGCGATGTCATCGGCGTGGCCGTTCATCGCTTCGTCGATGCAGTTGTCGAGAATTTCCCAGACCAGATGATGCAGACCCGCGGAGGAGACGCCGCCGATGTACATGCCCGGGCGTTTGCGAACAGGCTCAAGCCCTTCGAGGACGGAGATGGAACTGGCGTTGTAGTCTTTGGTGGGGGCGGCGGTCATGGAAACTCCGAAGCGGAAAACATCAAATCGCAAATACCAAATCGCAAATCAAACACTTGATTCCAAACGCACTATGCCTCGCCCTATCAAAGTCATATGCGTTTGCCCTGATGCACCATTTTATCACGCGGCATGAATCACCTCGCAGTTGCCCAGGATTTCTTTCCTGCGCACCGGATTGTACAGACCGCCAGCGGCAACCAGATCGACCTTGCGACCGAAGATCGATTCGAGTTCGTCCTGCATGTCCGGCCAATCCCAGTAACTCGTCGCAGCGTCGGGTGCGATTGTGACCAGCACATCAACATCACTGGCCGCATTGAAATCGTCGCGAAGGACGGAGCCAAAGAGCGCCAGGCGCG
>CAZYQL010000050.1:14039-16651 GCA_964650055.1 uncultured Phycisphaeraceae bacterium | reverse complement strand
TCCTGCACCAGCCCCGGCACGCTGATCGCTTCTGCGATGATGCGCAGAAACTGGCCGCGCTGCAACAGCTCACGGCCTTTGCCGCCGCGACCGGTCACTTCGTATTTCGTCGTGCTGATCGTCTGCGTGGCACCGCGATTGGTTTCTACTTCCATCAGATCGCGATCGCCTGTCGATGCTTTGAAGCCTAGGAGCGAATCGTCGCTGCTGAGTTTGATGAGGATCACGCCTTTGCCAGCACCGGCGAGGAAGTTGATGTCATCCGCTTTGCACAGCATGGCACGCGCGCTGCGGGAGGCGGCGATGATGATTTCGCTGCCGTTGATCGCGGTGATGCCGACGATCTCGCTGCCTTTGGATGGGCGTGCAAATTTGCGACCGCTGCGCGTTGAAGGCTCACGGAAATTAGCAAGACCGAAACGCAATGCATAGCCATCGGAAGAGGCGGCGAAGGCGTGCACGGGAGGAATGATCAGATTGTCGGCGGACTCCACGGAAGCTGAAGATTCCGCGCCTGAGTCGGAGTCGGTTCCGGAGGCTGCGCCGATGTCGCCGATGGAACGGGCATCGAGGGAGAGGGCGTGGATGATGCGTTCGCCGTCTTTGAGTTTGAAGAGTTTCTGGATCGGTTCGCCGTAGCCAGTGGAGGCGGGGATGTCGATGATTTTGCAGGTGTAGGCGGTGCCGAAGTTGGAGAAGAAAACGATCGAAGCGCGAGTCGATCCCGCTTCAGCCGCGAGCACGGAATCGCCTTCACGCAGGCGCGTGGTGGAGACATCGCGCACTTCTTTTTGCCGTTTGACCCAGCCATCGCGGGTGAGGATGACGCAGTTGTCTTCATCGATGATGAAGTCTTCCGCTTTGAACTGCGGCTCTTCGCCGACATCTTCGATGAGCGTGCGTCGCTTGCCCAGGAGCGGATCGCCCTTGACGTATTTGGCGATGATCTCATCGATCTCAGCGCGAACGATCCCCCACCGCCCTGCCGCATCTTCTTCGGCGAGCAATTTGCGAATGGCACTGGCGCGTTTCTGTTTCTCTTTGAGTTCCTCTTGAATGACGAGGATTTCGAGCTTTGCGAGTCGATACAGTTTCAGTTCGAGAATCGCATCGGTCTGCTCAGCATCGAGCTTGAAGCGATCGATAATCTTCGCTGCTGCATCGGCTTTGCCTTCGCTCTTGCGGATAATGCGGATGATTTCATCGAGTGCATCAAAGACTGCCGCGAAGCCTTCGAGGATGTGGATGCGGCGCTCGAGTTGCTTGAGCTCATGGTCAAGACGGCGGGTGACAACATCGAGACGAAAGTGCAGGAAGTGCCAAAGGATTTCCTTGAGGCCGATGCGCTCAGGTCTGCCCAACGCAGGATTTTCCGTAGGCACCAGCACGGTCATGTTCACATTGAAATTTGTTTGAAGCGACGTGTGCTTGAACAAGTACGCCATCACCATCTGCTCATCGGAATCGCGTTTGACGTCCAGCTCAATGCGCACATCGGTGGTGCTGATGTCGCGCACATCGATGAGCATCGCGAGTTTTCTGCCGAGCACGATCTGGGCGATTTCCTCGACGAGAACAGCCTTGTTCACACCATAAGGCACGCTGGTGATGAAGACTTTTTGCAGCGTGCGAGTTTGCGGACCTTTTTCCCAGGTACCTCGGATGCGGATGGGGCCTTGGCCGGTCTTGTAGATTTCGCGCAGCTCATCGCGGGTATTTAGGACATGGCCGCCGGTCGGGAAGTCAGGGCCTTGCACAGCATCGTTGGCGATGAGTTGATATTCCTTGAGGTCCGGATCATCGAGCAGTTTGATGAGCGCTTTGCAAAGCTCGCCCAGATTGTGTGGCGGAATGTTCGTCGCCATGCCGACGGCAATGCCCGTCGAACCATTGAGCAGCGTGTTGGGAATGCGGGCAGGCAGAACGACCGGCTCTTCCTTGGTGCCATCGTAATTAGGCCGGAAGGTGACGGTCGATTGCCCGATTTCCTGAAGCAGTTCGGTGGCAATCGGAGCAAGGCGACATTCGGTGTAGCGATAAGCAGCGGCAGCATCACCATCCATCGAGCCGAAGTTGCCCGAGCCATCAACGAGCGTGGCCCGCATCACCCAAGGCTGCGCCATGCGAACCATCGCATCGTAAATCGCGCTGTCGCCATGGGGGTGATACCAGCCCATGACGTTGCCCACGACCGTGGCGGACTTTCGATGCTTGGCGGTGGAGTCCAGGCCGCTCTGCCACATGGTGTAGAGAATGCGGCGCTGCACGGGTTTGAGACCATCGCGCACATCAGGCAGCGCGCGACTGGTGATGACCGAGAGTGCATAATTAAGATAGCGCGAGCGCGTGGCATCGAGCAGTGTGACGGAATCGTCTGGGCCTTGCGGCGGAACACCGGATGCGGTCTCGCCGGGCGGCGCGGAGCCACCGCCTGCATCAAAGAGGCTGTCATCGGACGGTGAATCGGATTTGCGTCGCTTGGCCAACGCGCCAGCCCTCCTTGGCGGGAATCACGGGAGTGAAATCAGGCACAGGCGTAGCTCCCTCCACGTCTGCGGCTGCGAAACATAACGGAAAGCGGAAAAGAAAGAAAGTTCAGGGTTCAAAGTTCA
>CAZYQL010000050.1:11874-13939 GCA_964650055.1 uncultured Phycisphaeraceae bacterium | reverse complement strand
CTGATAGCTGATGGCTGCATTTTCACAGCCGCAGCGTCCTCGCTGCGCGTCCCCTTTCAAATATCACTCTTGTCTTTCCAGATTCCCAAATTGCCCACCGCTGAGGCAAGGCCCCAAACACCGCTTGATTCTCGTGCGCTTGGCCTGATGTTTGCTTATCTACATTGTGATGTCAGACGCGATCACTCTGAAGAGCGCCGGGCAATGGACGTTTAATCAATGTTAAATCAGAACTTAGCATCAAAACGCCCCTGTGCCTGCTGGCTGTGCAATGGATGAGCACACTTGACTAGGATTGCTGAATTGGGATACTCAGACTTCCTTAAATGGGTAGAGCGCTCAGAACAGCGCGGCCACGCGAATCGTAGAGTCCTAATCAGACCTCAACATTCGCCCTCGGCCATGTTGAGTGAACCGGAACGATCTGGGGACTCTTCTTTTTGAGCCTGTTGAGTTTTGAACCCATTTGAGCCCATCGGGATTTTTGACATTGAACGCGTTCGTATGAACGTTCAGGGATGGATGCGACGGCTAAACCCGTGACGACGAATTGCTGAGGTGCGCTATGCGTGTTTTTATGCTTGGGTGGGAGTTCCCGCCGTTTATCAGTGGTGGCCTTGGAACAGCCTGCTATGGCCTGACCAAAGCGATGAGTCAGCAGGAAACTGATGTTGTCTTTGTGCTGCCTAAATCCGTCGGCAACGAATATTCCTCGCACGTCAAACTGCTCAGCCCGCAGCTCCCCAGCGCTGCTCAAGGCGATCGCTCGCCTGCTGCCGTTGCGGCGTCCTATGAAATCGCAGGCACCGGCCCCATCGCACAAGGACCGATCTTCGGCGGCCCGGCAGTTAGCTCCAAAGAGTTTTCCCATGTCATCTTCAAGGCTGTCCCCTCGCGGATGATCAGCCCGTATCAATCCACTGGCGGCTACGTTCACACTTCTACGGTCACTGGCCGCGCGGCTGTCGATCCCGGCCTGGAACCGATCAACATTCTGGGCGGCGGCCCGCAGCCTTCGTCCGGTGGCACCGGGGGTGTCAGCGGATCCAACACAGGCGGCGGCCCCATCGCTCATTATGAAGGCGATCTCTTCGCAGAAGCGCAGCGGTATGCACGGCTGTGTGTCGATCTGGCGCGCGGCGAAAAGTTTGATGTCATCCACGCCCACGACTGGCTCACCTTCCCCGCAGGTTTGGCCGTCGCCAGTGCCACGGGTAAGCCGCTGGTTGTGCATGTGCACTCGACCGAGTTCGATCGTGCTGGCGAAAATATTCATCAGCAGGTGTATGACATTGAACGCCGAGGCATGCAGGGCGCGATGCGCGTCATCTGTGTCTCGCATCTGACGGGCACCATCGTCAAGCATCGCTACGGCATCAACCCCGCCAAGGTCGATGTGGTTTACAACGGCATCGAAAACGGCACCGCAGCAGCGGCCCAGACCAGCGGCCGCGCTCCCATCCGAAAAGGCGACAAGGTCGTGCTCTTTCTCGGCCGCCTGACCATGCAGAAAGGCCCGGAGTATTTCGTCCGCGCTGCTCGCAAGGTGCTTGAGAAATACGACAAAGTGAAATTCGTCATGGCTGGCTCAGGCGACATGGCCAAGAGCGTCATCGAACTCGCAGCCGAGGAAGGCATCGGCCACAAAGTCCTTTTCACCGGCTTCCTGCGCGGCGAAGATGTCGAAAAAGTCTTCAAAATGGCGGATGTCTATGTGATGCCTTCAGTCAGCGAACCATTCGGCATCGCGCCCCTTGAAGCCATCAGCCACGATGTGCCTGTCATCATCAGCAAAACCAGCGGCGTCGCCGAAGTGCTGCAACACGCCCTGAAAGTTGATTTCTGGGACGTGGAAGAGATGGCCAACAAGATCATCGCCGTGCTGCGCCATCCGCCACTGAGTTCGACGCTGCGTGAACACGCTGACATGGAAGTGCGGCAGCTCACCTGGGACGGCGCCGCCACCAAGTGCCGCGAGGTTTACTCGAAAGCGATCGCATCGATGCCGCGGTGAATTTAAATCGTGTGGCACTGGCAGGCCGTCGCTCTGGACGGTTTGCCAGTG
>CAZYQL010000050.1:10047-11774 GCA_964650055.1 uncultured Phycisphaeraceae bacterium | reverse complement strand
GCCAGTGCGACACGATCGATGCAGCCAAGTCACGGCTCATCCAACTCTTCATACAAACAACAACACCCGCCTCCTCAGCGGGTGTTGTCGTACACTCTCGGGACTGGATGTTGCCATCGCAGCGCCGGGGAATTGTAGGCAGGCTTACCGTCAAAAGCTTTGCTCAAGCGGTGGTGCAGGCACAGTATCTTGAAGATGCCGTGCCTGAGTCTCACCTTATCGTCAAGCAGCGACGCCTTCCTTGATCTTCCGTTTGCGGCCGACCGTGCGCTGATCGCTGGTCATGCGGCGACCTCGCTGTTCATTCATCACCTGAATCAGTTCTTCCGGATCGCGGGCCCATATATCTGCCCCGATTTCCTCCGCCAAACCTTCGGCTCTGTTGAACACGCCGCCGCCCACTGCGATTTGCAGGTTCGGACAGACGCCGATGTCGTGGAGATTGTCGATCAGCAGACGGGTGTAAGGCACGGTGCTGGCAGCTGCACCGAAGACCAGCAGCACATCGGCCTGCATCTCGCCGACGGCTGAAACAATTTCATCATTGGCCACGCCACCACCTACGAAGAACACCGTGTACCCGTCGGCTTCGAGCATGTCTGCTGCAAGCTGGCCGGTCAGCTCTTCCGCCTCGTCAGGGCCGCAGGTGAGCAGCACTTTGCGGTTTCGGCTGGGTTTCTGTTCCAGACGCATCTGCATCTGATCCGCCAGATTGCGAAGCAATCGGGTCGAATAATGATGGGCGAGATTGGAGAGCTGGTCGGCGCGGTAGAGATTCTGGATGTGCTCAATGGTCGGCCAGAACAGGCGGGAGATGACCTTGTCGGCGGGGCAGTTGGCGTCGAGAACTTCATCGACAATCTGCCGGGCACCGGGGCGGTCGCCACTGATCAAGGCGTTAAAAAAGCGTTCGAGCAAGGCGTCACGATGCATGGGAGGTCTCCGGGGCGCTGCGGGGTCAGGGCGTGATCCTGACGGCCTAGATGTTGGCTTGCACCCGCGTCCTGCGTGTGCTTGCATGAGATCGATGCGGCTGAGCCTTCCGCGCTCAACTCGCCCGGTTCCTCGCCGGGGATGATGACCCTTAGTTCATCGGAAGCGGCGACAAACCGCTTGACTAACCGGCACGACCAGCAGAGCCCAAATCACCGGCACCGGCTATATCAACGTAAATATATGAATTCATTAAACTTGCGACATACTGACGAGGATCCGATAACGTGAACCACCCATTGCAGCTCCTAAACGGGGATGCTGGAATGGCGACTGTTATCGGCTCTATCAAGCATTCCATTTGCAGAGGGGCCAGGCAAATAAGCGAATCGACAACTGAGAGACTTACAATCGAAATGGCGATACAGACCAGCGCCCAGCCGGGGACAAACCATTGAACTTAGCAACCGGCCATACCCAAACTTTGGTGCCGCCGTACTGTCAGACCCAATAATTATTGAGGCCAACTCCATTTGACATTGACGTTATCAAAAGGTTTCTGTTAAGATCAAAGAGGTCTGTCGGGGGCGCGTTGCCCTTGAACGTTTAACATATGGTTTAACAACCAGGAGTTTGATCATGCGATTTCTTGCGATTTTTGCGGTTGCGGCTCTGTTGAGTCTCGGTGGTTGCGGCGACGACAAAAAGAATGCGCCGGTTAAGGATGCACCTGCGAAGGTGGTTCCCGTGACGGATGCAGCCAAGGCTGCTGCTGAAAAGGCTGCTGCTGAAAA
>CAZYQL010000050.1:2263-9947 GCA_964650055.1 uncultured Phycisphaeraceae bacterium | reverse complement strand
AAGGCTGCTGCTGAAAAGGCTGCTGCTGAAAAAGCGGCTGCTGACAAAGCGGCTGCTGACAAGGCTGCTGCCCCCAAGTAATTGGGCATCTACCAATCGGATGAGCTGCCCAGCGTTCGTAAGAACGTTCTTAGTTGCAACACTTCTACCTATGTAGATGTCGTTGTCGGTTCAGACTGATCCGTTGGCCGAATCGTATTAAAGACCGAGTCGGGTTGAATGACAGGTGCGCCTGTTCTTCAGCCCGGCTCGGTTTTTTATTTGAGTGTTCGATGATTCGATCCTCCGCTCTAACGCGCTGTGCGCCCATCTCTCCTCTTCGCTTTTTTCATCGCAATCCTCACAGACGGATTAAGTCGCCCAGACAACGCGACGATGGTGCCAATACCGTGCATCGTGCGGGGGGTCCGCTAGTGCAAGGACGGGCGGCAATATGAGCCAGCCGTTGGAAAAAATTCACGTACACCGTCGCAGCCGACCGGCGAGAACGCCCAGCCTGCGCTTCAACCTGGTCAAGCGATCGCTTGACATCGTCGGAGCCAGCGTCGGCCTCATCCTCGTCGCACCGATCCTGCTCGTCTGTGCAGCATGGATCAAACTCGCTGACGGCGGCCCAGTTTTTTACAGCCAGTGGCGCGTCGGACAAGACGGTTGGCTCTTTCGCATTTACAAGCTGCGAACGATGAGCCTCACTGCTGAACGCTGCGGCGACGCCCGCTTCGCCAGTGCTCGCGATCCTCGAATCATCCCCGGCTGCAACTGGATGCGCCGCTCACACGCCGACGAATTGCCTCAGCTCATCAACATCCTCCTAGGCCAGATGAGTCTCGTCGGTCCACGACCCGAACGACCGGAAATCATGGAACAGCTTCGCCAAGACATCCCGGGCATCGACAAGCGACTGGCCACCCGCCCAGGACTCACCGGCCTGGCCCAAGTCCGCAACGGCTACACGAATGATGTCCAAGGCACCCGCCGAAAACTTGCCTACGACCTGCAATACCTGCGAACCCGATCCATCAAAACCGACCTGATCCTCATCCTCCAAACACTCCCCTGCGTCTGGGATCAAGCCGCGCTTTGAAATGAATTTGATTCCTGAACTTTGAACTTTGAACTCAGAACTTTGAACTCTCGAAAGCTCCCATGAACACTTCACTCATCACAACCCGTCGCCTGCTCCAAGCGGTGCTGATCGTGTCGATGCTGGCCGGTTGCCAGACGACGTACACCGACTTTGATGCGTTTGTGCGTGACCCGCAGCCGCTGGTCACTTCGACGGAGTATCGCCTTGCGCCGCCGGATGTGATTCGCATCACCTCCAAGCGCGTGCGTGAGCTGCATGGCCACACGGAGACGATTCGTCCCGATGGTCGCATCACGCTGCCGCTGATCGGCGCGGTGATGGTTGCAGGCAAGACGCCTGAAGAAGCGAGCCTCGAGATTCAGAAGTTGGCCGTGGACTTTTATGAAGATGCGGATGTGAGTCTGCGAGTGGACATCTTCCGCAGCAAAAAGATTTTCGTCTTCGGTGAAGTGCAGGTCGTGGGAGCCTACCCATACGACGGCACCAACACCGTGCTCAAGACTCTGGCCGTCGCTCAGCCGACACGCCTTGCCGACCCCGCCAACATTCAGGTGATGCGTCCCAATCGCAAAGGCGAAATGATCAAGCGTATGACCATCGATCTGAACAAGATGGTGCGCGAAGGCAACACACGCCTCGATGCGGTACTTGAGGAAGGCGACATTCTTTATGTGCCGCCCAATCCGATGGCCAGCGTCGGCCTGGCGTTCCAGCAACTGCTCCTGCCGCTCCAGCCCGCTGCCCAGACTGTGCAGGCTCCGACCGACATCGCCACGCACTCCTCGGCACGCCCCTTCGGCAGCGACGAGCGCAACTGACAGGAAGAACCGCATTCATCGTGCATCGAAAGACATTCACTGGCTCTGGTTGATTGGAAGCGACCCCATGTGCAATCTCACGAAAACGTCAACTGAAAATCCGTTTCAAGAACACAACGTTGCATCCTTTAGACCCAGGCCCTTGTCATTCACCGAGTAACTCGTCATGAGTAAACGCAGCACACAAACAGAAGCCCTCTTTGAGGTCTGGCGCGTCCTGCTGAAGTTTCGCTGGCGCTTCGTCATGCCCGCCTTCGCCGTCGCCGCACTGGTCTTGGCGGTGAGCATGTTCCTCCCGCGCAAGTACCGCGCCGAGGCTGTCTTTGAACGGCGTACCGATATGGTGCTCGCCGAGATCATGAAGCGCGGCGCCACCCGTTCCTTTCAGGATCCACGCGAGTCGCTTCAGAATGAAATCGTCGGCGACCCCGCACTCGATCAGGTCATCGATCAGATCAAGCCGATGACGAGCACCAGCAGCGGTGCACAGATCGACCGCGCTTCGCTGCGCAGCGATCTCAAGCGAAAAGCCACCATCAGCTACGACATCTCCTCCACCGATCTCGATCGCATCCGCGTCGGCTACGTCGGCGATGATCCAACCGTCTCCCGAAATATCGTCAACCTGCTGGTTCGCAACTACATCGAGAACACCCGCCTTCGCATCGAAGATCGCCTGGCCCAGAGCTCTTCATTCTTCCAGGGCGAAGAGAAACACGCCCGCGAAGAAATCGAAAAACTCGAAGCGAAGAAACTGGCATTTGAAATCGAAAACGCACGCCTGCTGCCTGACAATCCAAACAGCGCACAAGGCACGATCGCTGATCTTCAGATTCAGCTCACCGCCGCCGCCGAGCGTCGCAATGCTGCAACCGCCAGGATTCAGACGCTTCGAAAAACACTGGAAAACACGCCGCAATCGACGCCTACCGTCGTCAAGGGTCGCAATCCAGAACTCGATCGGCTCGAAAGCCAACTGCGCGAACTCGAAGCGAAGTACGCCGAGTTTGTCGGTGTTTACAAGATGAAGCCCAAGCATCCGGATGTGGTCGCTGTCACCGAGCAGATCGACGGCGTCAAGAAAATCGTCGACACCACAGAAAAGACCATCATCGTGCAGACCAGCGATGTGCCCAACGCACGCTACGGCGAGATTGAAATCGCCCTGAGCCAGGCACTGACCGATCTGCAATCTGCCGAGCGTCAGCATGGAGTCATCGATCAGCAGGTCGCCGCCGCCAAACAGGAATCCAGCGGTGTGTTCGGAGTGCGCAGCGAGTATGGCCGCATCGTCCGCTCCATCGAAGACAGTCAGCGCGAGCTGACTTTCTGGCGCGAAAACCTGCGCCATGTCGAAATGGCCCGCACCGCAGAAAGCGGCGACAAGGGCATTCAACTCGCCTTCATCAAAGAGTGCGATGTCATCCACAAGCCGATCTCGCCCAACCTCGCACAGGTGCTCATGGCTGCGACACTGCTGGGCCTGATCGCCGGCGGCATCAATATCTTTTACGCCTACCGCACGGATGAAACCTTCAGCGATGTGCAGCAGCTCGCCAGCGCCTTCAGCCTGCCGACCTTCGGTGCGGTGAGCGAGATTATTTCCACAAAGAGCGCTCGCATCCGCCGTGTTCGCAATCTGCTGCTCTATCCGATCAATGGCACGATCATGGCGACGGTGCTGGTGATTCTCACCGGCCTGCTTTACCTGAGCCTGGAGAAGCCGCACATGATTTCGCAGTTGAAAGCAGACCCGGTCCGCTTCTTCATGGACCGCGTCAATGGCACACCCGACGCCCACGCGCCCAGCATCATCGAGTCCGCAAGGCTCGGCGCACGGTTGCCGCAGCAGAAGCAAGAAACGAACTGAAAAGGATTTGGGGTATGGGGTGTAGGGTGTGGGGTTCAAGGCATTGAATACAACACCTGAAATCCAAGCCTCATGCCAGAAACCGCAAGTTTTTTCCGACCCCACACCCTACACCCAAAACCCCGCACCCCAACGCCGCCCGAATGGAAACGCCATGTACGACAGTTTCTACAACCTGAAGATGATGCCTTTTGAGAATACGCCTGACCCGCGATTCTTTTTTCAAAGCGAGCAGCACCGCGAAGCGCTGGCCGCCATTGAATACACCATTCGCATGCGCAAGGGCTTTGTGCTGATCACCGGCGACATCGGTTCAGGCAAGACCACCGTCGGCCGCGCCATGTGCGAACGCATCGGCCACAGCGCCACCATCGTCAACATCACCCACAGTCACCGCGATGGCGAATCACTCATCCGCCAGGCACTGCGCGCTTTGGACATTCGCTCTCAGCGAAACGAAGACCATGGCCGAATGCTCGAACGCCTTGGCTCCTACCTGCTCGATCGCGTCAACCAGGCTTGCCCCGTGGTCCTCTTCGTCGATGAAGCGCAAACGCTCAGCGATGAAGCACTCGAAGAGCTACGGCTGATGAGCACGTTCGATACAGCGACGCAAAAGGCGATTCAGATCGTGCTCATTGGTCAGCCTGAGCTGCGCCAGCACATCGCCAACACTCGCCGCCTGGCTGCGCTGCGCCAGCGCATCGTGCTGGCCAAGCATCTGCGTCCACTCGATCAGAAAGACATCATCCTCTATGTCGAGCATCGTCTGCGCGTGGCCAGCAACAATCCTTCGGTGCCTGCGGTGCGCTTTGAAGCAGGTGCCTACAACCG
Organism: uncultured Phycisphaeraceae bacterium; assembly: GCA_964650055.1. Classification (GTDB taxonomy): domain Bacteria; phylum Planctomycetota; class Phycisphaerae; order Phycisphaerales; family Phycisphaeraceae; genus JTS-RE9. The sequence goes on along the minus strand of CAZYQL010000050.1, from coordinate 5,338 downwards.
CATGCAGCAGACCACGCATGGCATACCTCGACTGATCAATGTCATCTGCGACAACGCCCTGCTCATGGGCTTCGTCGGTGAAACGCGCAGCATCGGCAGCGCAATCGTCAATCGCGTCATCGAAGACATGGTGCCTAACTTCGGCGACGACTCGGACTCAGGCATTTCCACCACGCCTGCCTTAGGCCTGACGGGGACGTACTAAAATGGGATATCTCTTCGACGCCATCCAGAAATCGGGTCAGCAGCCCAAGGCCGATGCGCCTTCCGCCGCTGATGTCGATACCACCGAATTTGCAGCGCCCGTGACACCTGTCATCTCTGCACCCACCACCGGCCCAAGGCTTTCGCTGGCCGGCCTGATGGATGAGAGCGCTGCTGCCGCTGCGCCGCAGTTGCCGCCCGCGCCGATCTTCGCACCTGCGCCCACGGTCAAAGCGAGCGGCGATGAATCCTCGCCGCGTTTGCGACTGGCACTGGACAAAGATGTGGACGATCGGTTGGTCGCAGCGCTCAAGCCATCGAGCCTGATGGCGGAAGAGTATCGCTCGATCCGCACCGGTATCCTCGCGCGCTGGAATCATCGTTCGCATCTGGTACACACCATCACCAGCGCCACGCCGCAGGAAGGCAAGACGATCACCAGCTTGAATCTGGGCTTGAGTTTCGCCGAGCTTCAAAGCCGAAGCACGATTGTCGTTGAAGCTGACCTTCGTCTGCCACAGTTCGGCAAGCTGTTGAATCTGCCCAAAGGCCCGGGACTCGTGGGCTTGCTCAATGGTCAGTGCACACTCGATCAGGCGATTCAGGAAGTGGGCCCGAATCAGTTGCATGTGATTCAAGCAGGTCGTCGCATTGACAATGGTGCGGTGCAATTGCTTTCGGGTAAGGAAATGAGCACGCTGATCAAGACGCTGCGCTCCAAGTATGACCATGTGATCATCGATACACCGCCGGTGGTTGAACTGGCTGATGCCGGTGTGCTTGGAGCACAGAGCGATGATGTGCTTCTGATCGTTCGACTCAACCGCACACCCAAGCCGCTCATCGAACAGGCCATCAGCACTTTGGCGAGCTACAACGCGCCTGTCGCTGGCATCCTGGCGACCGATCAGCAGCCGCACATGCGCCGCTATCACAGCAAGTATGGCTACAGCTATCGCTACAGTCGTTATGCGAAGGCGGCGTGAGTGATTGGGATATTTGAAATTTGAAATTTGAGATTTATTTGTGCTGGGGGGATGGGCGTTTTGTCGCGCTGTTTGGCGCATCGAGGGATTGGATGAAAGAACAGAACAAGCCAACCGTCCTGCGGGTCACTCGCCCGACGCTTCTGATGCTCAGCCACTGCGTGCCTGTCGATGGCAGCACTGATGGCGACCGCGCTCGCGCCTGGCAGTTGCTGGAAACGTACAGCCGATCGCATGAAGTGAAGCTCGCCTGCCTGGCTGATGGTGCGGTGTCGCTTTCGCAGTGGCGGCGACTGTATGGCAAGACGAAACAGATTGTGATGGAGCCGGTCGGGCAGCTTCGCCGTTGGAGCAGTCGCGCGATGAGCATCGCTTCAAGCGCACTGGCTGATGCGCTGCTCATGCGACAGAAACTCGCGCAACCCGTGAGCGAATGGTCCACCACCGGCGGCATCGAGACGGTGCTTTGCACCCGATTGCACCTGATGGACTGTGCCCTTCTTGCCGGTGACTGCGAGCGCATCGTCGATCACCATGCCGGTGCTGATCTCACCAGTCACCGCGCTGCACAAGCGAGCACGTGGATCATCAGCGACCCCGCCGCTTCACATGAGATTGCCGCGCTGAACAAGCGAACCATCTTGATGCCTGTGCCGCAGCCGGTGCGAGCGCAGCCTTCCATTCGTTTGGTTACCGGCGAAGACGAAGGCCCCATCGCGATGCCTGCCCCGGTGTTGCACAAGGCGGCGTGAGAAGAGATTGGAGATTTCAGACTGGACGTTTACTGAGAATGCGTTATCATTCAGCGAGTCTTACCTCGCGGAGGATTTCGCTTGCAACGGTGGCTTTCATTCATCTTCGTTGTGCTTCTCACCCTCACCGGCTGCGGCGGCGGTGACCGCGATCATGCTCATGATGATCACGATCATCACAAAGACCACAGCCACGATCACGATCATGACCACGACCACGCCGGCCCCAATGCTCACTACTGGCTCGACCCCCTGCTCACCCGCCAGTTCATCGAAATGGTCCACGAGTCTTTGGGCCAAGTGATCGCCAGCGCTCAAAAAGAAAATCGCAAAGCGAAACTCATCGTCTCCATTCATCCGCTGGCCAGTCTCATCGGCGAACTCACCGGCAGCCTCGCGGCCATCACCACCATGCTCCCGCAAGGCGGCTCGCCGCACGGCTTCGAACTGACACCCGACATCCTGCGCTCGCTGGGCGAAGCGGATGCGCTGATCATCATCGGCGGCAACCTCGACCCCTGGGCCATAAAAGCTGCGAAAAACGCGGGTAAAAAAGACCTGCTCATCATCACCTTCGCCAGCCTGATCGAACAGCATCAGGAAGGTCACGCCAGGCCGACCGCCGCAGAACATCCGCTCGCTGCGGCACAGAAAGCAATGCTTGCCAAGATCGATGCGCTCCACGATCGCTACACGCAGACCACCGTGAAGATGCCCGTCAAGGAAATGGTCACCTTCCACAACGCTTTCGACCTGCTCGCTGCAAGGTATGGCCTCAAGGTTGTCGCGCATCTCACGGAGATGGATTTGCCCACCGGCGCAGAGGTGACGCCGACGCATTTAAGTGAAGCGCGCCAGGCCGTGATCAAATTCAAACTCAAAACGCTTTACGCCGAGCCTGCTTATCCTGACTCGGCCTTGAGCGCCATCGCGGAGGCCACCGGCGCCAAGGTTCTGAAGCTCGATGATCTGGGCGGACCGGATCGCGCGGGCTATCGCACTTATTTCGAGATGATGGATTCCAATCTGAAAGTGCTGGTTCAAGGACAGCAGTAAGCGAAGCAATCACTGAGCGGCAAACTCGATCGACTCCCTCGCCCATGTCTCACTCTCACGACCATCTTCACGATCAT
>CAZYQL010000050.1:0-2163 GCA_964650055.1 uncultured Phycisphaeraceae bacterium | reverse complement strand
GATCATTCGCACGACCACGCGCATGATCATGCTCACGATCAACATCACTCGCATGATGCCTCCGATCTGGCGCATCACGCTGCACAGGACATCATCTGCCTGCAAAACGTCGGCTACCGCTTCCCCGGTTCCAGTTCATCGCAGCAAGGCGCTGTCGCACTTAAAGACGTCACACTCCACGTCAATCGCGGCGAGAATCTGGGCATCATCGGCCCCAACGGCGCAGGCAAAACCACGCTCCTCCGTATCATGCTCGGCCTGCTCGAAGACTACACCGGCAGCGTTTCCATCATGAATCAGTCGCCGCGACAGGCCTGCGCCAAAGGCAACATCATCGGCTACGTGCCGCAGCGCGCTGATGTCGAATGGCGGTTCCCTGTCACGGTCGAGCAGGTTGTGCTCATGGGGCTCACCGGCTCCACCAGTTGGTCGCCCTGGTTTTCTCGCAGTGAAAAAGAGCGAGCGCAAGCCATGCTCGAGCGCACCGGCATGATCGATCTGCGCAACCGCCCCATCGGCCAGCTTTCAGGCGGACAGCAGCAGCGCGTCTTTATTGCTCGTGCACTCGTCGCTCAGCCACCGATCCTGATTCTTGATGAACCGCTGGTGGGCATTGATGAAACGGGCCAGGAGCAGTTCGCTCGCTTCATCCACGAGCTGCACGAATCGCTCAACCTCACCGTCATCATCGTCAGCCACGACTTGCAAGCCATCGCCGCCGGCTGCAACCGCGTGGCTTGTCTCAAGCAATCGATCCACTACCACGATGCCCCCGCCGGGCTGACGCGCGAAGTGCTCAGCGAAGTGTTTGCACACGAGATCGCGCCGGTGATGCGGAAGTAAGTTCAAAGTTCCGAGTTCAAAGTTCCGAGTTCCCAGTTCAAAGTTACAGGATCAAAGTTTCGACGTTGAACGTTTGTCCATACGAGCTTCGTATTTATGACTCAGAACCTTGAACCTTGAACTTTGAACTCGGAACTTTGAACTCGGAACTCAGAACTTTTCAATTAATGAACGCCCTTGATTTCATCCTGAACTTTCCTGCCGCCCAGCGTGCACTCATTGCTGGCATCGCGGTGGCTTTGGTCTGTTCGCTCTTGAGCGTTTTTGTTGTGCTCAAGCGCATGGCCTTCATCGGGCAAGGCGTCAGTCATGCGGGGTATGGCGCTGCGGGCACTGCGTTTTTCATCGGCCTCATCGATACCGATCCGCGCTATGACCTGATCCTCATGGCCTTCTGCATCGCTACCGCGCTGCTGATCGGTATCATCTCTCGCCGTCGCAAAGTCGAAGCTGACACCGCCATCGGCATCCTGCTTGTCGCCGCGATGGCGTGGGGTGTGTTTCTGACAAACTTGAGTGCTGCACTTCAGAAAGTCGGCTCCGCCACCTACTGGCCCTGGTATGCCCAGCACATGGCCACCGCAGGCAATCGGCCTAACTTCGAAGCCGTGCTCTTCGGCTCGATCCTCAACACCACGCCGATGCAGATGTACAGCGCGCTGATCATCTGCGCCATGGTCATGGCCACGATTTTCATCTGCTTCAAGCGACTGGTTTTTTTCGCGTTCGATGAGCCGACAAGTCGGGTGTATGGCGTGCCTGCCGGTGCAGTGCATCATCTGCTGCTGACCTTGCTGGCCATTGTCGTCGTGCTCACGATGAAGCTTGCGGGTGTGCTGCTGGTCTCGGCGATGCTGGTGATTCCCGGTGCCACCGCGTTGCTTCTATCGAGCAAACTCGAGCGCGTCTTTGCGCTCTCGTGCATCACCGGCCTCATCGGCGTCGTGGGCGGGCTCTTCGTCAGTCTGGAACTGGGCTTCGCCGGGCCGGGGCCTTGTATTGTGGGGGTGTTGTGTGTGCTGTTTGGGGCCGCATATATCGCAAGGCGATGGCGGCGGTGAGCAAATACTGTTCGTGTTCAGCCGCTTGCGGCGTAGCGACGTCAGCGCGAAAGGTCAGCGTCCATTCTTGTACCCGACAGCTCGCGAACTCGCCATCGGCCTTGTCCGAGTGCCACGATCTTCGATGACATTCGCAATCCTCCGCAGGCTTACGCCTGGCGGCTCGGATGGAAGCTGACGCCCGGACTTTTCAACATTCTTATTTCGGCCGTTTCACCCTTGCGAAGTCGCCATCCGATAGCTAAGGTATGAGTCTGTC
>CAZYQL010000049.1:0-25027 GCA_964650055.1 uncultured Phycisphaeraceae bacterium | reverse complement strand
TACTACTGGAAGACGGCGAGACGGTACACAATGCTTTTTTTGATCGAAACTTTAAGCCATGAACATTAAATACTTTCGAGATACCGATACTGCATTGCTTGAGTTTTCCGATCGGCCCGTCGATCAGACGCGGGAAATCAGTGAGAACGTCTATGTTGACCTCGATATCGATGGTAACTTAGTCAGCATGACCATTGAACATGCTCAGACTGCTGCCAGCTTGCCAAGTGTAAGCGTTCAAGAGTTTGAGCAAGGCGTGGCTTGAACTTCTCAGGATCACGCCGCCTTCACTGCTGCCACGATCTTCTTCGCCGCATCCGTCAGATCATCAGCCGCCTGGAGCATCGGAATGTCCTTCGCGGCATTCTTGAGAATCTCGCGCGCTGGGGTCACATTCGTGCCTTCAAGGCGCACCACGAGCGGCACCTTAAAGCCAACGAGTTTCGCAGCATTGACGATGGCCTGTGCGACGATGTCGCATTTCATGATGCCGCCGAAGATGTTGACGAGCACGCCCTTGACCGCTTTGTCGGCGAGGATGATGCGGAAGGCTTCGGTGACGGCTTCTTCGCTCGCGCCGCCGCCGACATCGAGGAAGTTGGCGGGCTCTGAGCCGTGGAGCTTGACGAGATCCATCGTCGCCATCGCCAGGCCTGCGCCGTTGACGAGGCAACCGATTTCGCCGTCGAGTTTGATGTAGTTGAGGTTGTGTTTGGCGGCTGCGATTTCCAGTTCGTTGGTCTCCGCCGGGTCAGCCATCGCGGCGATTTCCTTCTGGCGGAACATGGCGTTGTCATCGAAATTGAATTTCGCATCGAGCGCGAGCACTTCGCCATCAGGCTTGCCTTCACTGGCAGGCGTCACGATCAGCGGATTAATCTCCGCCAGGCTGGCATCGCTCTTGATGAAAGCCGTTGTCAGTTTGGTGAAAATCGAAATCGCCTGTTTGATCTGATCGCCTTTGAAGCCGAGCTTGTAGGCGATTTTGCGAGCTTGAAATGGCTGCAGACCCAGAGCGGGATCGATGATGACGCGGATGATTTTTTCCGGGTGAGTTTTGGCGACTTCTTCGATCTCGACGCCGCCTTCGCTGGAGGCGATCAGCACCGGGGCATTGACCGCACGATCGACCGCAAGGGCGACGTAATATTCCTTGGCGATATCAACGCCCGAGGCGACCAGGAGTTTATTGACGGGCACGCCTTCAGGGCCGGTCTGCGGGGTGATGAGGGGCTTAGAGAGAATCATGGCTGCGGCTGTTTTCGCATCCTCGGCTGAGCGCACCAGTTTGACGCCGCCGCCTTTACCTCGGCCGCCCGCATGAACCTGCGCCTTGACCACCGCCAGAGGGGCGTTGAGTGTTTTGAAGGCTGCTGCTGCTTCGTCAGCGTTATCTGCGACGATGGCGGGGGGGACGGGGACGCCGTATTTCTGGAGCAGTTCGCGGGCCTGGTATTCGTGGATTTTCATGTTGCAAAGCCTTCCGTGAGTGAACCTTGGACGAGTAGATTTCGGATGATAACGAGGATGCGTGGTGGAGGCCAGAATGTCTATCCGAGCCGCGTGGCGTAAGCCTGCGGAGTTTGGAGGCGCCTTGTATTCCCATAAGAGCGTGTATGAAAACCCCATATAGCCCCGGCCTTGGCCGGGGAGACCCGCCGGATTCCTTGCGTTACCCCGGCTAAAGCCGGGGCTATGTGAATCAATCCGAGGATTTCATACACGCTCTAAGCACCGCAGGCTTACGCCTTGCGGCTCGGATAAGGCATGAATTTTTCATTGCCGGTTTTGTCTACCCTTGCGTTTTTTCATTTGTGTCTACCGTTTCAAGTCGTTGTATTTATTGCGGTTAAGTCGTGTCTAGGGGTAAACGGGTAGACGTCTAGGCGTTTACCCTTAGTTTTTTGGTAATTCATGTCAGGATAAGCGTTTACGTATAGCGGTGTTAGGGGGTACGTGATAGCCACGGATGATTTTGAAAGGGTGGAGTTGGGCATGGTCAAGGCTCCGAAAGAGAGGAAGGAAGCGAGCCGGCCATAGTATAGCACATATCGAACCGTAATTCAATGGTTTTTTATTTATTGAATAGGCTGTGCGCGTGCGTGGGATTGTTTGGGGGCTCATTGAAGGCGAGTGGGTGTATGTCCATCCGAGCCGCGAGGCGTAAGCCTGCGGGGTTTGGGGATGCCTTGTGTTACCGAAGCACCGCAGGCTTACGCCTGGCGGCTCGGATGGAGTTTTTGGACAGAGTCTAGTGGATCGTTTCGTTTGATTTTGCGAGGGCTCTCGCGGAGCGGCGCAGAGCCTTTGCTCCGCGGCTAAACGATGTCGTGATTGTCGTAGCTTGCTGCGCTGATGACGCTACGCCGCAAGCGGCGGGGGGATTGCACCGATAACGATCAAGTCGTCCCCGGGTCTCCTGGAGCAGGCAATCGGTGTTTATCCTATAAAATGGCAGGCTCAGCCGTTACCGGTGTGATAAGATAGTCAAGACTTCCGGGGGAAAGGTTCTGTTTCAGGTTTGTTCTGTTTCAGGTTTGTTTGATGCATTGGGTTCCCCTTGTTTTGCAGATTCGATCGTCGATTCCGTCTGCACAGGAGTCAGGCACGTGAGAAACGCAATCCTTTCGCTTTCCGGTCTATTGCGATCTTTAGTGGTGGTGTCGGTCATTGCCGTCACTGCTTCGCCTTCGCTGGCGGGGCCGACGGAGCTTGATCGCATCATCATGGCGGAGAACGCGGGCAAGACGCTCAAGGTCGCGCCGGTGACGGATGATCTTTCCTTTCTTCGCCGGGTGTATGTCGATCTCATCGGCCGCATCCCAAACACTGACGAAATTGCTGAGTATCAAAGCTGGTCCGCCAGCGAGCGCCGCGATCGCATCGTGGACAAGCTGATCAAAGATGAACGCTTTGTCGATCGCTGGACGGTCTTCTTCGCGGACATGCTTCGCATTCGATCCGGTCAAGCCGGCGGCACGCAGTTCATGGCGTTCATTCATCAGGCGATCAAAGACGGCATGCCTTATGACGAGATGGTTCGTCGCATGATTTCCATCAACGGCAAGGCTGGCAAGACCCCCGAAGTGGGCTTCGTGCTTGGTGATGATGCAGACCCGATGGCGCTGGCCGGTGCGACGGCTCAGACGTTTCTGGGCATTCGTATTGCTTGTGCTGAGTGTCACGATCACCCGTTTGATAAGTGGAGCCGTGAGGAGTTTTATAGCTTTGCCGCGTTCTTCGGCAAGACGCAGCGCGTTGAGCAGCAGTTCAGCAAGATGATCTACACGACCGAAGGCAAGGAGAACAAGGTCATGTGGCCGCCTGCTGCTCCGGGTGTGACGGATCGCAAGCCGGTGAAGCCGCAGTTCCTTTATCAGATTGATAATCAGAACCTCAAGCCGTTCGTGGATCAGATGGTTGCCCGCCGGGCTGAAGAGGCGAAGAAGCTGGCGGGGGCATCGAAAAAAGATACTTCGGTGGATGATCTGATTGCGGGTATCGATGCGAACATCGGCGATGTGAAGAAGCCGACGAGCTTTGATGTGACCGGGCAGGCCAAGAGCGATATTCGCAAGATCGATGTGGAAGCTGATCTATATAGAAAGAGCGAACTGCGTGAGCATCTGGCGGCAACGCTGACGGATCCATACAACCGCTATTTTTCCTGGGCGATGGCGAATCGCGTGTGGAAGGAACTGGTGGGGCGTGGGTTTGTTGAGCCGATCGATGATTTCCGCAGTGAGAATAAGCCTTCGCATCCCAAGGCGATGGATTATCTTTCCAATCAGTTCGTGGCGTCTGGCTTTGATGTGCGCTCGCTGATTCGCATGGTCATCAGCAGCGAAGCGTATCAGCGCGGCCGCTATGCGGGCCTCGATGAAGCCACTCGCATGGCAGCGGAAGAAGCGTTTGTTGCTGCTCCGATGCGCCGCATGGTTGGCGAAGCGCTCTTTGATTCCATCGTGGAAGCAGGGCACCTGTGGAAAGAAAAATATCCTGATGGTGAGCTTAAGCGCACGCTCCGCCAAATGGTGCGGGTGCGTGTGGATGAAGATGGCAAAATGCTCGCTGCTGCCCCCAAGCCTGCGGGCAAGGGGAAGGGCGATGACAAGATGGCGATGATGGCGGGTGGTGGCAACATGATGGCGATGAAGCCCATGACAGGAAGCGGTGGCGGGTATGACCTTGAGATGTCTGTCGAAGTGGACTTCACCAAGGTGCTCGCCGAGGCTGCCAAGCAGGATGAACCGCAGATTCAGATGATGGAAGTACTGTCGCCAGAGGATATCGAAGCTCGTCGAATGGTCGCACAGCGAGCCGAGCAGAAGGCGAAGTATGTCACGCGGTACGTCGATGTGACCGTCGGCTACAACCCCAAGTTCAGCTCTTCGATGCGTATGGAATCGCCCGCGCCTCGCCCGCACTTCCTGCGTGTCTTTGGTCAACCTGCCCGCGAAGCTCTGGGCGAAGTGCGCGAGATGACGCCCTCGATGCGGCAGGCCCTGATGCTCCTCAACGGCAGCCTGACGCACGAAGCCTCACGCGTTGGCCCACTTGAACCCATGCACGATCTCATCGCAGGTAAGAAAGCGAATCTCGATAAAGCGATTGCCCTGGCCTACCGCGAGATACTGACCCGCGAAGCGAAGCCGGAGGAAATTGCGTTTGGTAAGGAAGTGATTCAAGGCGCGGAAAACAGCGTGGAAGGGATGGCTGATCTGCGCTGGGCGCTACTCAATAGCAATGAGTTTAGGTATTTGCCGTAAGATCGGATTTAACCACGAAGGCACGAAGACACGAAGTAGGGATTGGCATCGATTCAATTCCTCGTCTCTTCTCTTCCTTCGTGACTTCGTGCCTTCGTGGTAGTCATTGATTTACATGGAGCCTCCCATATGTCCATCATCACCCCCGGTTGTCCTGGCTACTTCATGTCCCGTCGTTCCGTGCTTGGCGCGGCAGGCGGCACGATCCTTGGGCTCTCTATGAAGAGCCTCGTTCACGCGGCTGCCACTGAAGCCGCTGCGAGCGCCAAGGCTGATCACGTCATCCTCTTCTGGATGGGCGGCGGCATGAGCCACATCGACACTTGGGATCCCAAGCCCGGTCGTCCCACCGGCGGTGAGTTTGATGTCATCAAGACCTCCGCTGATGGTATTCAGTTGCCCGAAATCTGGCCGCTGATCGCCAAGCAGATGCATCACATCAGCCTCGTTCGCTCCATCGCCGGGACCAACGGCGACCACGGCCGCGCCACCTATCAGGGGCAGACCAGCTACAATCAATCGTCCAACCTTCAGCACCCGGGCCTAGGCTCGGTCGTCGTTCACGAACGCGATGCGGTCAGCGATCTGCCTTCCTATATCTCCATCTCCGGCGAAGCCCCTCGCGCTGGTTACCTGGGCCAAAAGTGCGAAGCTTATTACGTCGGCCTGCCCGGCGAAAAAGACCCGTACCTCGCCTTCCCCGAAGGCATCACCAAAGTGCGCGGCGACAAACGGCTGGACATCCTCAAGCGCATGAACACCAAGTTCAACACCGCCAACGCAGACCCGCGCCTCGATGCCACGCAGACCGCTGTCGATGATGCAGTTCGCCTCATGCGCAGCCCGGCGCTGGCAGCCTTCGATCTCGAAAATGAAAAAGCTGAGACCGTTGCACGCTACGGCGACAGCGCTTTTGGTCGCGGTGCAATTCTGGCGCGTCGTCTGGTGGAGAAGGGCGTTCGCTTTGTGCAGATCAATCGCGGCGGCTTCGACACGCACACCAACAACTTCCCGGCCATGACCAATCATGCCGAGCAGATGGACCCCGCGATTTCTTCGCTCATCGCCGACTTGCATAGCAACGGCATGCTCAAGAAAACGCTGGTGATGGTCATCAGCGAGTTCGGCCGCACACCTCGCATCAATAAAGATGCCGGCCGCGATCACCATGCAGCCTGCTTCTCCTGCCTCCTCGCAGGCGGCGGGATCAAGGGTGGTTACGTGCACGGCTCCTCCGATATCGATGGCGTCAAGCCCCAGGACAATCCTGTGCGCGTGCCCCAGCTTCATGCGACCATCTGCGATGCACTGGGCATCGACTACACCAAGAAAGTCATGACGCCGCTGCAACGCCCGATGCGCCTCGTCGATGAAGGTGGCGATCCGGTGAAAGAACTGTTTGCGTAATTTCTCAAAGCCCACGCACTCTGATCCGAGCCGCAAGGCGTAAGCCTGCGGTTCCTCGGTGACACCCAGCGTTTTCAGATTCCGCAGGCTCACGCCTTGCGGCTCGGACGAAGTTTTTGGACAAAGAAGTAACCAATCCCCGCGTCGTCGTCAACGTGAAATAAGACTCACGCGGGCAACGCTGCGGGGATTGTTTCAAAGGTTCATCTTATGGACCGCCGTCCAAGGTATTTTGGTCTCACATTGGTAAGTGTTGTCGTCGCAGTGTTTCTCTGCGGATGCACCGATTCGGAATACAACGTAACCGGCGATCCAGCTTTTGGCGGTACTTTCAATAAGGGAGACCGCTTCAGGCTCAAGCAGGACATCTACCTGAATCAGTTGGGAGATTATCTGTTTGTGAGAGAAACAGAGATAGACAGCATCAGCACGATCTCTGCTGGAACTGAGTTAACCATACGCAAGGTGGTGCACAAAACGGGCATTAATTACTCAAGAGTGAAATTGCTTGCACGAATCTCGACAGGCGAACATCAGGGAAAAGACATCGATATCCATCCGATTTGTCTCAGCACGGGGCACCGGAACATCGGTGGACATCGCGTGACAGGGCCCGATCCTGCAATTCTGGAATTAGTCGAAATAAAGTAACCTGAGGTTTGAGGAACAGGACCTGAAATGGACATCATCAAGTCAATTTTTATCGTAACAGTGCTCATCGCTTCCTCCTTCGCCAGCGCTCAGCCGGGCAAGGCGAAAAGTGAACCCGCGTCCGCCGCGCCCAAAGGCTCGATCGTTGAAGATCAGGCCGCCAAGAAACTCATCGAGGCCGGCGACTCGCGCTATGAGTCTGATGAGCTTTCCAAAGCGGTCGATATCTGGCAGTCGGTGATCGAGCGGTACCCGCGCAGCAAGTACCGCTTTAGTGCCCACATGAAACTGGGCGATCACTTTCTCAGCCGTGAGCGCGCTTACGACCAGGCTCGCAAGCATTTCGAGATTGTCACCAGCGAAGAAAATCGCGACGAGGATCAGCGCGCTGAATCGACGCTCAAGATGGGCATCTGTTTCTACCAGGCTCGCAACTTCGGCAAGACGTTCTCCATCATGCGCGATGTCATCGAAAAATTTCCCGTCTCCTCGCAGGTGAATCAGGCTTACTACTACATCGGCCTCGCCCACTTTCAGCAGGGGCATTACAGCCGCGCCATCACTGCGCTGGAGCGCGTCGGCACCGCGCTGGGTCAGGATGATTCCAGTTTCGAAAAAGTCGAAGCAGGCAAACGGCTGTTCGTGAAAATCGAAGATGCAGACCTGGCAGCGCTTGGCCCTAATGAAACGATCAAGGTGAAAGTTCGCACCACGCAAGGCGATGAAGAAATGATGGAATGTTTTCCTGTGGGGCGCAATGTTCGCGTTGTCATGGGTTCCATTCAGACGCAGCTTGGCAAACCCAAGCCAGGCAACGGCAAGCTCGAAGTGCGCGGCGATGACAAAGTGAAAGTCACCTACGTCGATCTGCACACCGCTGATCGCCAGTTCAATCGCCCCGTGCTGCGCGACATCACCGTCGTAGGCAACGCACAGGCTGCCATCATGGATGGTGCGTATGCGGACACGATCAATGGCGCGGTGCTGGGCAAGGAAGTGAATTTGCAGGTTGTCGATGCTGATCTCGATCTTTCTGACAAGGCCGACAAACTCGAAGCTCTTGTAGAAGTGCATCGCGAAAAGACGCCGGAGGAAATCGAGAAGGAAACCGCCGATGCGAAGATTGCGCAGGCGACAGCAGGTGCGGGTAAAGCAGTCGATGATTCGGAAGAGCCGCAGATCGAGCGTTACCGCATGATCGATCGTGTGAAGGTGACGCTCACTGAAGCGAAGATCGTGCGAGCGTCACAAGGCTCAGCGATCAGCGCAGGCGGGGCGACTTCAGTTGCTCCGCCGGTGAGCCCCGCGCCTACAACTGATGGCGCAGCTGCGCCTTCGTCGCCGACCATTCCTTCCAAGTCCACTGATGCGAACGACCTCGCTTCCGAAATCGAAAAGCAGGAAGCCAACGACACCACCATTCACTCGGGCGTTTTCCGTTCGACGGTCACTCTCGAAAATGCGGAGTCGCCCATCGCTGATGACAACAAACTCCAGGCACTGCCCAGCGATCAGATTCGTCTGGTTTATGTTGATCCCGAGAACACCACGGCTGAGCCGATCACGGTGATCGCCCGTGCCAAAACTGTCGAAGGCAATCTGGGCGGCGTCCGCGTCACACGCACCGAAATCGGCGACAAGGAACTGCGCCTTCGCACGCAGCTCAAGACCGCCAGCGCGCTGTGCAACATCGGCAACCGCTACAAAGAGTTCGGCCTCAAGGCCAAGAGCAACGACAAGTACAACGAAGCGCTGCTCGTCTGCGAAGAGATCAGCGAAGAAGCCCGCAAACTGGGCGGGCGTCTGCTGGAAGAAACGTATGTGCAGCTCTGGCAGATTTATTACGAGATGGACAAGCTCGAACTCGCAGCCGCCATGTGTCAAAGGCTTGCCCGCGAGTTTCCCGACTCCGCGTTTGTCGATGATGCGCTGCTTCAGCTTGCGGCGGTCAGTCGCAAGCAGGGGCAAGTCAGTCGCGCCATCGGCATCTACGCCAGGCTCGTGGACATGAAGACCAGTCAGCTGCGCGGCGAAGGGCAATTCGGCATCGCCGAGTGCTACGAAGAAATGGCCAAAGCTGCACCGGAAGCGCAGCAGCCGGCGATGTACGATCGCGCTTTCCAGGAATATAAAAAAGTCTTCGAAGCATTCCCCGACTCTGGCCGTGTCGGCGAAGCCGTCGCCAAGATGGCCAACTTCTATTATCAGAAGCAGGACTACTCCCGCGCTATCGACATCTTCGAAACGGTGCTCAATGAACATCCCGATGCGAAGTATCTCGATGTGATTCTCTTCAACTACGGCCGGTGTCTTTACCGCATGGATCGCAAGAAGGAAGCCCGGGCACGCTTTGATCAGTTGCTGGGCGACTTCCCTGAAAGCGCTCTTGCTGCTGAGACCAAGCGCATCGTGGATGCACTGACTAAGGGTGGATTTTGATTCCGTTTAGCCGCGGAGCAAAGGTCCGCCGGCGCTCCGCGCTGGCCGTCGCAAAGCCTTTGGCCCGCAGCTAAACGGGGACATACCGAATCGACAACGCATCCACATGGATGTTGGATCAATGATGTTTTACGACTGCAAACGACAGGTTTACGCCATGATGAAATATTTTATTACGCTTATTTTCACGCTGACTCTACTTTCTTCCTTCATCGCACCGGCACTCGCTCAGGTTGAGCTTGATGCGGTCAGCAAGAAGGCCGCGCAGCTTGAAGCCGAAGTGGGCAAGATGCTCGATACCACGCCGCGCGCTGCGGAATTGCTCATCGAGCTGACGGACCTGTACCACAAGGAAGGTCGGGTGTTTGGCCTGATCCGTGCGGGTCAGAAATTCATCACCGCGCAGCCGAACCATCCCAAGCACAAAGAGGTCATGCTCAAGCTGCTCGATGGTCTGGTGATTCTCTCGCGTAACAAAGACATCATCGCCACCAGTCGTCAGTTTATTTCTCGTTACCCCACAGACAAAGCGTGCATCGAAGTTGAAAAAACTCTGGCCCGCACACTGGAGCAGCAAAACGATCGCAAGCAGATCGCACTCGCTTACGAAGCGATTTGGAAGCGAAGCCCCGGCACTGAGCGCAGCTCTGCGGAGCAGGCGGTCAGTCAGTACATGCAGATGAATAACAACGAAGGCTTCGCCGCTGCCGCCCGGCTTGGCAAAGAGATGGTCGAGAAATTGCCCGCTGGCGAATACACCAGTCATGCTGGTTGGGAAGCGTTTCACGCTGCCCGCCGCACCGGCGACTACGCAGGCAGCAACGCCATCGGCCTGATCATGCTCAAGAAAAATCTGCCCATGGATCCCGCCCGCACAGCGGATTTCCACCGCTACATGGCTGAGAATTACGCCAACAGCGGCCAGCGCACCAACGCTGTCGAAAGCCTGAAGAAAGCCCGCGTCGCCAAGGACAGTGATGATCTTCACCGGCGTTTGATTTTGGAAATGTATCACACCGCCGTGAAGGCTCCGGAGCTCGAGCAGGTCGTCAATGAATACATGAGCAAGTATCCCAATCGCGATGATCGCTGGGCGTCTTTGACGCTGCTGGCACATGCTTATTCGCGCGATGGCGACAAGCCTCATGCTGCCAATCTGTTTGCACAGTCGATGGTGGGCGATCCCTGGACGCACGATCCAGCCGGAACTTTCGTGAGCGTCGCCGGTGACAAGCCGGAGGATTTTGCGAAGGCGGAAAAAGTGTTGCTTGATGCGCTTGCGAAGAATCCTAGTGGCGCTGCGGCTTATCGCTATGCCCTGGCGTTTCCTGTTTATCGTGATCGGATAAAGGACCTAGGCAAGAGCCGTGCGATTTGCCGCGATCAGGTGACGCAGTCGCCAACCAACGATGATCGCTCCTGGGCAGCAGTGCATCACCTGCTCACGAATCCGGCCAGTCCTGAAGAATTTAACAGTGATGTGAAACTGCTCGCCGCGGCTGCAAGCAAGAACGCCAATCTGACCAGCTATCGCAGCTTCATCGAGCGCTGGGTGCGCGAAGTCGGCAAGAGCAAAGAGCACAAAGACAACGCCAAAATCGCCAAAGCCGCGTACGACCAGATCGCAAACGACCAGTGGTTCAAAGACTGGGAAGTGGCGACGGCTGACAAAGGCCAACTGACCGTGACTGCACGCGATCGCCTGCTCGCTGGTGAGAATTACAAAAAACTCAGCGATGAACAGGCCCGCTGGCTGCTGCGAGCGCAAGGCTATTTTCATCAGCATTACGCTGCACAGAAAAATCGTCCTGACTCGATTGGTTACTACGCCAAGCTGTGCGGTCGTCTGCCTCAGGATTACGAAGCAGCCACGTGGTGGCTCCAGGCATCAACCGACTACGGCAACGCGGATCAGGCCCGCGAAGCAGCGCTGCATCTGATGAAGCTCGCGGCAACAGTCAACGATATCGACAGCTATGCCCGCCTCGCGACTGCCGCGGACAAAGGCAAGGATGTGGACCTGCTTAAGAAATCGCTCGCATGGATTCTCGCGCAGCAGCAGAAGCTTGGCCTCGAAGGCGGCAACATGCACCACATCGGCGCGATGCTCGACAAGCATGGCCTCAAAGATGAAGCCATGAAATACTGGCGCGACAGGTACGCGCTGGCGCCTTGGGATTTGCAGAGCCGAGCCGCTGTCGGCGCAATTTCCGAGCGCATCACCGATGGCAAAGCTCGCATCGCCTTCCTCGAAGAAGCCTACAAAAACGCGACCAGCTATCACGGTGCCTACGCGACATGGATCGCGGACCTAGCGCTCAAGGCTGGTGATGTCGGTAAGTTCAGCGCCATCCTCAAAGACACACGCAAGCGTCAAGCAGAGCGCCCCTTCCAAAGCTGGGGCGTCGAAGAACAGCCGGCATGGACCTGGCTCAGTGAGATGCGCGACAAGAACAACAAGACGGCCACCGATGATCTGCGCAAGACGGTGTTCACAGCGGTGCGCGATCTGGATATCGGCCGGGTTTCAGCGGCGGCATCACTCTCGCTGCTCGAAATGGAGCCGGCAGACAGCCGCAATGAAACAGCAAGACTTCTCGCTTATGCCGCGACGACCACGCAGATGAGCAACTCGACCTACGACTGGGACATCGGCATGGGCTACGCTCAGTCGGCTATGTCTCGCAAGGATTATCCCGCAGCCGCCACGCTGCTCACCGGCATGCTCGCCAATGTCGGCGGCGTCGATGCAGCTCGTCAGAAAACCGGTCGCGACATGGTCGGCCAAAGCTTCTCCCGTCTGGGTTCCGTCGGCCTGGCCATCGATGACAAAAGTCCGATCGCGCCGCTGCTCCAAGCTGCGATGTATCTGCGCCTCGGTGATGAAAAGCTCGCCTTCGATGCTTACGACGCCAACCGAAAACTCTTCGATGAGCATCGCTTCGAACTGCCTGTCGATTTGATTCTCTTCGTCTGTGAAAGCCACATCGCAGCGGGCGGCGATGAGAATTACGAACGGGCTGAGGACATCCTTCGCTCCTGGTTTGTGAAGTTTTCTGATTCACCCAATATCGATGACAGCACCAAGGCCAAGATTCAATTGCTGCTGGGCAAAAATTATTTTGGTGCCAAGCGGTATGAAGTGGCCCGCGCTGAATTCACCTCGATCATGAATCGTTTTGCGAAGACGCCTGAAGCTTTGGAAGCGGAGTTTGGCATCGGCGAAACGTTCATGGCGCAGAAGCTCTTTGACGAAGCGGAGAAGATTTTTGAGAAGCTGGGCAACAGCCGTGAGAGGGATGTGGTGGTTCGCGCCGAATTTCTGCGTGGTCTGCTTGCGCATCGCAGAGGCGATCGTGATGCAGCGCGCGATATTTTCCGCAGTGTGCTCGAGCGCGTGCCCAACATCAGTCTCGCCAATCAGACGCTCTTTAATCTTTCGGAAGTTTATGGTGATGAGCAGCGGTACATCGAGCAGCTTGAATTGCTTAATACCGTGGGTCGTCTTGGCCGTGCGAGTAAGCGTTGGCACACGCCAGGCTCGACGCTTTCGATTGTGGTACAGGACAGCGATCTGGGGATCAGCCGTGGGCACACGCGCATTCCCGTGCTGGTGACCACACTGCCCGGCGGCGATCAGGAAACGATTTATCTGACAT
This sequence comes from uncultured Phycisphaeraceae bacterium, assembly GCA_964650055.1. Lineage (GTDB taxonomy): Bacteria > Planctomycetota > Phycisphaerae > Phycisphaerales > Phycisphaeraceae > JTS-RE9. The sequence goes on along the minus strand of CAZYQL010000049.1, from coordinate 12,102 downwards.
CGGGCGGCGCAGGCAAAGGGCTTTTTCGCGCTGACCTGCCCACGCAACTGGGCGTCGTCACCAAGGGTGACAAGGTGTTGCAACTGACCGGGCGCGATGTGATCAAGTGCGATTATCCCGAGCAGTTCAAGGCGGAGTTCAAGAACATTCCGCTGGCTGATGCGGAGATTCGCATTGCTGCTGATGGCAAGTTTGAAGCGTCATCGAGCAAGATCATTGATGAAGAGCAGGAAACTTTCAGCCAGAAGCTGGCCCGCGAAGAGAAGGAAGATGAAGCGGAGGATGAGCGCATTTCGCAGCGCCGCCCCAAGAATCAGGTCAAGCCAGGCAACGTGGTTTATCTGCGCGTGCAGGATTTTGATCGCGACCTTTCAGATCAGGCTGATGATGTGCTTGTGAAACTCGTCGCCACCAGCGGCGATCAGGTGCAGGTGAGTTTGAAAGAGACCGGCCCGCACACAGGCCTCTTCGAAGGCACCGCGCTCACCGGCGAACTTCCTGCTGGTGCTCTGGCCAGTGACAGCGCGATCGATCGCAACCCGCTGATGGCGATTGATCTGGACAAGGCCACGAGTTGGCAGAGCGAGCCTGATGGGCAGACGCCCAAGTGGCTCAGTGTGGATATGAAGGATCTCAAGCGCGTCTCACAGGTGACCATCAGCACACCTGATGCGAACAAGCAGGCCCCGGTGCGCGGCGAGCTGCAAGGCAGCCACGATGGTCGCTTCTGGTTTCGCCTCGCAAGCAATCCGCCCGTTGAAGCGGCGATGCCTGTGAAGTATGAAAGCGGCGCGATGACGATGCGCCTCTATACGCTCAAGCAGGAACTCAAGTCCTGGAAAGAGATCGTCGCCTTCGTCGCCAAGCAGGCGGATGAAGAAAAAGCGGCTGAGACTCTCGCTTGGACTCGCAGCGAAGATGAAGATGAAAAGCGCAAAGCAAACTACGCGATTCTCTGGCATGGCAAGTTTGTTCAGCCTAAGGATGGTGCGGTGCGATTCACGCTGACAGGTTCGACGACAGCGCTTGTGGTCAACGGCGTACTCGAGCTTGATGTCGATGCCAAGCCCAGCAGGTTTGCGGATGTCTGGCTGCCTCGCGGCATCCACGACATCACCGCCTTCGCCACAGCTGCGCCTAATGTCAACGCTGTGAGCATGACCCGCGCCCGTGAAAGTCTCACCTCGCAGCAGGTCACCGTCAGTCCGTTCCGCAAAACTGACTTCGATCTGGCAACGCCCGAAGCCAAGCTCATCGCCAGCAAGCCTAAAGCGGAGGCGCAAGCGATTAAGAGCGAGGTTGTCGTAGAAGCTGATGGCACATGGAAAGCGCAGTTTGAGGCTCACGAAGTGCGCTATGTCCGCTTCCTGATTCACGAATACAAGGGCGAAGCGGTCGCGATCAACCACGTGGAAATCCGCGATGATTCAGCAGAGAAACCGCATATTCCTACCGCTGCTGATGTGCTCGCCTTAGCCAGCAACGACACGCTGGAAATCGCTGCCGGTGACAGGGTCACAGCCAGCTACACCGATGATTTCACTTTCAGCGTGACCAGCGCCAGCGATGATGCGGTGCGCAATCGTGTGCTCACTGCGACGCTCGATGCGACCTACTTCAATGCGAAGATCACACCCATCGCCTACGACTTTGATCGCGCCAGTGGCGGCGGCGTCACCACCGTTCGCAAGGAACTGATCCGTATCGATCCCGGCGAGCGCATCATCATCGAAGTCACCGATTACGACATGGATCAGACTGCGGAGCGCGACACCGTGAAGGTGCAAGTGGTACTCAACGATGGCGCGCCCATCGAACTGGTCGCCACCGAAACGCAGGAGCACTCGGGCATCTTCACGAAGGAACTCGACACCGCTGCTGCCGCGGATAAGGACAAACTGGTGGTGAAGGCGGGCGATCGCATTTACCTTCGCTACCTCGATGCACAGAACACATTCCCCGGCCACTCGGTCCGCCGCGAGACTGTTGTGTATGTCAATCAGCCCACGCCCGGCATGGTGCGCATCATCGAGACGCGCGCGATGGCAGGCAAGGAGCCGGGATCAAAGCCTACGTTCGTTTATCTGCCGCCGTCAGCCAATCCTGAGAACGGCAAGGTGGCGAATGTGGCGTTTGAAGTGCCGTTGACAGTGGAGGTGATCGATCAGGATCGCGCCAAGGATTCGCGCAGCAGCATCGTGGTGGAAATGACAACCACCGATGGCGCGAAGGTGAAAGTAAAGTGCATCATCTCCACGCAGTTTGCTGCTGAGAACGCAGCATTTGTCAGCGATGATGGCCGAAGCTGGGCGCTGGAAGAAGGGCGGTTTGTCGGGCAGGTCACGCTGCAATTAGGCGGCAAGAGCAGTCCCGATCTGGTGCCGCTAACGCTTGATATGCCGCGCGGCCTCATCGGCGGCCCTGTGCTTGTTGAAGAAGTCGAAGAAGGCAAGACGCCTCCCGCGCCGCCCGTCGGCGTGACGAAAGTACTCAACCTCACCGGCAAGGATCGCATCACCGCCAGCTATCTCGATGATCGTCGCCCTGACAATCAGCCGGTGCCGCTCACTGCGCAAGGCCGCCTCATTTCCAACGGCACGCTTGCAGTGACTGATCGCGATTACGACAAACCGATCGAAGGGCTGCACGTGGGTGAGAAGCTCTTCATCCGTGTGGTCGATGCGGATGTCGATGTCTCCGATGATCGCGACAAGGTCAAGGTCGCCATCATGACCGATCGCGGCGAAAGCGAAGTCGTCGAACTCGAAGAAACCCTGGCGCACTCAGGCGTCTTCACCGGTTCGTTCCACCTCAAGGCCAACGAAAAACCTGTCGCCAATAATCTGCTGCCCGCCACCGCAGAACTCGATGCATTCTTCGGCGACACGCTCAGCGTCAAGTATGTCGATCAGGCTGCGAGCACTTCCTCAGGCACGCTCGAACTGGCGATCAATATTCCCATCGTCGTGGGTACCGATGGCCTCGTGAAAGCGTTCAGCAAAGTGTTCGGCGATGAGACGCTCGCTGTCGAAACGCGATTCACCATTGCGGAGAGTTTCTTCGAGCTTTTCAAGAGCCATCGCAAACTCGGCCGCGATGAGGAAATGAAAACCGATCTCGAATCAGGCAAGCGCGTGCTTCGTGAAGTGGTCGAAGATTATCCCGATCCCAAGTATGTCCCGCGCATTCAGTATCTCTACGGCCAGTTCGCCCAGGAACTTCAGCAGTGGGATGAAGCGATCCAGGCCTACGGCACGATCGTCAAGCAATATCCCGAACACGCGCTTGCTCCCGATGCGCAGTACAAACTCGCGCAAAGTTATGAAGAGGCCAATCGCTTCGATGAAGCACTTGAGGCTTATGTCACACTCGCTGCGACTTATCCCAAGAGTCCGCTCATTGCCAGCGTGATGATTCGCATCAATGAGTATTTCTGGAACAAACAGGATTTCATCATTGCCGCATCAGTGGGCCAGAAATTCCTGGAAAGATTTGAAGGTCATCAGCATGCAGCGAAGATGGCGTTCCGCGTAGGGCAGTGCTACTACAAAGCGGAGCAGTACAAGAAAGCTGCGGATGCGTTCGATGATTTCGTGAAGAATTTTCCCGATGATGAACTGACGCCGCTGGGCCTTTTCTGGTCGGGTGAAAGTTTTCGCACAGCGAACAATGTGCCGTTGGCTTTCCGTCGCTACAACCGTTGCCGCTGGGATTTCCCTGAGAGCGAGGCGGCAAAGTATGCTCGTGGGCGCTTGGCGCTGCCGGAGATGCTGGCTCAGTTTGAACGCGAAGCGGATTTGGATAATGACAAGTAAGCGAATGCTCTCGCAGCGATCGCAACTTTGAAAATGGTTTTCACAAGAGGATTTTCATGCACCTGACTTTGGCACAAGCGGACACCAAGCCCGGCGAGACTTTGAAGGATGCCGCGGCAAAAGGCACAGCAGAAACGAAAGTGAAGGACGCCAAGGCGAAGGCCGACGCGAAAGACAGTGCCGCACAGGAAAAAACCGACGCGACCAAGTCACCCGCCGATGGCGAACAGACCCAAGCCACCACGCAGAGCAAAGGCGATGCATGGTATGAGCAGGGTGCGGTGGGCATGATGTACAAGGGCGGCTTCTTCATGTGGCCGATTCTTTTTCTGGGTGTGCTCGCAGCCGGCGTTATCATCGAGCGCACGCGCAGTCTTCGCATGCTGGGCACCGATTCGGAATCGCTTCGCCGCAAGGTGCAGGAACATCTCGCAGAAGATCGCGCTGAAGAAGCACTGGAAATGGTCAACCGCGAGCAAGGCCCGGTGCCTGCGATCCTGGGCTCAGGCCTTCGCAAATATGTCCTGCTTCGCAGGCTTAATTACGACGCCGGCTCCATTCAGGAACAGGTCGTCAAAACGATGGAAGACTATGGCGTTCACATCGTCGCTGCTCTCGAACGTCACCTCCCAATTCTTGCCACCATTGCCAGTGTCGCCCCGATGATCGGCTTCCTCGGAACAGTGCAGGGCATGATCATTTCCTTCGACGAAATCGAAGCGGGCATCGGCAAAGAGAACATCGTCAAACTCGCAGCAGGCGGTATCAAGGTCGCGCTGCTCACCACATGCTTTGGCCTGATCGTCGGCATCCCCGCCCTCATGGCCTACAACTATTTCACCGGCATCATCAACCGCTTCGTCCTCGATGTCGAAGAATCCGCCTCCGAACTCATCGAAACCGTCACGCTCCAAAGCGCCATCGAAACGACTGAAAAATAAGTTCAAGGTTCAAGGTTCAAAGTTCAAGGTTATGAGTTTGGCGAGTCCTTGTTGCATCACATGACGTGACTTAATCGATCACACCTGAACTAGAACCAACCTTCCGAAATCCTTGAACTTTGAACTTTGAACCTTGAACTGATTTAAAAATGAACCTTCGCCGTCGCTCCAAGTTGCTCGTTGAACCACCCGCTGTTGCGACGGGCGATATTGCATTCAATCTGATCGTCTTCTTTCTGGTGTGCGTTTCGGTGTCACCTGACACGGGGCGCAAGCAGGACATACCCAAAGCTGAGCCTAAGAAGGAAGAGAAGGATCAGACCAAACCGACGGAAGTAAGCATCGGCCGAGGTGCAGTGCTCATCAACGGCAATGCAGTGACCGTCGATGACTTTGAAGCCAAGCTCACCTCCGCACTCAGGACTAAGGACGCCAGCGCCAGTGAGATTCGCAGCATGTCGGATGCCAATCGCATCGTGGTGGTCAGCACGAAGGATGACAAGAACACGCCGTACAAACTTTGGATCAAAGTCACCGCGACCATCGAGCGCGTGGGCGGCATCGTCACGCTGCAACTGGAAGAAGAACGCACTGTCGAGACGGATTAGCCGCTCGCGGCTTCGCTCCGATGAATTGGAACACGAACTGAAATAGCTGAAATGAAATGTGTACGCAAAACAGTCAAGGCCGATGTGCCCAGTGTCGCGATGGGCGACATTGCTTTTCTGCTGCTGATTTTTTTCGTGATCCTCGCCCGCGCTGAAGATGACAGCCATCTGAAATGGCAACCGGCCAACATCCCCAAGGTCGAGAATCTAGGCAACTCGGAAGTCAGCGTGCTGATCAATGATGATCACAAGGTTTTTCTCAACGGCGCTCAGATCGGCATCGATCAGCTTTCCGCTCTGATCTCCAAACGGCTGGAAAACAAGGGAACTGGCGCACGCAAGGTGCGACTCAAAGCCCACGACACCGCCCCGGCGAGCATCTTCGAGCCGGTGATCGAAGCGATCAGTGCCGCAGGCGGCGAACTGGAACACGTACTCGAAGAAACGTTGGAGCAGAAGTAGCAGTAGGGTGGGCATGGCCCACCTGATGAATCGATTTGCAATGGTGGGCAGTGCCCACCCTACGAGGAGCAAACGCATGGCTGGTAACCAAAGTAATGATCATGGCTCATCCGACTCGCCGGGCATCGTCGGCAAGATGAGTCGCCTGCGTGCCCATAGCGGCGCGACGGCTGCGGAGCTGCGCGAATTTGTGAAGCAACTGCGTGGCAAAGCGCCGCAGGAAGTGATCGGCGTCATCGCCCAGAGCGATCTCATTCGCGCCACCGCCATGGCTGCGGTAGGCACCGTCGTGTTGATGATCGTCTTCACCGTGCTGCCGATGCTCTTCAAAGGATCCAAGGGCGCGACAGAGCCAGCAGCACCCGCAGCAGCAGCAGCGAGTGATGGCAACAAGGCGACGACGCCGGTGGTGAAAAACGATGACAGCAAGACGACTGTGACGCCGTCGGTGGCGAAGACCAAAGAACAGGAAGCCGCCGACAAACTGGGCATCGGCGAAACGAAGACGCTCGATCCGAAGAAGAGTCCGCTCGACAGCGTGGGTGATGATCTATTTAAGGATGTCAAGTGATCTTCTAGTTAGTGCTCAGGCAAACAGTATTTCTACATGCGTGACAGTTCATCGCAACCTGATGCAAAAGCAAGCTGGCGTCGCCAGGCGCTCTCTCTGCTGCGCGAGCCAAAGAACGCAGCGCTCTTTGTGGTCGTGATCATTTGGCTATTCGTTCTTCTCGAATGGCTATGGGCACACAGCGACATGGATGCGCTGCGCTGGATCACGTTCTGCGCAGGCGCTATCGGTGCGATCGCCGCTTGCGCCATCGCATGGCCTTACGGTCGCATGACACGTGCGATCGTGTGCAGCATCGCGGTCCTCTTCATCTGGCCGCTGCCCGTATTCATCTGCGATTATTTTGGATGGTCATCACTCGCGCAAACCTGCGCGAGCGTCAGCATGGCCATCGTCTTTCTCATCGGTCTCGCCTGGGCCGTCTGGGGCGTCGAGCGCGGCTCTCGCCATTACCTGAATCTCAAACGTGATGGTGCGATTTACTCCCCTCCCTCTCAGGGAGGGGCGCGGGGAGGGTTGCATCCAGCCTCTTCATCAACTGCACACTTCCAAGCCGACGCGACCCCGCCACCTCTCCCGCCATCCTCACGCAGCAATCCAAACGAGCCCGACCTCGCGCTCGATCTCTCTTCCGATGCAGCCGTGCTCGCCGCGCCTGTTCAGGAAATCTGGAATCCCATCGATCTCGAAGCTTGGTACTACGGCCGCAAATCGCCCAAGCTCAATCAATCCCTGCTCACCATCTTCGGCTACACCCTCGCTTTTTTCCTTCTCATCTTTCTCTTCAATCGTCTGGGCGGCTGCCAGGAGATTTACGAAATGCCCGCAGGCGGCGGCGAAGAAAAACCCAAGGTGCAGGTGGTGAAGATTCAAAAAGTGATCCGTCGCAAGTTCGTGATCAATCCGTTCAGTGCCGTCATTTTCAATCCGCCTCCGATTGAAGAGGTGAAGCTCAATCTTCAGGAACTGACCAAACACGAATATCAAATCGGCCAGGGCAAGGGCACCGGTGCTGGATTCAGCGGCGGCACCAATCGCGGCAAAGTACGTTTCATTCGCCTCGAATATCGCGGCGGCGACTGGGATCAGGATTTCGGTGTCGGCGCTGATCTGAACATGCTGCTCCGCTACGGCATCGAGACCGGGCATCAAGTCAACGACAAAACCGAGTCGCGCACGATTGAAGAACTCGGTCGCTTCGCGCTGGGCAAGAGTCCGCCGATGGTCTATATGACCGGCCAGCAATCCATTCAACTATCCAAGCGCGAGATTGACACGCTGCGCGAATTCCTGATCGACAAGCACGGGATGATCTTCGCTGACAACGGCGGCAGCTCGCAGTGGCACGGGCAGTTTTTCGCGATGATGGACAAGGTGCTCGAAGGCACGGGCGTTTATCCGGTGAAGGTGCCACTTGATGATGTGATTCATCGCATTCCGTTCACGCTGCCGTTTGTGCCTTATGTCGCACCGCACGGCGGCAAGGATGCGTGGGGCTGGTACAAGGATGGCCGATGGATCGCCTACTATCATCCAGGCGATATTGGTGATGCCTGGGCGGATGGACACGCGGGTGTTCGCCGTGAGATTTATGAAGCTTGCTATCAACTGGGCGTGAACGTGATTTTCTACGCTCATGCGGAGTACAACAAATGGCTCGACACACGCGAGAAGAAAGAATAAATTCACCGGCGATGCAAGCTCGAATTCCCCTGCCTCTTAGGGAGGGGTTAGGGGAGGGTCGGTCCATGAATCAGCGGCTTGATGTGTGTTTGCAGTTGGCTGGCGGTACGACATCTTCTGAGCATCAGACCGGCAGTGATCTACGACTGCCGACCCTCCCCCAGCCCCTCCCTAAGAGGGAGGGGAGTAAGATCGCATTGCTTCTGATCCTATTGCATTTTGCAATGGTCATTGGCCATTTTTCAATCTCTCCCGCTTCCGCTGCGCGCAATGAAAAGTTCGACGAAATGTCGCTCGACCGCTGGGCCAAGCTGCGTGAAGTGGAACGGCATCAACTCAACATCGCGGATAAATACTACGGCAAAGGCGAATGGAAAATCGCCATCGCTGAGTATGAAAAATATCTCAAACTCTACGAAGCCAGCGAAGGCGCTTCGTATGCGCAGATGCGCTGGTCGATCTGTCAGGTGCAACTTCGCAAGCTCAATACCGCGATCAAAGATGGCTTTCAATCGGTGATCGACTACTGGCCTGAGTCGCCTGATGCGACCAAGAGTGCTTACCTCATCGCTTCGACCTACCGCGATATGGGCCAGGTCGTGAACGCCAAAAAAGCCTACGGCCACGTCATCGAACAGTACCCCGATGATGTCGTCACGGTGCGCGCCAAGCTGGACCTCATCGAGCTGGCTAAGAAAGAGGATGATGACAAGCGCGTGCTCCTGCTGCTCAATGATCTGACGTTTGGCACCAAGCGAACGGAGGACAACAGCAGCTACTGCGTTCACGCTTCGCGCGATCTGGCGCTGCGGCACTTTTATGCGGGTGTTTATGACGAAGCGGTGAAGGCGCTGGAAACGAGCTACAAGGATAGTTCGCTCTCGCGGCATATCTATGAGATTTCAGCCGGGCCCATCAGCACGCTCACCGTCGATGAAAAGCGTAAGGAAATCGGGGCGAAACTCGCTGATCGCGTCATTGCGCTGATCAACGAAATCACGCCTACGGCGCTGACTGATGATGCCGCCAAGAGTCGTGCGAAGACTTATGCCTACTGGATCGCCGACACGCACAGCCGCGCGCGAAGGCCTGCGGAAGTGATCAAGGTTTATCAGCAGATGGAGAAGACGTTTGGCGTGGATGATGGCCTGCTCGACAACTTCGCGCAGTGGTATCGCGGCCAGAACAAGCGCGATGAAGCGCGCAAGGTCTATGCGCGATTCGAGAATCAGATTCAAGGCCAGTCGCGCATTGCTTACATGTGGCGCGAGGAGTCGAAGTGGGATCAGGCGATTGCGATTTACGAAGCGCTCGAAGCGCAGGACAAAGAGCGCTCCACCGAATGGCGCTGGCAGATTGCTGAGTGCTACGACGCAGGCGGCAAGCTGCGCGAAGCGATCGGCAGCTACCAGCTCGCTGAGCGTTATCCCGCATCACTGGAGCGCATGGCGTGGTGCTATCGCAGGCTCAAGGAATATCCCAAGGCCTTGGATCTTTACGGTCAGATCATCACGGCTTATCCCGATAGCGGCTCCGGTGCCCGCTACAGCATCGGCGAAACTTTTGAAGCGATGGGTAAGGATGAAAATGCAATCCGTGCGTTTCAGCAGGTCTGCCGTGATTATCCAACGAGCGGCCAGGCCAGCCGCGCTCATGCACATCTTCAGAACAAATATAAGATCAACGTGACACTGGGCGGTGCGAAAGAAGATTGAATGCTTAGCGCCGTCCCAAAGGGACGGGAGGAAATATGCCGTTTCGATTTCATTGTGAACACTGCGATGTGCGCATCAAGGTGCCTGATGGCTCTGCGGGCAAGAAGGTCAAGTGCCCCGGCTGCGGTCAGGCGCAGCGGATTCCTGTTGCCGCCGCGCCGCCCACTGCGGCTGCGGTGGTGCCGCCCAAGGCGCGCGCTATGGCCGTGAGCGATGCAGCGGTGAGCGACGCAGCCGTGAGCGATGAAACGAGCAGTGAGCAGGCAGTGACGAAGGAGAAGTCAGAACCCAAAGCGGCCAAGGATTGGAGCGAGATTTCCAAGAAGAAACGGACCAGCATCAAGCGGGCGGATGAGGCGTCGAAGCTTGCAACAGAACCCGCGCCATTGCCGAAGGAGAAATTGAAAGAGATCGAAATCGAAGAAGTGCCGGTGGTGCTGCCGCCGGTGATTGAGGATGAAGCTGCGGATGATGATGAGATCGGCGTGGATGACATGCCTGCCCCCGTGGTCAACTCGGGCCAGAGTAATGATGCATTGCTCGCGTTTCTTGCAGAGACCCAAGGCACGGGTGAGTCCTCTGATGAAACAGCTTTGTCGAATGAGATTGCAGATCAAACGGTTGATGAAAATGCGACTGGCAATGATGGATCGAATGAGCAGCTAGCCGTTGAAAAGCATCCCGCTGAAAAGCAGGCCGCACAAGAAGAAGAGGTCGCACCATCAGTGCAGGCCAGTCGGCCGGTGGCGGATGAAGTGGAGAACGCGACCGACCAACTGACGGAGGCTCAGTCAACGGAGCCAACTGCTGAGCAGGAACTCCCATCGATAATGGCGAAGGAGCCGGTCAGCGAAGAAGCTGTTCCACAAGCGACTGAGCAGGAAGCGAAAGGTCAGAAGGTGAAAGAGCAGGGCGACAATTCGCAAGAAGAATTGCAAGAAGAATTGCAGAATGAATCGAAAGACGAATCAGAAGATGAATCGGAAGAAGATTACGAAGGCCCGGCCGGCGAGGTGCGTGAACTGTTCGATGACTTTGTAAAGCGCGAGAAAGCGCAGCGACTGGCGGAGGAGGCAGAGGCGCCGCGATCACTTGCGAAGCAGGATCAGCCGATGTCGGTCTCAGCTTCGACGACGACAGGCGCGGCATCCAACATTGAAAAATCGCCAGCTCGTGAGTCGCCGATCGGCGAACCAGTGGTGAAAGTCAAAGTGCCTCCGCGCATTGTTCGCCAGGCAGAGACTCGCTCGATTCCCGATCAGGCCGTGGCCGCATCACCGGAGGCATCATCGGTTTCTTCGTCGGCTTCACGTGTTGCGTCAGTGCCAAGCGCCCATCGTGCTTCGCCGCAAGCGATTCCGTTGTCTTCAAGTAAGAGCGCGGCTGTTGATGTTGCGCCGTCTGAAGAAGATCAAGTCGAGCATGATGAGCAATCGGCTCAAGCGCCACAGGTGAGCCGTGCTGCACTAGCCTCGGCGACGTCTGATTCGTTGTCTTCACTGCCGCTGGCCAAGCCTCGCCGTATCGCACCGCCGCCTGGTTTTGCGACGCTGCTGGCGCTCTGCTGGCTGCTGCGCATTCTGGCTTGTGTGTCGATTGTGAGTCTGGTGAAGCTCGCGCTCTTGTGGATCGATGCGGGCGCGAAGGTGCTCGATGTGATCATCGTTGCACCGCTAGGCATCGGCGTGGTGATTGCTCTCTGGGCACTGGGCGAGATGGCCAGGGTCGTTCGCATCACCGCGAGAAACGGCAGCCGATGATCGGGTGCGTGTTTATTCTTCGTTCGCCAAGGCGGTGATCTTCGTTCGCCAAGGCGAACGGCTAAATAGATATTTTTCATGTCTCTTCTCGATCGCTCCATGGCGCTGATTGTTTCGCATGGTCCTTATCTCTGGGCCTTGTGGCTGGTCGCCGCTTTTCTGGTGGGGCGGTGGGGCGGCATTGTCGGTGTCGTCGTCGGCCGTACTGTCACCGCAGCGATGGTGGTGCTTCTGGATTTTCAGATTCTCTATCAGCAGATTCAGCAAGGCAGCGCCGCTGTGGAGCGCGGGATTGACTGGGCATTTGTCTGGCACACGGCGATGCATGTCATCCTGATCAACACGCTCCTCTTGCCGCTCAACGTTCTGGGCTGGTGGATGTGGAAGCGAAATCACAAAGCAGTCGTCAGCACGGAAGGGCTTTATGAACGAATCGGAAACGGCCACCGAGACACCGAGACATCGAGACACCGAGACACCGAGACACCGAGACACCGAGACACCGAGACACCGAGGAAGGCAAAAATTAAAAGCAAAATGAGAGACA
>CAZYQL010000048.1:21869-25191 GCA_964650055.1 uncultured Phycisphaeraceae bacterium | reverse complement strand
CATAGCTGATGCGCAGCGAGGACGATGCGGCTATCAACGACGCTGCGGCGACTGTCTTTCTTCCTTGAACTTCCTTTGACGCCCTCTGCCTGCCCTGCTTCCTAGCAACTGGGCGTTTGTTTGTCAATAGGCTGGGCCGATAAATGGCTGGAAAGATTTCCTTGACATTTCTCATGTTAAGGCAGCAAGTTGACTTGCAACTTTTTCAAGGCTGATTAAACTGGCGTTTGTGGGTGGGGTTCCACACTCACAAGGCAACGGTCATCCTGCCGTCGTAGAAGTGACTTAGCGACCGATTGCCAATGCCCCTGACCGTGCCCTTGGCGCTCACCTTGGCGCTGACTTGTTGGACCCGCCCGTAAGTAGTTGCTCGACTCGGCAGCCCGTTGAATAAATTGAAAGCCAGAAGGTCAAATGCCAATGGCCGTTTCTGGAAGTTTGAGTGGGTGATGTTTTTGACGACTTTTTGTGTAGATGTTGATTGCGTACCGCTAAGCAGGTTCGTCCCGCTTGACAAACAATCCTGACGAAACCCTTGCGATCTTTTTTTCCGCGGCTAAGGAGGCTCACCTTTGTCCAATCGTCCTTTTCTGAGCGTGGTGGTGTTGCTCGTCGCTTCATTTGGAGTTTTTGCGACGGCACATGCCGAGGATGCCACCGCTGAGCAGTTACTTGCTCAAGGTGTCAGGCTTCATCTCGATGGCAACAATGCCGCAGCCAAGGATGTGCTGCAACGCATTGATCCCGTCCAGTTAACCAAGGAACAGCAGGTCACCCTGCTGACCACACTTCAGACGATCGATCGCGGTGACAACCCCGCTCCCGTCGCTCCGGCACCCCCGGCACCCCCGGCAACTGAAGAGCCCGCAGCACCGGCGACGCCGGCTGAACCAGCGGCCCCCGCTGAGCCAGTCGCGCCAGCCCCGGCTAAAGTCGCCACTCCCGCAGAACTTCTGCTGGCCGCTGACAAGCAGCGCGATGCAGGCAACTACGACGGAGCCATGTCGCTCCTGAGTCAGGCGGCGGGCCACCCCGATGCCTCAGCCGAAGACAAGGCTTATGTCACCTCTCGCGCTGCGGAAATCACCCGCCTTCGCAACATCAAACTCACCGCTGCCCGTCAGACGATCGACCAGGTCGCCGCTGATCTTGGCAAGCCCGGTGCTGATCTTGATGGAGCCGAGACCCGGCTTAAGAGTGTCAAGTCCAGCGGTCTGAACCTGGGCTTCTTTGATAACCGTCGCCTCGATCGTCTGATGGCCACCGTCGGCGAACGCCGGGCCGAACTGGGCGTAACGCCAGTTGTTGCTGAACCCGATGCGCCGGCAGCACCGCTGGCACCACCGGTAGCTCCAGTGGCTGCGAAGGATCCCATTGCTCCCGCTCCTATCGCTGCTCAGGTGCCCGCCCCGGCCCCGGCCAACGATTCGTTTGTGCTCGCTCGCAAGCTGCTCGTTGATGAAAAGATCGTCGAAGGCAAGCAGGCCGAGGCCTCGGGCGCTTACCGCGTCGCCGCCAAGCATTACAGTGATGCGCTGACGATTGATCCGACCAACGCCGAGGCCAAGGCTCTGCTCGTCGCAGCGCAGGCCAAAGTCAACTCCGGCATCGCCGCCCCGATCAGCCCGATCGGTTCCGCCATCGGCGACATCGAGATCGAGCGTCAGGCCACCATCGCCGAGTATCAGGAACTGATGGCCAAGGCAGAAACCCTCCGCGCCGGTCGCAACTACACCAGCGCTCAGGAAGCGGTTCAGCAGGCCAAGGTCGCCATCGATCGCAAGAAGAGCGTGCTGGGCACCAACACGTACACCGAACTTCGCACCAATGCGGACAAGCTTTACAGTGCCATCACTGCCGAATCCGCCATCGAGTCCGCCGGTCGCTCCAAAGTGCAGGAAGAACAAGATGCCAAGGACGCGAAGATTCGCACACTCACTGCCGAGCGTGAACGTCACCTTCAGGTGCAGCGTCTGCTCCAGCGTGCGATGGAACTGCGTAAGACGCAGGACTACGATCGCTCCCTGCAACTGATCAGCCAGGCATTGTTCCTCGATCCGCAGAACCCCGCTGCTGAATCGATGAAGATGATGATTGAAGACACGCAGATCGCGGTCAAGAGCCGTGAGTACATGCGTATTCGTAACCTTCGCTTCGCCAAGCACTCGATGGAAATGATCGAGGCGACGGTGCCTTACAACGAACTGATTACCTACCCCAGCGATTGGCCGCAGCTTACGGCGATGCGTCTTCAGGCTCTAGGCAATGAAGGTGGCGAATCGGAAGTCAACCGCCGCGTTTCCCTGAAGCTTCAGGACCCGATTCCCGTCACGTTTGAAGGCAACAAGCTGGTTAACGTGATGGATTACTTCCGCAACACGACCGGCGTCAATTTCTTCGTCAACTGGGCAGCTCTTGAGTCCGCTGGCGTCGAACAGGACATGGCCATCACGCTGCTTCTCAACAACGTCCCCGCTGAGCAGGCCCTGCGTCTGGTTCTTCAGCAGGCCGGTGCTGGTGCGGAACTGGAACCGATCGGCTTCAGTATCATCGACGGCATCGTCACCGTCTCGACCCTGCGCGATCTTCAAAAGACCACCGGCACCCGCGTCTATGACATCGGCGATCTGCTCGTGCAGGTGCCCAACTTCACCGGTGCTCCTGAGTTCGATCTCAATAGCGCACTGGCCAACACCAGCTCGGGTGGTTCATCCGGTGGTGCACAGTCCGCTACGACCCTCTTCGATGATGCTGATGCCCAAGGTGAGCAGCCCACCCGCGATGAACTGGTCGAACAGATCACGACCCTCATTCAGGACACCATCGGCAAGCAGTCCGACTGGGCAGCCTACGGCGGCGAAGTCTCCAGCCTTCGCGAACTCAACGGCAACCTGATCATCAAGTCCACCCCAGACAACCACCGCGACATCGTCCGTCTCCTGGGCCAGCTCCGCGCTGCCCGTGCGATGCAGATTCACATCGAAGCCCGCTTCCTCCTCGTCGAAACCAACTTCCTCGACGAACTGGGTGTCGATCTCGACTTCCAGTACCGCGCCACTGAAGGCCGCTTCCTGGGCCCCATCACGGTGGCACAGGACTCGGCGGGTCTGGCCGGCCGTACGGACTCTGGCTTCCCCGGCAACTTTGGTGCACCCACCGGTGTCCCCGGTGCATTCAACGGCGGCGGTGCAGGCACAGGCTTCACCTCAACTGGCCGTGCCATGGAGTTCAACATCGGTGTCACCTTCATGGATGACCTGGATGTCAACCTCATCGTCACCGCCACCCAAGGCTCGCGTCGTTCCATCAGCCTCACGGCTCC
>CAZYQL010000048.1:13463-21769 GCA_964650055.1 uncultured Phycisphaeraceae bacterium | reverse complement strand
ACCTCATCGTCACCGCCACCCAAGGCTCGCGTCGTTCCATCAGCCTCACGGCTCCTCGCCTGACGCTCTTCAACGGTCAGCGCTCACACATCATGGTCGCCCGTCAGGTTGCCTTCATCTCCGATCTTGAGCCGGTCTCCGGTGGTGTCGGCTTCGACCCCACGCTCTCCGTCACTCAGTCGGGTGTCGTCCTCGACGTAGAAGCCACCGTCTCCGCTGACAAGCGTTACGTCACCATGACCGCTCGCCCCAGCCTCGCGACACTCGTGCAGCCCATCCGTTCCATTCCTCAGGTCGGTGCCGCCAATCTGGGTAACGACGGCGGCGTTGGCGGCGACACCACTCAGGTTCTTTCAGGATTCATCGAAGCTCCCGAACTGGAACTGACATCCATTCGCACCAGCGTCTCGGTTCCCGACAAGGGCACGCTCCTCATGGGCGGTCAGCGCCTGGTGGCGGACATCGAAGTCGAAGCTGGCGTTCCTATCCTCTCCAAGATTCCTGTGCTCAACCGCTTCTTCACCAACACCAGCAAGGTCAAGGATGAGCGCACGCTGCTCATCCTGATCAAGCCCACCATCATCCTTCAGGAAGAGCAGGAAGAAGCACTCTGGCCCGGCTTGAATCAGGACCCGGTCGGCTTTAATGCCGCTCGCTCGTTCAGCCCCGGTGGCGTTAACGAGATCACCTCTGCGACGCCCTGATCTGACAGCACCAGTATGAACAATTTCAACCGGCGAGCATCGTGCTCGCCGGTTTTTTTACAGAGCCGCGACTCGCTCAAGTCGCGGCTCATCGCAGCAACCACCGCTTGCCTTGTAGCGATCTTTTTTTTCTTTTGCTACCTTACCGCTCCGCGTCGCCCGCTTGCAAACATTCGCTTTGCCGGGCAGCTTCTGTGAAAGGTTTTCATCATGAGTCTTACATCCGTCAAACAACTTAAAACAGTTTCGAGTAACGTCCGTGCGCTGACGACGCAAGCGCTTGAGGAGACCGGCGGCCTGTTGCAACTCGCGCCGACCTGGGTGCCGCGATCCTTCCTTCAGCCTGGCCTGCGCATCAAGCTCGATCCGCGCGATACCTTCGCCTTCGGCCTGACGCGCGGCGGCATCGATGAGCGCTGGTTCTCATCCACCACCGAAGCGATGAACGACAACCGCACAGCCGATGAAGGCCTGTCTTATGTCGTCGTCGGCGGCAAGCGATTCACGCTTCGCGATGCCGTCAGCGAAATGGGCGGCGACCTCGTCGGCAAGGCGATGTACAAGAAGTATAAAAAGTGGCCTGTTTACTCGAAGTTTTTCGACAACATGGGCCCCATCCCGCACCACATGCACCAGAACGCCAAGCAGGCAAAACTGGTCAAGCAGGAAGGCAAGCCTGAGAGTTATTACTTCCCGCCGCAGCACAACCCGACGGGAAATAATTTTCCTTACACGTTCATGGGCCTGAATCCTGACGTGACCAAGAAGCAGCTTCGCGAATGTCTCGCCAACTGGGAGAAGGGCGACAACGGCATCCTTGATCTTTCGCAGGCCTACCGCCTCAAGCCCGGCACCGGCTGGCTGATTCCGCCTTGCGTGCTGCATGCCCCCGGAAGTTTGTGCACCTATGAGCCGCAGTGGGGCAGCGATGTTTTCGGTATGTATCAGAATGTCGTTGAAGGCCGAACTGTGCCCTGGGCGCTGCTGGTAAAAGATGTGCCCAAGAACAAGCACCAGGACATCGATTACATCGTCGATCAGCTCGACTGGGCCCGCAACGTCGATCCGAATTTCAAAGCCAACAATTACCTTGAGCCCAAGGTTGATAGCGAAGATGTCAAGCACGTTGACAAGTGGATCGTGTACGGCAACATCGACGGCGACCAGTTCTTCACCGCGAAAGAACTGACCGTGTACCCCGGCCAGACTGTCACCGTGAAAGACAACGGCGCCAGCGGCGTCATCACCGTGCAAGGCCAGGGCAAGGCCAACAAACTCGCCATCAACAGCCCGAAGATGATCGGCTTCACCGAACTCACCGACGACGAGTTTTACATCACTGAACCTGCTGCAAAGGCCGGCGTGACTTACGTGAACACTTCGCCCACTGAGCCGCTGGTGATGCTGCGCTACTTCGGCCCGGAAGTGAACCCGCAGGCACCCAAGCATGGCGGCAGCAAGTGAGGAAAGGGTCAACCATCCGCAAGGCGTGATAGGATGCTGCATCGGAGATTTTCATGGTTGCACAACTGACGCGAACTCAGCCGATGACGATTGCTCAGTTCATGGCGCTGCCGCCCGAGCCTGAGGGGATGACGCGCGAGTTGATTCGTGGCATTATCCGGGAGCGTGATGTGACGACGCGAAATCGATGGCACAGCGTGACCGAAGCTCTAATCGCCCGTGCATTACTCAACTGGCTTGACCGGGCCAAACCCGCACGCGGCATCGTCGCTGCCGGCGAGGCGCGCTGTCGGCTGTCCACCGAGTCCGCCACAGTGGTCGGAATCGATGTCGCCTTCTTTGGCCCTGAGCATATCGGCGCTGTGGATAAGGAGACCGATGGTTTTGCCGGGCCGCCGATTTTGGCGGTGGAGATTCTCTCGCCTTCGGACACGAAAGAATCTGTGACCGAAAAAATCCGCGCCTATCTCGAAGCTGGCGTGCGACAGGTTTGGATGGTCGATACCGATTTCCACACGATCACGGTTCATCGCGCCGGTGTTGATCCCTGTCTCTTCGGGTCCTCGCAGACCATCACCGGCGATCCTGAACTGCCCGGTTTCAGTGAGCCGGTTTCGTCATTCTTTTCACCCGGTCATATGCGTATTTGATCGATTGATTTTCATTACATACTTCGGGCTGGCACAGCCCGGCTCGCACAATTTCGCACAGGAGGTTTTCATGTCCCACAATTATCCCAAACTGCACAACGCCATGTGGCCCGGTCTCGTCGGTAAGGAGCCGGGCACCGATCATCCGCCCATCAGTCTCGATCGCATGCTTGAACTTACCGCCAAGGCGGAGGTCAACGGCCAGAAGTTTGACGGCATCGATATGTTTCTCTTCCACCCGCACATCGATCCCGATGCGAGCGAAGATGATCTCAAGAAGATGGCGGACAAGATCGCGGGCCATGGTCTTGCGGTGGGTTCGCTGGTCGCGCCGGTTTGGCCGGGCACGGTGGGCGCTGCAGCGATGGGTGATGCAGCGGATCGAAAAAAGTTTGTGCTCGCCGTCGAAAAGGCCTGCCGTATTGCGGGGATTTTCAATAAGCATGGCGTGCGCCAGTACGGCGTGATCCGCATCGACTCGGCGACACCCGTTGCCGCGTGGGACAGCAACCCGAAGGCGAACACGAAAAAGATCGCTGCCACTTTCAAGGAAGCTGGCAAAGTTGCGGCGGCTCATGGCGAGCGCCTCGCTGCTGAGGGCGAAATCTGCTGGGCTGCAATGCACTCGTGGAAGAACGTCCTCGAACTTCTCGAAACCGTTGGCATGCCTGAGACCGTAGGCTTCCAGGCGGACCTCGCTCACACGTATCTCTACCTCATGGGCTACAACGCCGAGAGCCACGCGCTGCTCAAACCCGGCTACAGCAAGGCCGAGTTCTGGGCCGCTTACAAAACGATGACCGATGCCCTGCGTCCGTGGACCATTGATTTTCACGTCGCCCAAAACGACGGCGAAGTGCACGGCACCGGCAGCCACGACAAGACCGGCAAGCACTGCCAAGCCGATGATCCCAACGGCAAACTCGACATCGCCGAGTGCTCGAAATATTGGCTCAAAGGCGCAGCCCACCGCGGCATCAAGCACATCTGCTGGGATGGCTGCATGTTCCCCAACAAGGTGCTCGAAACGCAGAAGACCTGGAACACGATCCTGGGCGCGATGATCAAGGTGCGCGATGCAGCGGGCTACACCGTGGGCGCCACCAAGGGCAAGCCAGAAGCGCAGTGCACCGCCAATACGATGTGCGTTTCAACCGAAGGCAAAAAGCCGGTGCGCATCGGTCTGATCGGTGCGGGCTTCATGGGTCGCACTCATAGCAACGGCTACCGCAAGTCGATCAACTTTTTTGAGACGACGCACGTGCCTGTGCTGCAAGCGGTCTGCGCACGCACCGAAGCCTCCGCGAAAGCCTTCGCTAAAAAGTGGGGCTACAAGAGCTATGAAACTGACTGGCGCGAAATGATCAAGCGCGATGACATCGATGCGATCGACATCTGCACGCCTAATGATTCGCATGCTGAGATTGCGATTGCAGCTGCCAAGGCTGGCAAGATGATTCTGTGTGAGAAGCCGCTCGCCTTGAACAGCAAGCAAGGCGCCGAGATGGTCAAGGCGGTCGAGAAGGCCAAGGTGGCGAACACGGTTTGGTACAACTACCGCCGTGTCCCTGCGGTCGCGCTCGCCAAGCAGCTTGTCGATGAAGGTCGCCTGGGTCAAATCTTCCATTACCGTGGCCAGTTTCTTCAGGACTGGACGATCAACGCTGACCTGCCGCAGGGCGGCGCAGGTCTGTGGCGACTCGATGTGAAATCCGCAGGCTCAGGCGTCACCGGCGATCTACTCGCCCACTGCATCGACAGCGCGATGTGGATCAACGGCCCAATCGTCACCGTCTCCGCAGTCACCGAAACTTTCATCAAAGCCCGCAAGCACGCCATCACCGGCAAGGTCGAAAAAGTCGGCATCGATGATGCCTGCATCTTCATGTGCAAGTTCGCCAACGGCTCCCTAGGCGTCTTTGAATCCACCCGCTATGCACGTGGTCACAAAGCCAAGGACACGCTGGAAATCAACGGCGCTAACGCTTCGATCGCGTGGGACCTGCACGATCAGCATCGCATTCAGTATTTCGACCACGCTGATGAAGGCAAAGTGCGAGGCTGGCGCAATGTGCACGTGAGCGACAGCGATCAGCCGTACCAGAGCGCATGGTGGGTGCCCGGTCTCCAGATCGGTTACGAACACACCTTCGTACACCAGGTGGCCGACTTCATGAAGAGCCTCGACGAAGGCAAACCCTGCCATCCGACTTTCAAGGATGCACTGGAAACGCAGAAGGTGTGCGACGCGGTGCTCAAGAGCGCGAAGACAGGCAGGTGGGAAACGACGGGTGTGAAGAGTTTTGCGTGAAATTCAACAGCTTTCGAGGCGTAGTTGATGTCACAACCTGTTCGATGTGAATGGGATTCTGCGAAGGAACGGTCGAATTTAAGAAAGCACGGTGTATCATTCAGCGACGCGGTCACCGTGCTTTCTGATTCTTACGGCGATGTATTTCACCGTACTCAAATTGACCGCAGCGAGGTCGATCATGAGGATCGTTGGGTGACTTTTGCTTCGCACCCGTACAAACGTGATGTTGTTTTGTGCATCGTTTGGACGAGGCGCTCGGATGACAACGGTGATTTGATACGAATTATTTCAGCTCGCCCGGCGACAAATCGAGAACGCTATGAGTACGAAAAAGAAATCTTCCCCGGCTAAGATCGTTCGCTTGGATGCCAAGGATGTGAAGCCGCCGACCAAGGCGGAAATGCAACGGCTCATCAAAGCAATGAACGGCCCAGTCGATACATCTGAAATGGCTGAGTGGACGTCAGAAGATTTTCGCAAGGCGATACGTGGAAGCGCTCCGAGTGTGGCAAAGTCTTCGGCAACCAAACGAGGCTCACGCGGAAAAGTCGCTTGACGATCCAAGAGTCGATCAGAACTTGATATTCCGTAGCACGAAGAATCAATTGGGCACTGACCTAAAGCGCGATGCCTTATCCGAGCCGTGAAGCGTAAGCGAGCGGATGGCTCGGGTTTTTCTGTGCTTCGTGACTCCGCAGGCTTACGCCTTGCGGCTCGGACAAACCGATCTGCTCAATCCTCACTCGTATCAATATTATAATCCTTCACCTTCTTATTGAGCGTGTTGCGGTTGATACCCAGGAAGTCGGCGGTGCGGGTTTTGACGCCGCCGTTGTGGGACAGGGCTTCGGCGATGAGTTGTCTTTCGATTTCGTTGATGACCAGCGAATAGATGTGGCCTTCCTGTGTCTGGTACTGCTGAATGGCGTGGCGGGCGATTTTGCTGGCCTGCGCTTCGATGGATTCATCAGCCGTGTTGCCACGCACCTGACGGGCGAACATTCGAATTTGTAGCGGCAGCAATTCTTCCGTGAACTCTTCGCTTGTGCTGAGTACCACCGCGCGCTCCATCGCATTCTCCAGTTCGCGCACATTGCCCGGCCAGGGATAACGCAGCAGCGTGTTGAGCACATCGCGGCTGAGCTTGCTCAGATTTCGGTTGTTTTCCTTGTTGTACCGATCCAGAAAATGATCGATCAGACGCGGAATGTCTTCGCGCCTGGATCGCAGTGGCGGAATGTTGATGGTGACGACATTGAGTCTGTAATAGAGATCCTCACGGAAATTGCCCTTGCGGACTTCTTCTTCCAGATCAAGATTCGTCGCCGCTATGACACGGCAATCGACCTTCACGGTTCGATGATCGCCCACGCGCTCAAACTCGCGCTCCTGCAAAACGCGCAGGAGTTTGACCTGGAGTTGGGTGTCGAGCGTGCCGATCTCGTCGAGGAAGATGGAGCCGCCGTCGGCTGCTTCGAAGCGGCCGACCTTGTCTTTCACAGCGCCGGTGAAGGCACCTTTGATGTGGCCAAAGAGTTCTGATTCGAGCAGTTGCTGCGAGAGCGCGCCGCAGTTGACGCGGACCATCGGCTTGTCGCGGCGAGGCGAATTGAAATGCACCGCTTTGGCGATGAGTTCTTTGCCGACGCCTGTTTCGCCAAGGAGCAGGGCGGTGGCGCGCGAGGATGCGACTTGTGCGATCGTGGCCAGTACATCCATCATGGCCTGGCTGGTGCCGATGATGTTGCCGAATTTGTATTTGGTGTGGAGGTTGTCGCGAAGCTGTTGATTCTCGGCGAGCAGTTCATCTTTTTCGCGCTGCATCAGATGATGAATGCGAATGGTCTGGCCGATGGATCCTGCGATGATGGCGAGCAGGCGGGCATCGCTGGCCAAGAGCAACTCATCGACATAAGGCTTGTCGATGGCGATGGCGCCGACGACGCGGTCGCCTTCTTTGATGGGGACGCAGATGAAGCTGATGGGCGATGTAGGCGGGTCGGCGGCGGGCTTGTTCGCCAGATCACGGCTACCAGTGCGATTGAGGAACTCGCCATGCCGACTGATATCGGGAATGATCTGCGGCTGCCCGCTGGCCAGCACGCGTCCGGTCACCCCTTCGCCAAGGCCATAGCGACCGCGTTCCATTTCAGATTTGCTCAACCCCACGGCGGCGATGGTGCGAGCCTGGCCGATGGCGTCATCCCAAAGGGCGAGCGAGGCCCGTTGAATGTTGAGCCGATCACTGAGCAGCGCCATGGCATGTTGAAACACTTGGCTGAGCTCGAGGCCGCCGCCAAGGATTTGGCTTATTTTTTCGAGGATGTCTAATTCTTGTTCAGATCGTGCCATAGATTGCACATTAAAGCATCACAAGATCAACTTGGCAAGTGGCATTTTACGGATTCAGTGGATTATCATCAATAATTGTGCCAGTGCGTGAGGAAGTGATGAGTGAGTGCGCAGAAATATAGGCTTGTGACCGAAATGTGAAATCTGAAATTTGAGATTTGAAATGACCGGATCAATGGACGACGAGCATGGCGCTTTGCAGTGCGATCCTAAGGCAATATTAACCACAGATGAACACGGATGAACACAGATGGACGCAGATGAAGAGGAGGGTGATTTCTTATCTGTGTTTATCGGTGTCCATCTGTGGTTTCATATTCCTACTCAGCGATTGAGCCGAGCCTCAATCACAGATCAATCCCGCCCAGAATGCACTTGCAGCGGACATGAAAGCCGCCATCGGGGTGGCGATCGCAGGCGAGCACCTGGCAGAGGATGGGGGCGTTGCCGCCGCCGACGTTGAAGGCGATGCGGTCGCCGGGGATGATGGGGACGGGCGATTGGATAGCGGCGCCGCCTTGGGAGACATTGAGAATCTGGGCATCGGGGATGGCGCTGCCGCCTGGGGTCAGGTGGTTGATGAGCATGACACCCGGCGGCTCAATGGCAATGTTCACCCGCCGCGACCGGCGACGTTCTGCAACGCCCGTATGAGCGGCAACGCCCGTATATGTTTGAGCCATGGTGATTCTCCCGAAGTGTCATCGGTAGAATCAGGCAGACAGTAAAGATGAGCTTACAGCCATCAGCTTTCAGCCATCAGCTTACAGCCATCAGCTTTCAGCATTGGGCCTCTGCCCTCTGCTCCAGCCCTCTGCCACG
>CAZYQL010000048.1:0-13363 GCA_964650055.1 uncultured Phycisphaeraceae bacterium | reverse complement strand
CAGCCATCAGCTTTCAGCATTGGGCCTCTGCCCTCTGCTCCAGCCCTCTGCCACGCCATTACCGGACGCCATTCGCATGGCTCATCAATACAAGTTGACATTTTCTTATTGGACGGGTTGTTGCAGATTCTTCTTTAAGTGTCTTTTATACATGAATTTGACGAATTGACGCCGCTTCGCAGATTCCCTCAAGCTTTTGACCCATTCTTTTCGATAATGTATATGGAACGATTGAGCGAACTAGGCTCGTCCGAATAACGCTCGCCTTTCGATTCCGCGCCAAGGACGGCGTGACTCACCAGCACCCCAATTGCCTGGTCACCGCAGGAAGCGGAGAAAAACGTCGGCCCATGTTGGGACGATGCAGACAGGCGCGATGGGTGCTGGAGCAGTTTGATTTCGGAGTTCTACCATGAGTGACGTCACCCCCGTTAACAGTGCAGCGACCCAAGCCATCACTTCACGTGCAAGGCAGGGCTATAAGGAATCGGCAGCCGAGGTTGGACCCGTCCGCTCCGGTGATAAGGTCGAAATTTCCCGGGCAGCCCAGTACCTCAGCAAGCTGCTGTCACAGAGCGATGTCCGCACCGATCTGGTCGATCGCGTCAAAGGCGAAATCGCTGACGGCTCTTATGAGACCAGCGACAAGGTCGATGCCGCCATTGAGGATCTGCTGAGCGACCTCGACTGATCTATCACACGACTGATCTATGTCAGAAGAGCAAGAGCGCCAGACAATTCAATTACACACAAAAAAACCGCAGCCAACGCTGCGGTTTTTTTTATAGGTGCAAATAAGACGTGCAGAGCAAAGATATGCAGAGCCGCGACTCAACGAGTCGCGGACGCCACCGGCCTGTTGGAGCTTTATATTGTTGGGCGGTCTCGTGAATCAGCGTCCGAATCAACCGGTAGTCCTACGACACACCTACGACACACCTACGACACACGGCGCGATCTACACCCCTTCAATACCTAGGCGTCCGCGACTCGTTGAGTCGCGGCTCAAATCACGA
The DNA here is from genome assembly GCA_964650055.1 of uncultured Phycisphaeraceae bacterium. GTDB lineage: Bacteria > Planctomycetota > Phycisphaerae > Phycisphaerales > Phycisphaeraceae > JTS-RE9. Next base: position 12,347 of record CAZYQL010000048.1, on the reverse strand, counting down.
CACACAGATTTCACTTTCACCTGATGCCAATGTCTCCTCGCGATTATCAGCCGACTTTCTGTTTTCCCTCTTTTCGCAATCGCTACAACCGGCACACGCTGCCGCGATCGTCATCACTTAACGCTCAACCGCCTAACGGCTGCTCAAGAGCCGCCCGATTCACTTGATGAGCGTGACAATCTTCGAGAAGGGAACGAGCTTGGACACCGATCAACCTGACGCACAGTCGAGTCGCCGACCTCACCGCCTGCTCCTGCGCGGCGAGTCAGCGGTGGCGTTCATCGGCATCGCGCTGGCAGCCATCTTGATCGCCACCGTCGCAGCAGGTGTCTGGTGGACGCTGCGCACCGAAACACAATCGCTGCGCAAACAGCGTGCGATGGAAATACAGACCATCGGCTCACTGCTTGCGCCTGCTGCCGAAGCGCTGCTCGCAGGTGAAGAACTTTCGACACTTCGCACAATGGTGGCGAATGCGACGACCAAGCACGAGCTGTCGCGCTGCCGGATCGTGATGCCCGATGGCCAGATCGTCGCCGATGCTGATCCATCAAAGATCACCTTGCAGAAGCTGCCCGCCAAGTGGGCCGGCTCAGGCAACGATGCCGTCAGCGCCACACTCACTGAGCGCGATGCCACAGCGATCTACCCTTTGCACATCGCCCATCGCGGCACCGCCACGCTGGAACTCGCAGGCCTCATCGAATATCCAATCTGGCTCCAGAGCCAGGCTCAGACCGGGCTGACCATCATCGGTGCGGCTTCGCTCATGGCGGTGCTGCTGGTCTATCGCACCACGCGTTCGCGCCTTCGTTCGCTCAGCGCCATTCGTGAATCGCTGCTGGCCATGCAAGGCGGCGAGGACAACGAGAACGCGCTCTCGCTCAATCCCAACTATGGCAAAGAAGCCAGCGCATGGAACCGTTTGCTCGCTGATCGCACGGAACTGCGCAGGCAGGCCTTGCTTGAAAAGACACGTGAAACACTCGTAGGCCGAGGCGGCGCTGATCTTCGCGGCGCCTGTGATGCCATCAGTCAGGGACTCATCCTTGTCGATGAGCGATTGACCGTGCGCTACGCCAACGGCGCAGCAGCCACGTTCCTTCGCGCCAAGCGCGAACTCATCGTCGGCGGCGGCGCAGCACAGTTTCTCACCGATCCGAAAATCGTCGCGGCACTCACCGAAGCAGCCACCGGCTCGACACGTCGTCGCAGCACCATCGAAGTGGAAACACAAACCGATGAAGGCAAAGGCATCTTGCGATATCACGTGCGTCCTGTGCGTAAAGATGATGCCGCTGCCGCGATGATCCTGATCGAAGATGTCACGCAGCAGCGCGTCGCTGATGAAGCGCGCAATCAGTTCGTCGCTCAGGCCACGCACGAACTGCGCACACCGCTCACCAACATTCGCCTCTATGTAGAGACCGCACTCGAAGAAGGCGAAAACGATCCGGCCCTTCGCGCTAAGGCGCTCAACGTCATCAATCAGGAATCCGCACGTCTGGAGCGCATCGTCGATGACATGCTCAAGGTCGCTGAGATGGAAGCGGGATCACTCAAACTCGCGGCCGATGATGTGCATCTCAACACGATCCTCTCCGAACTGCTCAATGATTACGAAGCACAGGCGCAGGAGAAGAGCATCGCATTGGCTTTCAACCTTGCACCCAAGCTGCCGATCATTCAGGCGGATCGCGACAAGCTGACGCTGGCGATGCACAACCTGGTGGGCAATGCTCTCAAGTACACACCCAACGGCGGACGCGTGGCCGTCAATGTCGATGTCGCCGATGGCAAGCTCGTCTTCGAAGTGCGCGACACAGGCATCGGCATCTCGCCAGAAGATCAACAGAAGATTTTTGAGAAGTTCTACCGCGCTCAAGATCGCCGAGTGGACACCATCGTCGGCACCGGCCTTGGCCTGGCCATCGCACGAGACATGATTCGTCTCCACGGCGGCGACATCACCGTCGAATCCGGCATCGACAAGGGCTCCACCTTCACGCTCTCCATTCCAACCCACGTAGAGGCGGCTTGAATAAGTTCAAGGTTCCAAGTTCAAAGTTCAAAGTTGAAAAACAATCAACTTGGTCTCGTAACTCAGAACCTTGAACCTTGAACCTTGAACCTTGAACCTTGAACTGAATCCCATGCTCGAAGTTACAGAACAAAAACTCGGTGCCATCACAGTACTCGCGCCGCAGGGGCCACTCGTGCAGGACGATGCTGATCGCTTTAAAGATAGAGCGATCAACGTTTTCGTCCGCAGCCTGGGGCGATGCGTCGTCGATGCCTCGAAGCTGGCCTTCGTCGATAGCAAAGGCCTCGAAGCGCTGATGGATATCAACGATCACGTGGCGCAGTCAGGCCAAGCCTTGAAACTTTGTGCCGTGAACAAAACCGTCCGCGAAGTGCTCACGCTGACGGAACTGGCCTCCACCTTTGAGCAGTACGAAGACGTCACCACCGCGGTGAGAAGCTTCCTGTAGGAGCCTTCAGCCATCAGCTTTCAGCCATCAGCTTCAAGACAAAAATGGCCATCGTATTGCTTAGGCTGATAGCTGATAGCTGATTGCTTCCCTCCAACCATGAATCTCCAACCCCAGAAAAAGCGAATCGGCGAAGCGCTGCTTGAAGATGGCGCATTGTCAGCACCCCAGCTCGACAAGGCGCTGGCGGACCAGCGCGCCAGTGGCCGCATGCTCGGTGAGATGCTCGTCGAACAAGGCGTCATCACGTCGGCAGTGCTGGTCAATTCACTGGCGAAATGTCTGGGCGTCAAAGGTGTCACGCTGCGTCACGGCCTGATCGATCCCGCGCTGGTTAAGTTGATCGGCGAGGATGAACTCGCCAAGCTCTGCGTCATCCCCATGTTCAAAGTGCGCAACACGCTGACTGTGGCGATGGCGGAGCCGCAGTCGCTGCCAACCATCGATCGCCTGCGGCGACTAACCAACTGCAAGATTCAACCCGTCCTCGCAATGGATCAGAACATCCGCGAGTACCTCAAGAAATATGCTTCAGGCGATGTTGATGTCGATGCGTTTCTCACCTCGCTCGTGGAAAGCGATGTCGAAGTCATCGAGCGCGAAACTGTCGATGAAGGGCCTGCGACCGACCTGGACAAAATGGTCGAGGGCAGCCCGATCATCAACCTCGTCAACGTGGCGCTGCTCACTTCGATCAAGGATGGCGCCAGTGATATTCACATTGAGCCGGACAGGAAAGGCACGCGCGTGCGCTATCGCATCGATGGTGTGCTGCGCGATCTGATGAAGCCGCCGCCGGGTATGCACGCTGCGATTGTGTCGCGTGTGAAAGTCATCGGGAAGATGGATATTGCCGAGAAGCGCATGCCGCAGGAAGGCCGTGTGCGCATCGTGGCGGAAGGCCGCGACATCGATCTGCGCGTGTCGAGTATGCCTACATTACTGGGCGAAAAGCTCTGTATTCGCATTCTCGATAAAGCCAATCTGCGCGTCCGCCTCGAAGACCTGGGCTTCCGCAATGATGCGATGGAATCCTTCGTGCGCGTCCTCAAACAACCGCACGGCCTGGTCCTTGTCACCGGCCCAACAGGCAGCGGTAAGACCACCACGCTCTACTCCGCTCTTGATCTGATTCGCAGTCCCGAGCTGAACATTCTCACCGTCGAAGACCCGGTCGAATATCAACTCGATGGCATCAATCAAATCAACGTTCAAGAATCCATCGGCTTCAACTTCGCCCGCTGTCTCCGCTCCATTCTGCGCCAAGATCCTGATGTGATCATGGTCGGCGAAATCCGCGATGAAGAAACCGCCCGCGTCGCTGTGCAAGCAGCGCTCACCGGCCACCTCGTCCTCGCCACGCTGCATACCAATGATGCGCCCGGTGCCATCGCGCGTCTTCTGGACATGGGCATCGAATCGTATCTACTCAGCAGCGCGATCAATGGTGTCGTCGCGCAGCGACTGGCGCGGAAAGTGTGTACCGCATGTGCAACGAAGTATTACCCCGAAGCTGGCGTGCTCGAAGACGCCGGGCTGACCGAGCGTGGTCAAGGCCGCAGCTTCCGCAAGGGTGCTGGTTGCCCGCAGTGTCACAACAGTGGTTTCAAGGGTCGCGTCGGTGTGTATGAAATGATGGAAGTCACCGATGACATTCGTCGTCTGATTCACCGCGGCGCTGCGACGCATGATCTGCGCGACAAGCTTCAGGAGCGTGGCGATCTTTCGCTGCGTGATGAAGGTGTGCTACTGGCGCTGGAAGGCCAGACGAGCCTGGAAGAAATTCTGCGCGTGACGCGCATTGATGACATAGGCAGTGAGCCGATCAAACCTGAAGTGCCCAAGGCCAAGGAGGTCGCATGAGACTGGCCTACCGAGCATGGGACAACGCGGGCAAGATGATCGCTGATGTGATCGATGCTTCGGACTTTGCCGAGGCACGCGAGCAGCTTCGAAGGCAGGGGCTGCACGTCACTGAACTGAGCGAGAACAGCGGCGCCGTCGGTTCATCGATGGGGCAGCGCCGCCGAAGGCGCGCGGGCAGCGGCACGCGCCTCAAGCAGCTCTCGACATTCTGCAAACAGCTTTACGTGCTCATCAAAACAGGCACGCCCATCGTGCAAGCCCTGGAAGCTTCGGAGCGACAGACGCGCGAGCCAAACTTTAAGCAGGTCGTGTCTGATGTGCGTGCGAAGGTGGAAGAAGGCGTGCCGCTCTCCGATGCGATGCAGACGCACCCGGAATATTTCGACGTCGTGACGCGCAGTCTGATTGCGGCTGGTGAGTCGGCAGGGCGCCTGCCGATGATGCTCGAACGCATCGGTTCGCTGACCCGAAAACAGGTGCAGGTTCGTGCCAATATCGTCGGCGCGATGATCTATCCTTCGCTACTCATCTGTGTGGCGCTGAGTGTGCTCATGCTGATGATGACCTTCGTTTTGCCTCGATTTGCAGGCCTTTTTGAGCAGCTCGACACGCCGCTGCCCGGCTCCACCGCGATACTGATGGATATCAGTTACGTGCTGCGAAATTTCTGGTGGGCGATTATCGGCGGCATCGCGCTATTCGTAGGCGGCTTTGTCATGTGGCAGAAAAGTCCCGGCGGCAAGCGCGTGCGCGATACGTTCGTACTCCGCGCTCCGATTCTGGGCCCGATCTTCCGCAACTTCGCCACGGCCAAAATCGCAAGGCTGATGGGCATCCTGCTCGACAGCTATCTCCCGCTGCTCGATGTGCTGAGCCTGGTGAAACAGGCATCGAACAACCAGCACTATGAAAAAATGCTCGCACGCGCGGAGAAAGCCGTGACGCATGGCGAGCCGATGAGCTCGGCATTCTCCGATGAAAGGCTGATCAACTCATCGGTGTACGAAGCGCTGCGCAATGGTGAGTCCAGCGGACAGATCGCGCCGCTGATGCTGACGGTGGCGGACTTCATGGATGAGGAAAACGAAACGGTGGTGCGCTCACTCACGAGCATCCTCGAACCGGTGATCCTGATGCTGCTGGGTCTGGTGATCGGGTTCGTTGCGATCAGCATGTTCCTGCCGCTGTTCGATCTGACTGCATCGGCATCGAACCATTGAACCAGGATTGCAACGGGTAATGGGAAAAGCCCATCCACTTCTGTGAATGGGTTTGGACGAGAAGGAAAGTCACATGAGATGGTCAGGAAAAAAATCAGTGGGTCCCATCGGCGTGGACATCGGCAGCCGCTTCATCAAAGCGGTGCAGGTGGCTGGTCGTGGCAACAAGGCGAAGGTCATTGCGGCTTCGGTGGTGCCGCGTGCTAAAGTCGGCGCAGCACTTGAGCGCGAAGAAATCGCAAGCCTAGGCGAAGTGCTTTTTCGTCAGGGATTTCAAGGGCATCGCGTTGTGCTTGCTGCTCCGGGTGAGTCGCTGATTGTGGGTGCGCTCAGCTTGCCGCCGCGCCAGTCGGGTGCGCCGGTGGATGAAATTGCACGCATGGAACTGGCGCGAATGCACAAGCAGGATCCATGGGGTTTTGAGCTGGTGCACTGGGAATTGCCAGCGGCTCCGAGCACGGGCGCCGGTGTCGGCGGTGGTTCCAAAGCGGGGTCGTGTGCAGTGATGGCGGCGGCTTGTCCCCACACCGATTCGAATGTTCTCGTCGATCTCTTTGATGGAGCTTCGCTGGAAGTGGTGGGAATTGATGTGCCGTGGCTCGCGCTGGCGCGGGCCTGTGCGCCGCTGATTCAGGGTGATAAGGCGACAGCATCGTCGGGTGCGACGATGACAGCGATCCTCGATCTGGGCTGGACGTCGGCCCGTGTCATCGTGCTGCGCCAAGATGTGATTGTGTTCGAGCGCGTGCTCACCGATGGTGGTCAGAAGAAGCTCAGTGCGAAGCTGCGCGACAAGCTGCAACTCGATGAAGCCTCTGCTGATCTGATCCTGCGCGAGGTCGGATGTGCGGTGGGCACACAGCAGACAAGCGATGAATCCGGCGAGCAGAAGGAAGTGGATGCAGCGCAGAATTCATCGGATGAACAGGATCACAAGCGCGCGAGCGATTTTCAGAACAGCAGTGTGGAGGATGGATTCAAGGAGCCTCGCCGCATCATCAGCGCGCACTTTGCAGATGTGATGGAAGAGTTGAAAGTGTCGCTCAACTATGCGCTTGCGCAGTATCGAAGCGAAAGCATCGATCAACTGATCCTTGCAGGTGGCGGTGCGGTGCCCGGGCTTGCGCAGCAGTGGAGCGAGGCGATGCAGATCAATGTAGTCACAGCGGAGCTTGGCGCGCTCTCACCTGGAGATACGAATCTGGGTCGCTTTGCGACATCTCCGATGCTCGCGGCAGCGATGGGACTGGGACGATACGAAGTGTGAAAGGACAGAGGCTTGCGAGGTCGAGTGTCGTTCGAAGTGTAAAACAGAAATGACGGGAATACACCATGATTCAGGCCAATCTCGTACCGATTCCCCGTCGCATGGCGCGGCAAAGGCAGCAACGCATTCGCCTGTGGATGTCCGTCTGCACCGCTTACTGCGTCCTGCTTGTCATCACCTATGGCACCCTTAATGCCATGTGGGGCCATGGCGATCAGGTCATCGTGAATGATGTCAGCAAACTGACCGAAGAGATCGCACAAACTGATAAAGAGATGAAAGCGGTGGCTCCGCGATTGAATGATTCCCGCCTCACCCTTGCTGCAAGTATGGCGGTGGGTGGTCAGCCTGATTGGAGCATTCTGCTCGCGCTGCTCGCTCAGGAAATGCGCGAGCATGATGATGCAGCGCAGTCGCTTCGCCGGGCGCTGCTGGATACCGACACGATCACGATTGGCGTACCTGACGCTGAACGCATCGTGTTGGAAGTGAAATCGATCGAAGATGATCGGCAAGTGGTGCTGTCGCATTGCGAACTCAAGCCGGTATCTGAAATGATCGCCGCTGCGACGGCTCTGGCCGGGGCCAATGGTGGCGCATTGCCCGGCGCATCGCCATCGATCACGCAGCCGCGCTACACCCTCGCGCTCACCGGCATGGGCAAGACGCAGGCTGCGATTTCGCAGTATGTCCTTCGCCTGGAGAACACGGGCCTATTCAGTCGCGTCACCTTGATTGAATCGAGACTGGCTCCGTTTGGCAGCGGAGAAGCGGTGAGTTTTCGCATTGGTTGTACGCTCGGTGAAGTGACTAAGTGATAAGCGGGATTGCAAGAACCTCGGCCAGATAATGGCCCGAGTGATTCGAGAAATGACATGAATCAAAGCACAAATAAACATCCCTGGCTAAGGCTTGATGCGGCAGGCGTCGGCATCTGCCTGGCGCTGACCGCGGTGGTTTATGCGCTGGGTATTCATCCCATCGTTACTCAGCAGAGCGAGCAGGTGCAGCGTCAGCGTGATCTGGAAGAGCGTCGCAAGGAAGCGGGCGACGGTGCTGTCGCGCTGACAAACCTTCGCCGTGAACTGGCGGTGGTGGAGCAGGCGCTGGTGGAAAGTCCACTGCGTCTGCATGCGGTGAGTGCGGTGAATCAGCGATTGGCACTCATCACCACGCTTGCCTCGCAGCAGCAGCTTCAGCTCAACGAGATTCAGCCGGGCCAGCCCACGCAAGGCACGCATTACGACACGGTGCCCATCGCCATCGCAGGCACCGGGCGCTATGGCACGATTGCTGCGTTTTTACATCTGCTTCACACCACGTTCCCCGACACCGGCATCTCCGCATTCACCATCACCGGCAGCCCGGCTCAGCCTGATGCGCCCGCCACTTTCCGCTTCACTCTGGCGTGGTACGCGGCACCCATTGAGCGGAATCCATCTCGCTAAGGGGCGGCGGTGAAAGATGGCGCTCCAGCGCCAGTGACAGACTCGCCTTGACCTGCTCCATCGAAGGCGTGCTATCGCCCAGCAGTTGCTGCATGCTGGTAACAGATCGATTGAGCAGGCCACACGGAACGATCGTATTAAAGTGCGAAAGGTTCGTCGTCACATTCAGTGCAAGCCCATGCATAGAAACATTGCGGGAAAGTCGCACGCCCAGCGCTGCGATCTTCGCCGTGCTCTTGATGTGACACGTCTGACTCCCCTTCCTCTGAGGGAGGGGCTGGGGGAGGTTTGGATCAGCGTCATCATATTGCTCACGTTCATCACGCTGTTGCAGTTTTCGTTCGTGTTTTCGCAGTAATTCCGACTCATCCGCGCCTGCGCCATTGTGCATTGCATTCAAATTCACCCACACGCCCGTCGCACATTCATCGCGCTCTCCCGTGATGCCAAAGGGTGCGATGGCATCGGTGATGATCTGTTCGAGCAGTCGCATGTACCTGCTGACGTTCAGTTGCAGCGGCGCGAAACGAATGATGGGGTAAGCCACGAGTTGCCCCGGGCCGTGGTAGGTGACATCGCCGCCGCGATCAGTTTCCTGAACATCGATGCCAAGCTTTGCGAGCTGATCGCGCGAGGCGAGCAGATGCTGCGTTGCTGTCTTGCGCCGACTGATGGTGATCACCGGATCATGCTCAACCAGCAGCACGGTCTGCGGCAATTCATCAGCAACCACCTGCGCATGAATCTCGCGCTGCATGGCGAGGCAACTGGCATATGGCATGCGTCCAAGGTCGAGGATGCGCAGTGATGAGGGCGTCAACATGGTGAATTGCTTATGCGTGAACTAAGGGCGCGGAGCGCACAAAATGCAAAGCTCACTTTCTTCATGGTGCCGATACCTTCGCATCTTGCATCATGTCTAAGCGATTCCCAATGGTACGCTCGACGTCGAGGTCATTCATCGATGGGAACTGCTTTCGTAACACCACCCTCATTCGTTCCACTTCACGCTTGAACAGTTCATATCCCGCAAAGAATTTCTCATCCATCGTCATCCTCATCGTGATGGCGAATCGATCGGCTTCGTCGGCCTCGAAGAGTTCATCGAATATGGTGGGATATTTCATGGTTCGATTGTAGCGTTAGCAATCAGGATCGTGCGGTTACAATCCGTGCCATGTCCACTTCGCTATGTATCAACGGCGGCTATTATCTCGATAGCTTGCCCAAGCCTAGTTGCCCCGAGTGTGGCAAAGCGTTTGCCCCCGATGATCCAGCGACGTTCCATGTTGACCAGCCAGGCGATCCCAACGAACGTATCCTTGATTGGTTTATATTCATTGGAGTGGCCGTCATAGTCCTGATTCTCGCTATGTCCTGATCGGAATCTACTTGTTCTGGCGTGACCCGATGGCCTGGAAGTAACCAGCGGGATCGATCCGGCAATGGCCAATGACGGTTTGTTCCACGCTTTTCGTCTATTCGCTTTTTTTAGGATGCACCTCATGCTTCGATCTCAACTGGTTCTGTTTTTCTTCTTGTCAATCGCCTCTTCCCCCGCCTTCGCCCAGATCAATCGCACACCGTCGCCTGGCGATTACATGAAGCCAGCGCAGACGATTGAGAACATGATTCTGCCCGAAGGTTTTGCGGTGAAGGTGTTCGCTGCCGAGCCGGACATCGTGCAGCCAATCGCTTACGCGCAGGATGCACGAGGCAGGCTCTGGGTCATAGAAAATCTCTCTTATCCCAACTGGAAAAAGGAAGGCAGCGACCGCATCGTCATCCTCGAAGATGTTGATGGCGATGGAAAGTTCGACACCAAAAAGCTCTTCTGGGACAAAGGCAATTTCGCCACGGGTATTGCCGTCGGCTTTGGCGGTGTCTATGTCGGCACGCCGCCCAATCTGCTTTTTATTCCTGATAAAGATGGCGATGACAAACCTGATGGTGAGCCGGTGGTGCTGCTCGATGGCTGGGGTGCGCACGACACGCACGAAACGCTCAACAGTTTCATCTGGGGTCCTGATGGCTGGCTCTATGGATGCCAGGGCGTTTTCACGCACTCGAAAGTCGGCAAGCCCGGCACCGCAGACAAAGATCGCATCGGCCTCAACGCAGGCGTCTGGCGCTATCATCCGACCAAGCACATTTTCGAAATCTTCGCTGAAGGCGGCTCCAATCAGTGGGGTGTCGATTTCAACGATCACGGCCAGGCCTTCATCACCGCTTGCGTCATCCCGCACATCTATCACGTCGCACAAGGTGGTCGCTACAAGCGGCAGGCAGGCAGCCACTTCAACCCCAATACCTACGCAGATATTCAAACCATTCGCACGCACAGTCACTTTGCCTCGGCCTTCGCAGGCTGCATGGTTTATCTGGGCGATAATTTTCCAGCCGAGTATCGCAATCAGATTTTCATGAACAACATCCACGCCAACAAAATTCACGTGGACTGGATCGAGCGCAAAGGCTCCGGCTTCACCGCGAAATTCGGCCCAAGCGATCGCGCACCCAAGGATGGCGATCGTGGCGCTGGTTGGATGAACAGCAAAGACCAGTGGTATCGCGGCTTGAATCTTCAGGTGGCCCCCGATGGTGGCGTGTTTGTCTGCGACTGGTATGACAAGCTTCCCTGTCATCAGGTCAAGCCTCACGATCAGACGACCGGCTTTGGCACGGGGCGCATCTATAAGTTTCACTATGTGAAAGATGGTGCGCCTGCAGCAGTCAAAAATATTGATCTGAATAAACTCAGCGATGAAGAACTCGTGAAGCTGCAACTGCACAAGAACGACTGGTGGGTGCGTCAGGCCAGGCAGGTCATGCAGGATCGCGCTGCGGCTGGCAAGAGTACGGATGCACTCAAGCAAGGACTGCTCGCAATTCTGCGTGATAACGAAGATGAAACGCGTCAGCTTCGTGCCCTCTGGGCATTGCACGCCATCGGCGATATCGATGAAGCACTCACGCTCGAACTGCTGGCCAGCAAACACGAACACGTGCGAGGCTGGGCGATGCAGTGCGAGATGGAAGATTTCAAAGTCTCCGAAGCTGTCGCTGCGAAGATGGCACAACTGGCAAAGGATGATGCATCGCCGGTGGTGCGTCTGTATCTGGCTTCCGCCGCGATTCGCATGGACACCAATCAGCGCTGGGCGATCGTGGAAGAGCTGATCAAGCATGAGGAAGACAAGGCGGATCAGAACCTGCCGCTGATGTACTGGTATGCGATTGAGCCGCTCGTTGCTGCGGATAAGACGCGGGCCTTGAAGCTGGCGGCGGTGAGCAAGGTGCCGGTGGTGCGTGAATACATTGCACGCAGAGTGGCGACGGTGAAGTGATTGACCTTCTGGGTCAGCATGCGAAGAATCGTATGATACAGCCAGCGGCCAAGTAAGGAGTCAGCGTCATGACGATGTCCAACATGATGAATGAGATCAGGCGTTTGCCTCGTGAAGACTTGATGCTTCTGATGCAAGCCATTCTTGATGAGATGTCATCCCAATCCCTGACGTTGACAGACGAGCAGAAGGAAGAGCTCGATCGTCGTATTGCCGATGACGATGCTCGCCCCGACGAAGGCGAGGCTTGGGATGATGTCCTTCGTGATGCTCGTGCGAGGCATGGACGATGACGTGGTCACATCTCTTTAAGCCTGCGGCCAAGCGTGATTTTGACGCTGCTTTCGATTGGCACGAGCAGCAAGAGACAGGTCGTGGCGATCTGTTTGCAGCAGAGGTGGCACGTGCCGTCGCCCTGATCTGCCGTCGCCCGATTTGCATCCGGCGATTCATCGCGATGTTCGCGCAAAGCGACTTCGCGTGTATCCCTACAGCATTCTTTATCGCATTCGTTCTGTGAAGGTCGTGATTCTCGCTGTGCATCATGATCGACAGAATCCGGAACATTGGCGGCGGCGCACTTGATAATTTCCACGCGGAGTCTCCATGATGTTTTTTCGTTCATGCGCCATTGTCATGCTCTTTCTCGTGTGCAACGCGGGCCAGGTTTCTGCTCAGGATGCGGGCGCTGACGACGGCATCGCCGC
>CAZYQL010000047.1:0-25418 GCA_964650055.1 uncultured Phycisphaeraceae bacterium | reverse complement strand
ATCATTCCTGCGGGAAATACAGCAATATCTTTCATCGATGACTCGACCCTGCCCCTCCCTAAGAGCGTGTATGAAAACCCCATATAGCCCCGGCCTTGGCCGGGGAGACCCGCCGGATTCCTTGCGTTACCCCGGCTAAAGCCGGGGCTATATGGGGTTCTAATACAGGCTCTAAAAGTGAGGGGAGTACGAGCCAAATGCGCCGGTCCTGTTTCATTTCTTCTCCCGCTATCTCATAACTTTCTAACCCCGCTACACTATGTTCAGGTGCTTCTCGCCGAGGCATTTTTTTGTTGCTACTGGCTTTTCCCTCCTGCGTTCTTCTTGTGCTCGAGGCGAGTAATCACCATGAAAAACTACGATCTCTGTGTCATTGGCACTGGCCCCGCTGGCCAGAAAGCCGCCATTCAAGCTGCCAAGCTCGGCAAACGCGTCTGCATCGTTGAGAAGACGAGCGTCCTTGGCGGCGCGCAGGTCAACACGGGTACGCTCCCTTCCAAAGCGCTGCGCGAAGCTGCCATGCATCTGACCGGTGCCAACAAGCGCGGGCTCTTTGGCGAGAGCTATCGCGTCAAGCGGGACATCACCATTGATGATCTGGTTGCTGTTTCGCATCAGGTCAGTCGGCATGAATGGGATGTCATCCGCGATCAATTCGATCGCAATCACATCGACCTCATCTGGGGCAAGGCTCACTTCGAAGGCCCCAATCTGATTCAAGTCAAACGGCCAGAAGAATCGGAAAAAATCACCGCGGCAAAAATCGTCATCGCAGTGGGCACCAAACCCGCCAAGCCTGCAAGCATTCCATTCAACGATCGCAATGTCTTCTGCTCGGACTCGCTACTTGCCATGGGACGATTGCCCAAGTCACTGATCGTTGTCGGCGGCGGCGTCATCGGTGTCGAGTATGCCTGCATCATGGCGACGCTGGGCGTGCGCGTCATTCTCGTTGAAGGGCGCGACCATGTGCTGGGTTTTCTCGATCACGAAATTGCCGAGGCATTTCAATATCACATGCGGCAGATGGGCATCACGCTTCGCATGGGTGAGAAAGTCGAAAGCATCGTAGAACTGCCACCGCACAACGGCGATGGTGTGCTGGTGCAGGCGACGCTCGAGTCGGGCAAACATCTCAAAGCTCAGTCACTGCTTTACTGCGTCGGCCGTCAGGGTGTGTGCGGCGCGCTGGGACTGGAAAATGCCGGGCTGACTTTTGATGATCGCGAACGGCTCAAGGTCAACGAGTTCTATCAGACCGAAGTACCTCACATTTATGCTGCCGGGGATGTCATCGGCTTCCCCGCGCTGGCATCGACGGCGATGGAGCAAGGCAGGCGCGCTGCGTGTCATGCGTTTGGCATCGAGACGAAATCGATGAGCACGCTCTTTCCCTTTGGCATTTATGCCGTGCCTGAAATTTCCATGGTCGGCGCGACAGAAAAAGAACTCACCGAGCAAGGCATCCCATACGAAGCAGGCATCGCCAGCTATCGCGAGATCGCACGCGGCCAACTCCTAGGCGATGAAACCGGCATGCTCAAGCTGCTCATCCACGAAGAAGATCGCCGCATTCTAGGCGTCCACGCCATCGGCACCGGTGCGACTGAACTGATCCACATCGGACAGGCGGTCATGGCGTTCAACGGCACCGTCGATTACTTCATTCACAACGTCTTCAACTTTCCCACCCTCGCTGAAGTCTATAAGGTGGCCGCGTTCAACGGCATCAATAAGTTGCAGCATGTTTAGTGCCACTCAGGCGCAGGCATAACGATGTCGCGTGGCGCATATCTTTTCGATTTAACTCTTGATTATTTGTTTAGTCCATGCTAAACTACGCTTGGCTCTGACTGGTTCGATCATTTCTACGTCATGAAGGGGATGGGGGTGGACGTCTACCCGTTTACCCCTAGACACGAGTTAATCTCAATAAACAGAACGACTTACAATGACAAATGAAAATGAAAAAAGCGCAGGTAGACAAAACTCAGCTACGAAATATGCAATGCGCAATCGCCCTGTAGACAATCGTTCCGAGCGACGGACAGTCAGTGGCACTCGAATTATTCAGATTGATTTGCTCCAGCAATCAGGCGGACCATCAGGGCACTTCCACCACTGGCGTCGAACGAAAACTTTTCCAACCAATGGCACCATCGAGTTCAACATTGACCTGCACCATGCCGAGCTTCGCGGTGACCAGTCGGGTGAGTTTCGGATCATTAAGAAGGTCAGCCCACAGGTCAGTGCGCAGTCGAGCCGGTCCACTGGATTGAAGAACGACCGTCGGAGCGACTGCGGCAAACCACTGCGGCGATGCGCGCACGAAGCTGCCATGATGAGGCAGGTCGGCGATGTCTGCGCGAAGGTCATCGCCGGTCTCGATGAGCTTGGGAATGGCGATTTGATCAATATCGCCGCTGAGCATCAGACGACGATTGGCCGCGTGCAGGGAAAGCACCAACGACGTGGAGTTGGCGCGATCCGAAGTGAAATCCGCCGGTGGCCAGTGGACGGTCGCTTGTGCATTTCCAAGCGAGGCGCTCCAGCCGCGCGAGATGGTTTCGATGGGAATGCGTTTATCGTGAAGATGATCGACGAGCAGTGCTGCTGCGGATCTCGCATCATCCTCTGCTTCACGAAGCATCTGCGGCGGCATGAGCACCCGCTTCACTGAAATATAATTGACCAGATCGATGACGCCGCAGAAGTGATCGAGATCAGCATGAGAAAGAAACAGTGTATCGATGCGTGTGATGTTGTTCTGTCGCAAAGCGGGCACGATGGAACGCGAGCCGACATCGAGAAACCCCAGCGAGCCGCAATCGAACATCAGCGTGTGCGGCGAGTTTTCCTCTGTTCCCGCCAGTTGTACGAGGAAGCACGAGCCATCACCGACGGCGAACATATTCACCTGCATCGCCGACTTATGTTTGAAGGGTTCAAGAATCGCTGCTGCCAATGGGTGATGAAAAAGCGCCAGCCATGCGATGCAGGCCGTGGCGAGTAGCACGAGTAGCTTCCGTCGCATGGCAAACACGCCCGCCATCGCAGCGCAGACCACCGCGAGCGTAGTGACGAGCCACACCGCTGAAGGCGAACTGCCCAGCGCAACAGAAGACGCGGGCCACGTCGCCGCATGCGTGACCAGACTGGTCATCGAGTCAGCAATCCATTCGAGCGGGCCAGCCAGCATCGCGCCAATACTGGGCACGATCAGCCCGATGAGCATCTTCATATAGCCCAGCCCGATGGCCGCCGTGATCACCGGTAGCGCCAAAATGGAAAGCAACATCGCCAGCGGACTGACCCATTGAAAGTGATAAGCCACCAGCGGCAGCGCAATGAGAAATGCCACGAGATTCATGGCAAGGTAATCGCACACTCGCCGCTCGATTCTGGTACGCGTTTCATCGACCGGCGAAACAATAAGAGGATCAGGCCGTATCCATCGGCTGACTCGCGGCGTAAACACAAGCAACCCCGCTACAACGCCATAGCTAAGCTGCGCCCCTGCATTGAAGACATCCGCAGGACGCCAGGTGAAAATGATCAGTGCCGAGAGAGCCACCATGTCGATTGCTCTCACTCTGCGACCGCTGGCCGCCCCGATGCAGACCAGCCCCGCCATGACCCCCGCGCGCACAATCGGCGCACGCCAAGGCACCGCCATCATGTAGAGAATTAGCACGGTCAAAACCACGATGGCGGCGCGCGAGGGATGACTGATAAACAGTCGCACCACCGCCCAGACGAGCAGCATCAAAATGGTCAGGTGTGCGCCGCTGATGGAGAGGATGTGCGTCAGCCCTGTCTTGCGAAAAGACTCGGACAGTTCATCCAGATCACGGCTCCACCGTCCCAGCAAAAGCGTATCGAGAAACGCCAGCCGCACCGGGTCGTTCTGCATGCCTTTGCGAAGCGATTGCGAGCAACCATCGGCAATCTGCTGTCTGAGCATGCCCAAGTGCGTCCATGAAGAACCCGACTCGATGCGCTGGCAGTTGCCGCGCACACTCATCGTGATTCGGCCGTGGATGCCGCGGTCTTTGCAGACCTGCCGATAGTCGAATTCGCCGGGATTGCTTGGCCCATCGATCAGTTGCATCCAGCCGGTGATGATGACGCGGTCACCTTGATGAAGACGTGTCTCTGCTTGTCGTAACTTGGCGATGAGTTTGCCTTGTGTCGGTTGCTCGATGCCATTGGCAACAATGGATTGCACATCAACGGTGAACGTGGTTGAAGGTGGCTCGAATGCAAAGGAAGCGAATGGGCCGCGCTGAGTACGCGTGACAGCGACGGGGCTGTCGATGGTGGCAGTGACGCGAGCAAGCTGCGGCTCGCTGGTGAGGTAGTGAATCAGATGATCTGATGAAACATACTGCTCACGCGCCAGCAGCCATGCGCCGCCCACCGAAGCGATCGCGAGATAGCCGCACAGCGCAGCCGAGCGCGTGCGATGACTTAGAAATAATCGCATCGCACCTGCGATCACCGCCGCAAGCAGCCAGAGCGCAACCCAGGGAATCAGAGGCGCTGCGAGTAAGCCCGCGACATAAGCAAGCGTTGCACGCGGCAGAGGGCCAAGCAGTTCTTCTTTGGTTGCGTCGGGGAGAAGCTGCTCGTGGTAAGGCACGTAGTCATGGTGATACTCGCCCGACTGCTGCGACTGAATCGCCTGATCCGGCGCGGCATCCGTTGCCAATGATGGAGCAGCATCAGCTCCATCGGTTTTCGCATCGACAGGCAAAGGCAAGTCAGCATCGCCAGACGCCTGCGGTAGAGTTGGTTCCGATTCATCCGCCATGCACGGATGATGATAATCCATCGCGACGACTTGCTCGCGTCAGCTACTTCTTCTTCACCACCAATTTTCGATCATCCAGTTTCACCCGCAAGTGAAACACCGGCCAAACCGCCAGCGCGCCAAGCGCCAGCCAGTGAGGCATCGACAAGATCACGCCCGCCTGCTGACAGGCAATCGTGAACGTCCCTTGAGCGTGACGCGTCACCACCGACCAGTGCGTCGAAACATCCCATTGATAAGCTTCCGATACCGCCAGACTGCGCACCCATGACGCAGTGATCGCAAGCATCAGAATCAGACAGACCACAGTGATCATTTGACGAAACATGGCTCGCTCCTTTCGCGAGATTGGCCATGCCTCCCAAAACATTATCGGGCGATGATAAAGGCGACTTGATCCCCATATTCCATCACCGCATCCTCATTTTCCGCTTTCCTGCTTTCTCGCTTTTCCGCTTTCCCGCTTTCCCGCTTTTCATTCAGTACCCCTGCTGCATACTCGTGCTCACCAGGCGCGGGGCGATGCGGGTTAACTCCTTGCCTTCTTTGTCGAACACGATCGCGGTGGCGTGGAACGCGCCTGCTGTCGCATCATCGAGTGGCCAGCGGGCGTAAGCCCGTTTGAAATTGCCATCACTCTGAATGGTCTGCACATCCGCGTCATACTCGCCGATGGTCTTGCCTTGAAGGTCGGTGAGGCGCACCGTGATCTTGCCGATCTCGCTTTCGTGATTGGGCGGAATCGTGACATAAGCGTGGCCACCCGCTTTGCCCAGTTGATTCCACGACACATCACAGCGCATCGGCATCATCACCGCACCACACGCGGCCCAGTGCTCCTTCTCAAACTTCCCAACCAACTGAATCTTCGCCAGGCTCGCAGGCTGTTGCACCGAGAGCGGCGAACCATATGCAAAGAACCGATCCACGCGTGGCCCGCCATCGGAATAGCAAAGCTCAGCGTCCAGCGCTATCACGCGATCCTCTTTCACTTCAAACTTCGGAAAATTCTTCCAAGGCATCTTAAACTCCACCTCCACCCCCAGCTTCGTCCGGCGAGCGCCCACCTCCACGCCAAGCTTGGGAATCGCATTGAGAAACCCAGGACGCAGACAAAAGCGCGGCTTGATCTCACGCCCCGCCAGCCCCACCCAGTAGCAATGCACGCTGCCGTTGTTGGCGTTGATCCATTCGTTAGAACGGAACGTGGCATCTTGTCGGGTATCGAAGTACCACTCGACACCGTCGCCTTCCCACAGCCGATCATCGGAAGCGTTGTTGGCCGGCCGCTCGTCGAGTGTTCGAAGCCCTGCGTAAAACGCTTCATCGTCCCACATGTAAAAGAACTGAGCAGGACGATTCTTGAGGTCAGGATGGAAGTAATTAATCGGCGTGCAGAACGCATCCTTAAACTCCGAAAGATCGCCATCGATCTTCATCTCCTTGGGCGCCCGCGTTGCCAGACCACGCACCCCTGCTGCCAGTTCACCCGCGCATAGAGTGGAAGTTGAGCACAGAGCTGTAAGCAACAGGACCGCCAGTGATGACCTTCGCATGGTTGACTCCTGAGATGAAAAACAATTGGAACCGGTGCGCGATTGTACAAAGCCAGGAGGAAAGGCAAGTTTTTGCTCACGTGCTGCCAGCCGATGGACCGATTCATTTCTTGATCGCATTCTTGAACGCTACTAGAATCACGCAAGTTCAAGCTGTTCCTCTAGGGACCACTTCATTGAAGCGAAAATGTGACCATTGCGAAAAGCCTGCGACCCATCATTCGGTGGAGATCATCAAAGGCCAGAAAATCGAAAAGCATCTGTGCGATACCCATGCGTCACAGGAAGGCTTGGCGATCAAGACCGCTCACACCCCCATCAATGAACTATTGACCAACTTCGTCAAACTGCACAGCGGCGCTGCGACCACCACCACCGAAGTCAGTTGCGATCACTGCGGACTCACCTTCGCTGAGTTTCGCGAACACAGTCTGATGGGTTGCCCCAATTGTTACACCGCTTTCAAAGGCCCGCTCTCGCCGCTGGTCGAACGCGCACAGGAAGGTGGCACGCATCACATCGGCAAGGTGCCTCATCGCGTGCATGGTCAAGAGAGCGAAGTGCGTCAGCAGAAGCTGCTCGCCCTGCGCAAGCGCATGGGCGATGCGGTGACCAATGAAGATTACGAACTGGCGGCGCGCCTGCGCGATGAAGTTCGCAGGTTTGAGGAGGATGCGTCATGAGTCTTCGTGAACTCACGGAACATGCAGGCGAATGGTTACGCGGCGCTGGCCCACACAATGAAGTGGTCATCTCCAGTCGCATTCGATTGGCTCGCAATCTGGCGGGTTATTCTTTCGTCAATCGGGCGACGCCGCGCATGCAGCAGGAAGTACTCGATCGCTGCCGGGAGACGATCACGAAGCAGGACATGGGCGATGAAGTGCTCTGGGTGGAACTGAAAAATTGCCCGGAAGTGGATCGTCAGCTTCTGGTCGAGAGGCATCTGATCAGTCGAAATCACGCAGTGGTTGACAAAGTCCCTCGCGCTGTCGCCATCGGGGCGCAAGAAACTTTTTCGATCATGGTCAATGAAGAGGATCAGCTTCGCATTCAGGTGCTGCGCTCAGGCATGCAGCTTGGCTCCGCGTTTGATCAGGTCAATCGCATTGATGATGCGCTGGAATCGAAGCTCGATTTTGCATTCAGTCAGCAGTGGGGATACCTGACCGCTTGTCCGACAAATGTGGGCACAGGGATTCGCGTCAGCGTGATGCTTCACCTGCCTGCGCTTCAGCTCACAGGCGAGATTGACAAGGTTCGCCGGGCAGCGCGGGACATGCACCTTGCAGTGCGCGGTCTCTTCGGCGAAGGCTCTGAAGCGCTGGGCGATCTGTTTCAGATTTCTAATCAGACGACGCTTGGCCGAGGCGAAGAAGAAATTCTGGCCGACTTCGAGCGCACCATCGTGCCGCAGATCATCGCCTACGAAACACAGGCCAGGCAGGCCCTCATCAAGCAGCGGTCAAGTCAACTCGATGACAAGATTTGGCGAGCGTGGGGACTACTTACTCATGCCCGCACCATGAGTACCGAAGAGGTGTTGCAACTGCTCAGTCATTTGCGATTGGGCGTGAACCTTGGCCGCATTGATACGGTCGATATTCCCACGATCAACGATCTCTTTCTCTCAACGCAACCCGCACATCTGCAAAAACTCACAGGCAGCGAAATGGATCAGGCAGCAAGGCGCGAAGCGCGTGCGAAGCTGATTCGTCGTAAACTCAATCGTTCATAACCGAAGAGTGACCTGATGCGCTTCGCTTTTTGTAGCCGCAGCGTCCTCGCTGCGCGTGCAATTCGCAGACGCGCAGCGAGGACGCTGCGGCTGTGAATGAAATCTCATCTCACGCAATGCGATCCAGCGCCAGTTCGTGCGCTTCGTTGTAGCGACGCCCCAGGTTGTGCCAGTCGAAGTGTTCCGCAAAGCTTTCCACTGCGTTTCTCAGCGCGATTCGTTCGCGCTGATTCAGTTGGCAGAATCGGAACATCAAATCCGCCAACTCATCCGCAGACTGATCGAATGAAGAGTAGCGACGATGAATACAGTAGATGCCGCGCTGATCGTGCTCGGGCAAGAGCTGCAACAGATACGAACCAAAGCCTGAAAGATCACTCGTCACCGCAGGCACACCCGAAGCGATTGACTCGAGCGGCGTGTAGCCCCAAGGTTCGTAGTAGCTTGGGAAAATACCCAGGTGACAACCGCGCACAAACTGATCGTACTCCATGCCCCAAAGTGGATTAGTCGAGTTCACGAAGTCCGGGTGGTAGATCACCTTCACCGGGTCTTCCTGCTTGTTCCATAGCTGCGAATGGCGCAGCTGATTGAGCACTTCATCATTGCGATCATCAACCAAGTCATGCGTCACAATACCCGGCGGCATGCTGCTCTTCCATGCATGAATCGTTCGGCGAAGGCGCAGCCGCCAGTAGTCATCGACAAACGTATTGAGATCGGGAATGCGTCCTTCCGTGCCTGCGCGGAAAAGCTTGTCGCCCACCTGCGTCTTGATCTGATCGCTGACTTCCTTGAATTCATCGAGCATGGCGCGGTTATGCAGCGCATGCACGTTGATCGACTTGAACGGCCGCTTGGTGATGATAAACGCCACCACCGTCAGCTTCACCCCCGCCAGTTTCATGCGGTAGTTGAGCCGGGCCAGCGCCTCGATGGTGAGATCGAGGCCCTTGTTGCGATATTCGTAGCGACCACTGGTGAAGAAATAGAGCGTGCGATCGAGGTCGAATGAATAGCTGGGGAAGAAGTGCCCCATGGTGAACTCGTGCACCTTCTCCTTATAGACGCGGTGGAGATTCTGCATCTCGTGCAACCGCTCGAACCTGCGAATATTCAGACCATTGGGCAGCAGCAGATCGGGCTGCCTTCCAAGAAGGCTGCGACATTCCAGGGCGGTGACATCGGAAACAGTCGTGAAGACGTGCGAGCCATGCGCTGCTGCACGCTCGATGCCATGCTGCGCTTCGACGTTGAAATTCTTTGCTTCTTTTTCGGGATCGAAGAATGAAAGATGGTCGTAAAAGACCGGATCATTCATCGCCAGGTAGCGACCCAGAATGGTGGCATGGGTGGTGAAGATGATGCCGCCGGGCCACTGATCGCGCCGCAGCGAGGGGATCGCGGTGCCCGCCATCCATTCGTGAAAGTGCGCCAAAATCGGCCGACGCGGCGACTCTTTCTGCGACACCGCCCAAAGGAACAAGCGAACGATTTCGCCGAAAGCGACGACGTTGTTGATCAGTTCATCACTAGCGGGCGTGGGGATGCCGTGGTTCTGCCAGAGGTGATATTTGATTTCGTGTAGACGGTTGAAGATTGAAACATGATCGAGCAGCACGACGTTTGGCCGACCGGTGATAAGCCAGCGCCCATAGTGCGCGGTGATGCCCATGTCGCGTAGTTGTTTGACAGCCTGGCCGACAGCGCCGGTGAGCGGTGCTTCTTCAAATTCCACAGACGCCGTCTGATGGTTGTATGGCCCGATGAGGCAATAACGACTGCTCCAGCGATCGACCATACTGGGCACTTTGGAACGCAGCACGGTGTAGATGCCGCCAACCTGATTACACACTTCCCACGCAATCTCGAAGAGCATCGGCTCAGCGCGGCGGTTGCGCGCGTGCACATCCTCCTCAGACTCTACGACTGGCTCGGGCACCAGCGGCGCAGCCGGTGGCAATGCCGGGGAGACTGCCGCGGGAGGCAACACTTCCAGTTCTTTCTTCGTACTCGATCGCGTGTTCTTGGACTTGGCCATCAATGCACCCAGACGACGTGAAATATCCTCATGGAATAGAACCTTAGACGGCGATTGTACGTGGAGAGCGAGAAGCTTGCAGGGATGAAAGTCGCTCAGCGGATTTGCTGCATGATGATGAGTGCACAGTCGCAATCAAGCGTGCGCAGCAAGCATGCCGATGGCAGGTTATATGGACCGCCCTTCTCGTTATGCTTCGTGAAGAATCGCAGCGGCGACTTGCAATTTCCGCTGGACATTGAACACTTGCATAGGCATGGTCCACGCCGATCGCACCAGGGAGATTTTTCATGGCTCGCATTGACGATGTTTTCAAGCAGTTGGAACTGGCCTATCAGCCGGACAACATTTACTTTCAAACCATCGGTTCAGTCCTGCATGCCGCCGAGACCTGCGAGTTGCCTGAGCAATTGCATCTCGTGCTGGCGCAGCCGAAGAACGAAATCATGGTGCACTTCCCCGTCATGATGGATGACGGCTCGTATCGCCTCTTCAAAGGCTATCGCGTGCAGCACAACAATGTGCTTGGCCCCTTCAAAGGCGGCATTCGCTATCACCACGATGTCAGCCTCGATCACGTCAAAGCACTCGCTGCGATCATGACCATGAAGTGTGCACTGGTTCGCCTTCCCTATGGCGGCGCTAAAGGCGCGGTGCGTATTGATCCACGTGCGCACAGTGCTGGTGAAATGATGCGCATGACGCGCCGCTTCACGACAGCGCTGGGCACCAACATCGGCCCGGACTACGACATTCCCGCACCCGATGTCGGCACCACCAGTCAGCACATGGCGTGGATGGCGGACACCTACATGAACCTTTCCGATCCGCATGGCCGAACGCGCGGGCTGGGTGTGGTGACGGGTAAGCCGATAGAGTTTGGCGGCTCGCATGGTCGCAACAAAGCGACGGGCCAAGGCGTGGTTTATGTGCTTGAAGAGATCGTGCCTGAGCTTGGTATTCCGCTGGAAACCGCGACGTTTTCACTCATCGGCTACGGCAACGTCGGTTCGTGGACCGGCAGACTGCTTGCACAAAAAGGCGCGAAGCTCAAGGCTGTGCTCGATCACACCGGCGCTATTCACAATGATCGTGGCATCGATGCCGAGGCTCTAGCAACTCACGTCGAAAAGACCGGCGGCATCGCAGGCTTCACCGGCGCCGAAGCCATCACCACGCAGCAGTTCCACACAACGAAAGTTGATCTCTACATCCCCGCAGCGCTCGAACAAATGATCGATCAGCACACCGCTAAGATCATCGATTGCAAAGTGCTCGTCGAAGCGGCCAATGCTCCTGTGACCCCTGCCGGTGAGCGCGTGCTCATCGAACGAGGCATCGAAATCCTGCCCGCGATTTTGTGCAACGCAGGCGGCGTCACGGTCTCCTACTTCGAGTGGAAACAGAACAGGCAAGCAGAGACGTGGGACTCCGATGTCGTGGATGATCTGCTCAAGAAGCACATGGTTTTCGCGGCAAGGCGCACGAAACTGTGCGCTCACAAATACGAGTGCGGCATGCGCACCGCGTCGTACTGTGCAGCGCTCGATTACATCGGCCGGGTGTATGCACTGCGCGGGATATTTCCGTAACGGGCGCGAACGCGGGCCGCCGCAGAGCCTTTGGCCCGCCGCTAAACAGAGACATTTCTCGAACACACCATGACTCTGCTACGCTTTGCGCGTGGAAGAAAATTGGCAGCCTTTGGTTCGTGAAGTCCGCGCCGATCTCGCCTGTCGAGAATGCAGTTACAACCTGCGCGGGTTGCGTTTCGATCAGTCATGTCCCGAGTGCGGCACCGCAGTCGAATGGACCACGCATGGCCACCAGCTTCGCTTTGCGAGCGTTCGCTGGTTGCGCAACCTACATCGCGGCACACGACTGATCATCGCCGCAACGATCATTCATGTCATCACCACTATCTGGGGCGGTTTGATGACGATTATTCCCCTCTTCGGACTGACGGGCGAACTCATATTGCTCGCATTGATTCAAGCATCAGTCGTTGTCGCCATTTTTGGCATCATTCAAATCACAACCGTAGAGCCACGCATCGCTGCGATCGAATCGCTGGTCAGCTCCCGCCGTTTGACTCGATTCTGCTGCGCCTTGACTGCTGCGAGTTTCGGCATTTTCGCCCTCGCTCAACTGAGCAAGACCATCCCTGCATCCTTTTTTTTTTCACATATTGCACACTGGATTGCGATGGCAACTTGGCTCATCTTGATGGCTATGCTGCTTCATTCACTTAAGAATCTTGCCATCCGATCCAGCTACTTCGGCATGACTCGACGCATTAATGGCGTCGGTGCCGCGCTGGTGCTCCTCTTCGCCCAGCATGTAGTCGCCGCGTTCTCGACATTCAGTGGCGACAACAGCATTCCGTGGAGCTGCCTCATTTGCGGAGGCAGCGTCATCGCATGGCTCTTCTTCACCGGCCTGCTCCTGATTCTCTCCGAACTCAGCAGCGAACTCCACACCGCCATCCGCATCAGCGCTTCGCGTCCATGGGTTGCTCCATCGGTCGTATCATCCGCGTTCACCGCCGGTAAATCTGCTGCCGCCGCGTCATCTGATACTCACTCCAAGGAACAGTGAATTGGAACTAAGCACACTCGACCAGATGCTCAAGGCCACACTTGAAGATGAGAAGTTCACCCGCAATGAACGGCAGGCACTCTCGCAGGTGATCGCTGAGGAATCCCCTGATTTCAGGGCCTTGTCGCTCTATCGCCATCGCGCCTTCGCCTTGGCCAAAGAACATCTGGGGCAACGCGACGGCGTACTCGAATGGCTCGAAGATGTCGTCAAGCTGATGACGCCCACGGCTCCGCCGCGCAAGGTTGAATCGCATGCCTACTTCACGCCCGGCGATGACTGTGCCGCTCGCATCGTTGATATGATTCATCAGGCAAAATCAACGCTCGACATCTGCGTCTTCACCATCACCTATGACCAGATCGCCCGCGCTATTTTTGAGGCTCACCAGCGCGGCGTCGCGGTGCGCGTCATCACCGATGAAGACAAGTCTCGCGACGTCGGCTCCGACATTGACCGCCTCATCCGTGAAGGCGTTCCCGTTCGCCTTGAGTCAACCGATCACCACATGCATCACAAGTTCGCCATCTTCGACGACGACACGCTTCTCAATGGCAGCTACAACTGGACCCGTTCAGCAGCGATTCACAATCAGGAAAACATCCTCATCACCAATGACCCATCGCTCTGCAAAGAGTTTTACGGGGAGTTTCAACGGCTGTGGGATGCGTTCCAGTGAGCACGCGACATGAGTCAATCTTCACTGCATTCACTGCAAATTGTGTAACTGAGTAGGCCGCCGCATCAAGCCCATTCGTAAGATAGTCAAGGTTCCATTCACGCCTCTTCACTTTCACCAACCTTCCGTCAGGAGAACGCCATGTTCGCTCATCGTTCAAAAACTTTTCTCATCGCCTGCATGGTCGCGGCTTTGTCGCTGATGACCTCACTGGCACACGCTCAGAACCTCAACCCTGATTTCGTCAAGAAGATCGATGACGCCCTGCCCGCCAAGGCGACGGTCAAGCCATCGAAGCAGCACAAGGTTTTGATCTACACCTTTGCTGCGGGCTTTGTGCACAGCTCGATTCCTTATGGTGCTTACGCGGTCGAAGCGATGGGCAAGAAGACCGGCGCCTATACATCAGTCACCAGCAGCGATCCGGCGGTCTTCGATGACCTCAAAGGCTATGACGCGATCGTCATGGTCAACACCACCGGCGACTGGCTGATGCCTCGCAATCCCGGCGGCGAGCCCAAGAACGATCCCAACAAGCCCGACCCCAACTACGAAGCCAAACTCGCGGCATGGAAAGCTGCCAAGGCGCAGTACGACGCGGACTCGAAGAATGCCAAGGAAAAGGTCGAATCCCGCCGCAAGAATCTGCTCGACTTCCTCGCAGCAGGCGGCGGCCTCGCGGGCTTTCATGCCGCCAGTGATGCACAGTACAACTGGAAAGAGTTCGGCCTGATCATCGGCGGCTACTTCTGGGGCCACCCCTGGCACGAAAAAGTCGGCATCAAACTCGAAGACCCCAAGCACCCTCTGCTCAAAACTTTCGAAGGACAGGACTTCGCAATCACCGACGAGATTTATCAGTTCAAAGAGCCTTACAGCCGAGGCAATCTGCGCATTCTGCTTCGCCTGGATACCAGCAAGACCAACATGAAAAAAGGCGGCATCAACCGCAAGGATGATGACTTTGGCGTCGCCTGGATTCGCGACTACGAGAAGGGCCACATCTTCTACAGTTCACTGGGTCACCGCGAAGAGATTTACTGGAACCCGGCGATCATGCAGTTCTATCTCGATGGCATCCAGTTCGCGCTGGGTGATCTGAAAGCGGATGCTACGCCCAGCGACAAGAAGGCTGCCGCAGCGACGGAATCATCGAGCAGCAGCAGCGCCATCGCCACCGCTGATAGCAGCGACAAGAGCGACAAGAGCGGCAAAAAAATCCTGTTCGATGGCAAGAGCCTCGATGGCTGGACCTTCAATAAAGATGGCTGGGTGATCGAAGATGGCGCGATGTCGCTCGTCAAAGGTGGCGGCTACATCTGGACCAAAGAAACCTACGGCGACTTCGAACTCGATCTCGATTTCAAAGTCTCCAAAGGCTGCAACAGCGGTATCTTCTTCCGCACCAATCCCAAGAACCCCGTCAGTGAAGGCTTCGAGATTCAGGTGATGGACTCCCACGGCAAGAAGCCTGACAAACACAGCGTGGGTTCGCTCTATGACGCTCAGGCTGCAAGCAAAACGACTGTCAATCCCGCTGGCGAATGGAACACTTACAAGATGATCTGCAAAGGCCCGAAGATCACCATTTTCATCAACGGCGAAAAGATCAACGAAGCGGATCTCGATCAGTGGACGCAAGCCAACAAGAATCCCGATGGCACCAAGAACAAATTCCCCACCGCACTCAAGGACATGCCACGCACCGGCCACATCGGTTTCCAAGATCACGGCCAACCCGTCTGGTATCGCAATGTGACCATCAAGACACCGTGACAATCGTTGTCTCACTCAACAACACAAGCCCGATAGGCAAACGCGTATCGGGCTTTTTTTATAGGCAAAAAGTATGAAGCATCCTCTCAACATATCTCGCCGTCAGATGCTCGCCACGAGTTCCGCCCTGTTCGCCACGACAGCGATGGGTGCACAGAACAATGCGGAGGAATCCAAGGTCACCTTCTTCTTCGTCAGCGACACGCACTACCTCGCCGAGAAAGATGAACCTGCGAAGATTGACGAAGAATCAGCCGCCACATGCGGGCAACTCATCACAACACTCAACCAACTTCCCGGTTCAACAATTCCTGATGAGCTAGGAGGCGGCAACGTCGCGACTCCTCAAGGTGTGATCCACGGCGGAGACCTCATCGACAGCGGCGACAAGACCGGCCCCATCCACGAAGCCATGCAACGCACCGAATGGAAAGCCTTTGTGGCGGACTATGGACTCACCGGCAAAGATGGCAAGCTGAAATATCCCGTCTATGAAGTACACGGAAACCATGACAGTCCACCGGGGAAGGGACTGGTGATCGAAGGCATCCTTGAGCGCAACAAACAGCGACCTGCCATCGACCACGTTTCATCCAATGGACTCCACTACGCGTGGAACTGGGGGCATGTCCGCTTTATCAACCTCGGCATCACCGTAGGTCAGGTCAAAGAGGTGACGCAGAAGCGGCGATACAACCCCATGGAGAGCCTCGATTTTCTCAAGGATGATCTCAAGAAAAATATCGGAGACAGTCGCAAGCCCATCGTCATCACTCATCACGTCGATCTGGGCCGATACACCGTCGCATGCGATGCCGATGATCCGAAAAACCTGAGCCGGGAATGGCACCCGTGCGATGTCGCTGCGTACCACGCAGTGATCAAGCCTTACAACATCGCCGCCATTCTCTATGGCCATACACATGCGCGCTCTGTCTTTCGTTGGGATGGGCAGTCCACTAAATCCAAGGAAGGATTGGCCGTTTTCAATGTCGATAACTCAAGTCATTTCGCTTCCGACCATCAAAGCTTCTTCTATTTTGAGATCGCCGCGAAGACTGTCACCGTCCGTGAACTGGTAACGAAAGATCGCTGGAAAAGTCATGCATGGTCGCAGCAGTTCTGGCAACACACTATTGCATGATGTTGCATGAAGTAGCCTCGCGATCATGTGAGCCATCACGGCGGGTCAGTGGCCTTTGCATCTTCTACAATCCCCGCATGGCCACCACCAATCAAACCCTCGCTGCATTTTTTTCTCAGATGGCAGATGTGCTAGAGATTCTCGAAGGTGATCGCTTTCGCATCAATGCCTTCCGCAAGATCACCCGCGTCCTTGAAGAACTGCCCGAGGATGTCGCTGCCATCGGCCCTGAGGTCAGCAAGCTATCGAAGATCGAAGGCATCGGTAAAAGTTCTGCGGAGCGCATCGCAGAATTTTTGATCACGGGCAAGATGAAGGATCACGATGAACTGCTCACGAAGATTCCGCCAACACTTTTGGAATTGCGCGAAATCTCCGGTCTTGGCCCCAAGACCATCGCCATGTTCTGGAAGGAAGCAGGTATCACCAGCAAAGCAGAGCTCGCAGAAAAGCTCAAAGGTGATCAGTTGAGCAACCTGCCGGGCATGGGCGAAAAGAAGCTGGAAAACCTGCGTAAATCGCTCACCTTCTCCCAGACGGCAGGCGGCCGTGTACGCATCGGTCAGGCGATGCCGATGGCCAAGTGGTTCGTGAACAAGCTGCGCGATCTTAAGACTGTCAAGCAATGCGAATTCGCAGGAAGCCTTCGCCGAGGCAAAGAGACCATTGGCGATATCGACATCCTCGTTGCTGCCGACGCGAAAGATGCGGCGGCGATCAGCGAGTTTTTCATCAAGCTCGATGTCGTCAGCCAAGTGCTCGCGCACGGCGAAACGAAATCCAGCGTGCGCACCACTGATAATCTGCAAGTCGATCTGCGCGTCATCGAGCCTTCCTCTTTTGGCGCAGCGCTCATGTATTTCACCGGCTCCAAGGAACACAACATCCTCATGCGCGAGCGCGCCATCAAACAACACGCCCGGCTCAATGAATACGGCCTCTACAAAGACGATGCAAAAACGCTCGTGGCCGCCGCGACCGAAGAAGAGGTTTACAAAGCCCTGGGCCTGGCGTGGATCGCTCCGACGCTACGCGAAGACCGTGGCGAAATCGCGCTTTCGGAAAAAGGCAAACTCCCCGCACTCCTAAAGCTCTCCGACATCAAAGCAGAACTCCACGCCCATACCACCGCCAGCGATGGCATGTGGTCCATTCGCGGCCTCGCTGAAGCTGCGGCAGAGCATGGCCTGGAAGTCGTCGCCGTCACCGATCACTCCAGGAGCCAGTTCCAAGCCAACGGCCTCGATGAAAAACGAATGGAAAAGCACCTCGTCGAAATTCGCAAAGTCGCAGACGAGATGAAAAAGACCATCACCATCCTCGCAGGTACCGAGGTCGATATTCTCAGCGATGGCAAACTCGATTATCCCAACAGCCTTCTGTCGCAGCTCGATGTCGTCGTCGCCAGTCCGCACGCAGCGCTGACGCAAGACCCGGAGAAGGCGACTACGCGATTGCTCAAAGCGATCGAGAATCCGTGCGTCACTATTCTGGGCCATCCGACAGGACGCTTCGTCAATCGCCGCGAAGGCCTGAGCCCGGATATGAAAAAGATCATCGCTGCTGCGAAAGCGCGTGGCATCGCATTGGAAATCAACGCCAACTCCTGGCGACTGGATTTGCGCGACATACATGCCCGCATGGCAATCGAAGCAGGCGTGAAGCTCGCCATCAACACCGATGCCCACGGCCCAGCCGACCTCAACGAACTGCAATACGGCATCCTCACCGCCCAGCGCGCCGGAGCAACAAAAGATGATGTGATCAACTGCCTGCCCAAAGCTGAGCTACTCAAGTGGCTCCCATCGACGCGATCGTAGAAAGCAATTGGCGAAAGTCGACAGCACCAATGTGCTTGGGCGTAGTTAGCGATCGGCTGCAAGAGAAAAAATCCAAAGCGGGCGAAGGGACTCGAACCCTCAACATTCAGCTTGGAAGCCGGTAGTCCGTATACCTTTGTAAGGTCAGAAATTATGAGTTTTCATTAGTTTAGCGTCCTGTCCCACTATTGCAATCATCAACATTCAAAAGCACTGAGAAACACTCAAGAACAGTACTACCGGTTATCAGAAACGGTAGTCGCCGGTAGTCGGCGAACTCATGGCTGAAGTCGAAGAAATCGAGCGCGTGCCTGAACATTCACGTTGGGGTATCGGAACAGTTCCAAACCGTGATGGAGTTCTCTCATATGCACTGGGTCAGGAGTTCCAGAAGTGATCAACCTATTCAGGGCAAATCGGATTTCGTCTGGTAGAGGAATGGGCGACGAAACAGGCCGCCGAAATGGTGTGGGCAATTCCCTCGCAGAGTAATCGTGTTGTTCCCAGGCTTGAGTTTGCCCGTCACATCTACATCCCATTGGAATGTGTAATCATTTCGCCACCATGGCTCGCTGTATTTTCGATGGGCGACCATCTGGCCGTTGATATATAGCCAGCACTCGTTGAACAGTCCGGGGAACATCAGGTGAAGTGAACCCTTCACCTGTTCGGCCCTCAGCTCCAATGGCGTTTGATACCAGTAATGTCCCGTGTAACTCTGACGGTCGGCATGCCTGACACCTTGCCCCTGGATGTAAATATCCGTCCGTACTTGTTCCCACGCGTCGGGATAGTCCTTGCGTTTTTCGAGAGAAAACATTTTGCCCTCTGTGTTCCAGAAGGAGAGATCAGCTTGTCCGTAACCCCATCCTCGAGCAAGGCCGGTATCGTGTGGATCTCGTCGAAATGCCCACTCCAGTGGCGTCTTGGTAATGAGGGTCCCACGGGTTCCGTCGGTTAGTTGAGCCAGCGATTTCATCTGTGCGACTTCGCCCGGCCACCACGCGGCACCATGTTCACCAATATTTTTGTACGTGGTGAATGTTCCATTCATCTCGGTCAGTTTTTCTCGGGCGGCCAGTCCTTGGTCACCCGCCGCAGCGGCCGTCACGTAGTCGCACTGTCCTGCTCCCGCCGCCGTCATCGCCATGTACTGCTGGATAAGGTCAAAACTCAGTTGTGTGAACTTCATGCGCTCGACGTACAACTTCTCGTTTCGAGTTGGATTTTCTTTATGCTGCAGAGTTGAGACCAACGATTGGGCCTTTGCGAGATGTTGCTTGAGCGTCGCCAACAATTCCGGCGTGTAAATCACAGGAGCTATAAAGTACTCGTGTTCGGTAGCAAGGGTTTCGTCCCATACCTTATATATTGCGTTCCAATACTGAGCCATCGGTTCCGCTGCCGGGCCGTAGAAATTCGCGTAGAACTCAGCGAGTAACGCGTTGACATCCGCGTTCGGATTCCACATCAACTGTCCTCGAAAGAACAAATTGCAGAACGTGGTCGCCATCGCGCCTCGGCTCTCTGTTCCAACGCCCAGAATGCCGGCCTTTTGATAGTGCTTCACATCTTTGGCAAATGCTTGATGGGAAGGATTGGGCAAATCACGCCAAACAAGTTGACCCTGGTCATAGTCGTAAACGGCCAACCGTCCTTTCATCAGTTCGGCCCAGCGATACAGCATCTCGCGATACTCACCTTTCGGGGGTGAGTCCGGATCATCCATGCCGTGATTGGGATCGATATCAATCGGTGCGATCCACATCACGATATTGGGTTCGATGTCCGTGACCTGTTGTGGCGGGATGGTCACATTGGCGTACGCCATGCCGCCGATCTTGGTTTTGCTGTCGGGGTGCTTCTCGCGCAGGATTTTTGCGACGTTGTTGTAGAGCGTCATCATTGCATCCGTATTCGAAGGCTCCAGCGCGTACTTGTCACGAAGTCCCGCCTGCAATGCGGCATCGCGCGGCGAGTCGTTCGTGTAATTCCCGTCTTCGATCGCCAGCGAAATGCCAGCAACATCGCCCTTGGCATAGGCCGTGTCGAGTTGCTGAGCGATGGCCTTCGCCGTTGCCTCTTCCGCCAAAGGCACGTTGAACATCGACTTCCCCTCGGGAACAAGTTTGCTGGTGTACTTGCCCAGTGCGTGCCCCATTCCGGCAAAACTGGTTTCCGTCATGAAATTCCGACGACGAAACTCGCTGGCACCTGTTTGGTCACCGTTCCAACTCAACCAATAGTGACGCAACTCGAACGGCGGGGCGTAGGCGAGATCGACTTCGCCCAGTGTTAACGTGTCGTGATGTGGGATGCACTCGCCAAATTGGGTGGGCATATACCAGCGGCAGCCCCAGTCATTGAGTAAACGGACGACGGCGAAGTAGTGCGACTCATCATTCGTGCCTGCCAGATAAACGTGAGTGCCCTTGCGGCGGACCACGATGGCGTCGGCGCGAATCAGCGGATTTGTTTTCGCCACCTTTGCGAGCGCCGCTTGTAACTTCGGCTCGGCTGCCAAGGCAGCTGAACCGACGAAAATAGTCGGTCCGGTCCCGACAGTCGCAGCGAGCTTCGGTCGACTCCCGGTCATAAGCTCGATGAAATGCACCAGATCTTCGGCGGCCTTCTTTTCCCACGTGCCCGCATTGGCGCTCACCACGACCGTGGCCTCGGTCTGCCCACGCCTGGCAATGACCAGATCCTCCGCTTGCGTCTCACCCTGTAACAACATTAGAACGGTGAGCAATGCTAGGAAGGGATAATGCATTCTGAATTTCCTCATCGATGTCATGATGGAGTTTGGAAAGTCGCCTGAAGAGGTAACGGATCAAACAGGCCAGATGGTTATGATAACGAGACTAGGCGCGTTGCAACTGAGCTGACCGAATGTGACCATGCTGCGTGCTGTCTTCCCATTGAAAGTAACATCCAATGAATCGAGACTTTCCGACACGTCTTCTAGCATGCCTCATCCTCCTCACTGCGACGGCTGTGCTTTGTGCCGAAGAATCTTCGACGCGCAAAGGGCCAGACCCTCTGAACAACACGAAAGGCCCCAAGGTCACCATCACCGCTTACGACCACGGTGATATCTCTCCTTGGGCGGAGTTCTTCATCTTCGATCGGCCCAGTCATCCGAAGATTCAACAGCTTCGGCGCGACTACAAACTGGACGAGGTGGTGCGTCACGCGAAGACCGATCTGGACCGTGTCGTGGCACTCAAAGCGTGGACCTTTGGTTCACTTGTCTACGGTCGCCCTGCCCCCAAAGTATTCAATGACTGGAGCGCGATCGCCTTACTGGAAGGAGCGAAGCGAAAGGAAACCGTCTGGTGCGGTCAAGCTGCGATGGTCTTTCAGCAGGCTTGCATCTCGCAAGGCATGGCATGTCGTTTCATTGAATCCGGCGTGCAACACAATCCCGCCAACCATTTTCTTGTGGAAGTTTATCTGCGTGAATATGAGAAGTGGGCTGTGATCGATTCGACAGCGCACAAAGATTTCGATGTCTACTACACCGCGAAGGGAACGCCGCAAAGTGCACTGGAGATGCATCAGCACATCGTCAACAAAACACTCGACAAGGTGACCGAGGTTCGTCCAACCGGCAATCGAACGGGAAGCGACCGGGTGCCGACCAATCTTTTTTACTACCTTCGCTGGCTGACGCACAATGATATCGTGACCAACACGCCGCGCTACAAGCACATGGAAGATGTGTTTGACAAACGCTGGCATACCGTCGAATGGACTGATGATAAAACCATCCCATGGGAGAAGCAGAATATGTCCATGTGGTACACGCGTAACGAACGGCTCACCGCGTGGACTATTTCGGACCCCGCTGTCGTCTCGTGGAAGCCATCAGACCGCGTCATGATTCGCGTTTGTCCTAATGAAAATAACTTGGTGTTCTTCCAGTTCTGGCAAGCGGATATTGATTTCGATCATTATCAGGTGAGCGTCGATGGTCAGAAATGGGAAGATCTACCCGATGGGAACATCACCGAAGGTTATGGTGAACGTCTGGGCTGGAGCGGTGTGAAAGACGATCGACGCTATGGCTGGGGCAACAACCGCTGCTCGATCTATGCGACGCCGGGCAAGCACGAAATTCGTGTTCGCATCGTTCAAGGTAGCGGTAAGACCGGCCCCGAAAGTTTCGTGCAACTTGAAATTCCTTCGCAACCTAAACCACAAACCAAAGAATAAGGCGCTCCATAGAAACAAGTGTGAGTATCTGACATGAAAAACTCTATCCAAATGATCGCGATGGGGCTGCTGTTCTCGTTCTATCTATCTGCCATAGGCCTGGGGGCGGACCTGCCTGTCGTCGAACTGTCGAGTAAGGGCACCGCAGCGCTATCGATTGTCGTCAGTGAGCGGGCGTCGAAAGAAGTCAAGCAAATTGCTGCAGAACTGGCGACATATCTCGGCAAGATGAGTGGCGCGATGTTTGTTGTTGAAACGGGTGACGGCAGTCGTGGCATTGTCGTAGGTCAGCCGAGTGAGTTTGCCGCGCTGCCGCTGAAGATTGAGTTTGAAGCGGGACCGTTTCATCGCGAAGATTATGTTTTACGTTCGCATGCGAACGGGTTGTATTTGCTTGGCTCATCGGACCTGGCCGTGTCGCACGCGACATGGGACTTACTATATCGCCTGGGCTATCGGCAGTTCTTTCCCGGTCCGACGTGGGAGATCATCCCCAAAGCACGTGACCTGAAACTGGCGGTCAATGCAAACGAGCGTCCCGACTTTTACGCGCGGCGAATTTGGTACAACTGGGGGTTGTGGGGTTACAACAACGAACCGTATAAACAATGGTGCACTCGCAACCGCGCCACGCAAGGATTTCGTCTCAATAGCGGCCACGCCTACGACAGTATTCTCGCCGCAAACAGTAAAGAGTTTGCCGCCCACCCGGAATACTTCGCCGAGATCGATGGAAAGCGGCGAACTCAAGGCGGCGATATCAAGTTTTGTATATCCAATGCGGGGCTGCGCAAGCTGGTTGTCGATCATGCCGTGAGCGTGGTGAAGGCGAATCCAGAGCTCGACAGTATTTCGATGGACCCCAGCGACGGCGGCAACTGGTGCACCTGCAACGCGTGTCAACAAATGGGAAGTGTCAGCGACCGCGCCCTCACGCTGTCCAACGATGTTGCAATAGGTATCAATCAACTGGATCTAGGCACGAAGTACGTCGGTATGTACGCCTACAACGAGCACTCGCCTCCACCAAAAGTCAAGGCTGATCCCCGCGTGATCATCAGTGTGACCACCGCGTTTCTACGAGGCGGCTACACCTTCGACCAGATTATTGAAGGATGGCAGGCACAAGGTGCAACGACCGGCGTGTACGACTACCTCAGTGTGGTCGCGTGGGATTGGAACCTGCCGCGCGGTGGCAAAGGAGGTCAACTTGCACAACTCCAATCTTCGCTGCCTCGGTTCCATAAGCAAGGTGCAAGGTTTTACGATGCCGAGTCAGGCGATTGCTGGGGACCGTGCGGGCTAGGTTATTTTCTTACCAGCCGTCTGATGTGGGACGTGGATGAAGCGGCACAAACCAACGATATCGTTGAAGATTTTCTGGACAAGGCATTTGGGCAAGCAAAAGAACCCATGCGCGAGTTCTATCATCTGATCAATCAGGACAACAGTCGGCGCCCACCGGCTGACATGATTGGAAGAATGTACCGGTCGCTTGATGCTGCACGAAAAGTTACGAAGGAAGAAAGCATCCACGCCCGGCTCAAGGACCTGGTGTTGTACACGCGATATGCGGAGTTGTACTACAGCTTCGCCGCGAGACAGACGCCCGTCGATGATGTCGCCCGTCACGCTTATCGCATGCGCACAACAATGATGGTTCACAGTTATGGTTTATGGGCGCGACTGGTCAGTCAAAACGCGGCCCATGCCAAGGAGCATCCATTCAAGAGTGAAGAGCCGTTTACCTCTGAAGAAATCGCCAAGTTTCTCAAGGATGGAATCGCGAACAACGTACCGGTTGATCCTGGCTTCAAGAGCATCACGTACAGCAAGAACCTTGTACCGGCAACTGCACTTCAGCTGCCCAAAGTCGAAACAGGAAGTTGGCCCACCAGTCCGCAGGATTACCAACAACACTACATTTGGATGGAAAAGGGTTCAAAAGAACTCAACCTGAACATACGTGTCAATAAACGCTGGGCGAACCGGATGCCAAAGCTGAGCCTTTTTTCACCACAGGAAGTATCGATCAAGCCGGTGGCAGAGAACGAAAGCTACAAACCCGACGGCGTGGAGCGCGAGTTGAAACTTACGACGCCGTATGAAGGGCTGCACCGCGTCGTGACAGTCGATGGTGGCGACTATACATATATTACGTGGCCCAAAGGAATGCCTGTCACGATCGAATCGGGTATTGAAACACCCGACGTCACATCGCATTTTCGAGGGGAATGGACACTTTACTTCTACGTTCCCAAAGGCAGCCAATCCGTGGGCGGCTGGGCGTCCCGCATCGCCAACTGGGCACCGCGCATTTCCGGCAAATTGCTCGATGGTTCCGGTCGCGAATTGCTCGACTTTGGCAAAGCCCAAGAAGGCTGGTTTAACGTGCCGGTCCCTGAGGGAGAGGACGGCAAACTCTGGAAGTTCGAGCGCAGTCAGGGCCAACGATTGCTGATGACTGTTCCACCGTATTTGTCGCGTTCTACTGAGGAATTGTTGTTGCCTGCGGAGGTCGTGAAGGTGGATTCACCACGTTGAGCATGATCCCAAGAACGCTTACATCGAACACCAACGGAACGGGATCATCGCGCCGCAGCCGGACCACCATTTGATGGAACACAATCAGTATGAGAACCGCCGTTCGGCGGTTGGTGGATGATCTGAAGGCCATGTTGTAGCCGGCCAGCCAATTCGGATGTTACGTCCGTTCTCCGTGTGAACATAGCCTCGCCCACGTGCGCACGTGGGCTCCCACGAAAGATTGCTTGCACAACAATGGTGGGTGACGGAGGTTTGACCGTCCCCCCGTGAATTGATCCAGATCATGTGAGAGAATCCAACTGGCCAGAGGCCGGAATGGATTCCCGATGAAGAAACGACAGCAGTCCCGAACAGATCATCGCCAAGCTGCGTGAGGAGGAAGAGCGATGACGATCGCCGTTGCTGGAATTGCGATTGTCTTCCAGTTCAGATTGCCCCCCTTCCTGATATCTAAAAGAAAGCCCCCCGCCTTCGAGGGGGCTTGTTCT
>CAZYQL010000046.1:15941-25678 GCA_964650055.1 uncultured Phycisphaeraceae bacterium | reverse complement strand
ATCTCATATTCAGCAGCTTCCTCACCGTCCATTCGCCCAGGAGCAGGACGAGGATGGCGATGAGCATGAGCCATTGGTTCCACAAATCATTCTTGATGGTGGTCAGTTCAACGATCGGCTGAGCCTTCAGATCAGCGGCCAGCGAATTGATCTGCGACAGTTCGTACGACTTGCCGCCGGTGATCGAAGCCAGATCCTGTTGCAGCTTGAAGTCGCGAACAGCAGAACGACGTTCGAGCGTCACCGGGGCCACCTTAAAGTTGACCTCAAACTCCTCGCGGGTTACGGGATCGCGCACCAGAACCCTGTGCCGCCCTGCCGCATACACCGGCAGATTCGCTTCATAAAAGCTGCCATCGCGCAGAGGAATGGAGAGATCAGTCGTCACCGGCGAGCCGCCGGTCTCGCTTTCGGTGATCAGCTTCGCTTCGAGTTTGTCCACTTCCAGTTTCTGAAAGTTTTCGTTGTACGCTTCGACAGTGACGCGAATCTTGTCCCCTGCTTCGTACGTCTTGCGATCAGTGGTCACCTGAAATCGCTTCTGCGCACCCATCGCTCTGCCCAGGCCCAGACGATTGATCATCTGGCCCCAGAACTGACGGTAATATTTCTCGCCATACTTACGGCGAAGACGCCACGTTTCATTGAAGCCGAGATAGACGACCTCGCCCTTGCCATACTTACGAATCGCAATCAGCGGCTGCGGGGTTTCATTATCCACGCACTTGTCGAGCGGATGCACCGCCAGCACATCAGCACGCGGATCGACGCGCAGCACCGGCTGATACCAAGGCAAGCGACCGAGATTGTCCCAGGCCTTCACATTCTCCGCAGGATTGTTCGCATCGCCAAGCTGCATGAAACCGTAGAGCGGAGCCTTGGGCGTCTGCTGCAAGGCGAACTCGCTTTGCCGCATGCGCGAAGAAGGATCGACGACCACCGGCAGCATGTCCGCAATCTTCGTCTGTGCCAATGCACCAGGCCCAAAGCGAGGGCCGGCAATCACCACGAGGCCGCCACCAAAGTCATAGACATACTCATGCAGCATCTGCTGAAAATGCTCGGAAAGCATCTCCGCAGGAATGTCGCTCATGAAGATCACATCGTTGGCGAAGAACGCATTGCGCGGCTGAATGAGCGTCTCAAGAAACAGATCGTTGGTCCTGCGAACCTTGAAATCCGCAGAGCGCAGAAACGTACGAAATCCTTCGCGGCCAACGAGCTTGTCGCGGTGAAACACTTCCTTGATGAAGCGCCATTCCCACGTCGGCTCGTACTCGACAAAGAGCAACTTGAGCGCATCATCGTGTACCATCACTTCGCGCTCAGCTGAGTTATTTTCAGCGAGCGCTTCATCTTCAAATGCATCGACGCGGGCCACCAGAAGAAAGCGACCTTCCACGCGCGGCGTAAAAGGAATCGTCACACTCGCGGTGTCGCCGGTGATCTCCACATTACGCGCCGGTGCCAGTTCGATCGGCTCGGAGAGCGCTTCGGTGTCGCCCGTAGATCCAAGCCTGCGCCCTAGCAGTTGTACTCGTGCGACGCGGCCCAGAAGGCCCGACTGCCGCAGGTTGACGGTGACCTGCGCATCTTCATCCATCTTCATCACGAGCGAAGATTGCAGCTCCACGGAAAGGTCCACCACTTCGCGCGGGCCTACGCCCACGGTGTAGAACGGCACCCGCAAACCTTCGGCCGCCACCACCGCATCGCGCCCAGCATTTTGGCCAAAGTCGCTGAAGACCACTGCACCGACGACATGCCTGCGGTGCCGACGACCCAGGTCATCAATGGCAGCGCCGATCGCTGTCGCGCGGCCTTGGGAATTCACCTGCGACACTAGAAATTTCGCATCGATTTTCTCAGGGGCATCGCTCAGTGAGTCATGCCCAGCGATGGCGATCTCGCGCACTTCGTTGAGCTGATCCATCACGTAAGCGCGCACGCGGTACTGCCGGGATAGATCATCGAGCAGCTTGTTCTGCTTGTTGGAGAGGATGCCTTTGATCAGATCAAGCCGGCTGACATCTTCGATATCCACGACCGGCTTGCCTTGGTCATCCTTAATGACGTCGGCCAGTTCCGTCAGCGCTTCGCCGGTGAGTTTGTCCTTGAAACCCATGCTCTCGGTGCCATCAAAAAGCACCAGCAGCAGCGAGCGCGGCGTCTCGCGCACCCGGGCTTCAAGCTGCGGCTCAGCGAGCACAATCACAAAAAGAAGCAGCGCCAGAGCGCGAAGTACTGCGGGGAAAATGCGGCTCTTTTTCTCGGCTGTTTTCTGAAAGCGCATGTAGAAGAGGACGCCCAGAATCACGGCGGCCGCACAGGCAAAGAGGACCAGCGCCGGCCGACCTTCCGCCCAGGGCGCAGCGAAACTGATGTGCCACGATTCCACATCGTGCAGATTATCGATGCCCAGAAGTTTGCCCAGCCAGTTCAACATGAATCGTTATCCTCGTTGGTCTATATCATCAAGCCCGACTGACTTCCGCACGCGTGATCAGATACGGAATCGCCAGAAACGCCATTTCAATCAGCAGGCAAATCAGCGCACCCCACATGAGCATTTTCCAGAGGGTGTGGCCGATGTACGCTTCGCCATCGAGAGAGATTTCACCATCGAGCCCGATCCAGCGCACCTTGGGCAGCGCCATCGCTTCGGTGAACTCGGCCTGGCTGTAGGAAATCAGTTCGCTCTCTTCGCTGGCACCGTTGACGGCGAAGAGCATTTTCCATTCCTGATTGATCGTTGCGTCGTCGCCGCGCGCACCGAGGCGGCGAAGCTCATACACACCGCGATCGCCGATGGAGGTGATGCGCAGGCCGTAGGCGCTTTCGCCCAGCGGATCGACGCGCAGCGGCACCGCATCTTTGGCACCGGGAGCGAGCACTTCAAAGCGAGCGGCCTGATCGCGAGGATCCACACGCACCGGCACCGCAGGCACCGGGCCATAATTGCGATCGGGCAGCGAACGCGTGAGCAGCGAAAGCATGATCTGATCAAACATCAGCACGCTGTGATCCAGGGCAATCGTGTTCCACACCGGATGACAACCGGTGGTGAGCATGATGATGCGGCCTTTGCCTACATCACGGCGAATGGCGAAGATTTCACTATTGTCGTAGTTCCCCAGCACACGCGGCCGAGCCTGTGCCACCAGTTCATCAATCGACTTGCCCGCATCTTCAAACGCCAACGGATTGCTCCACGAAAGCCAGTGCGGCGAGGCACCATCAGCTATGGCGCGAGCGGCGTCACGCTTGGCGGCTTCTTCAGCGGTCAGGCTGCCCGAGCGCTCAAGCTGTGCCCAGTTTCGCTCGGCGGCTTCGTGCTCTGCATTAGCGCGGCGAGCGAGAACGAGCCGTTCGCGCTCAGCTTTGAGAAACTCTTCAATGATGCTCGTATCAATCGCCACAGCTTTATAGAAAAACGGTGAAGCAAATAGGTCGCGCTGCTCGGAGACTTCCATGTCCAGCGAGATCGCTTCGCCGCGCATCGAGGTGGGCGACAAGCGGAAAGTCACCGGCTCCTGCGCCGCTGTGCCCGTGAGCGAAGGCAGCTTGCCGATGGGCTCGGGTTTGAGCGGCGCAGGCAAAATGCCAGCGCCATCGCGCCAGGCAATTGTGTTCCATGCACGAGGGTCAAAGTCCGCGCCAGCGGCGAGAAAAAGCTGTCCGCCCTGCTCGACGAATTCGCGCAGCACCTGCACAAACTCAGGCGAAGGCGATGTCAGGCCTGCGACCACGGCAAGGCGCACGTCTTTCAAGTCTTCTTTGGAAACGAGTTCCATACTGCGATGCCGCACTTCGACGAGAGGTTTATCAGCGAGCGATTGCTGCGGAGCGCGGCGAGTGAGCAAACGACGCAGCAGATAGGTTTCGCCGTAGCGTCCCTGCTTGGGCAATTCGCGCTCGCCATATTGATCCACAAAAAGCACCGGCACCTGTGCGACGATGGGCACGATCACTTCGCGAAAGTTATCCGCAATGAGCGGCTCCTTGGCGTCAATCTCCAAGCGAGCGCGCACAAACAGCGGCTCGCTGGTGGTGCCTGCGGAATCGAATTTGTGCTTGAAGGTTAGTCGCTGCATCTGCCCGGGCAACAGATCGACATGCTGCTCTTCGACGATGACATCATTGATCTTGAGCGATACACGAACGCGGGGGCGCGGCTCATCGCCGATGTGCCGCAGCGTCGCCTGAAACACCGCAGGGCTCTCGGCATCGGCGATGCCATCACGCAGATTAAAATCCGCCACCCAAGAATTAGCGCGGCGAGTCGCACCAGCGCCGCCTGGCGCTACTTGCACGATCTGCACAGCGCCCAGTTCTTCGAGCGGCTTGCGAACCGAATCAGGCGACCAGGAATCGCGCTGCATGTCGCTGATGAAAACAATGCGCTTGGTCTGAATGTCGCTGGCTTCGCGAGCAGCGGTGCGGGCAGCCTCGGCACCATCAGCAGCGCGGGCCGGCCGATCAACGAGTGCGATCTGATCGAGCGTGTCCAGCGCATCTTCCTGCGTGGAATCGACATTGCGAAGGTGCCAATCATCCTGGCTGCACAGCGGAATGATCGAAATATCAGAGCCTTTGGGCAATATCTCGATGAAGGTGCGGGCCTTTTCCTTGGCGACATCGAGCAGCGATTTATCAAGCTCGGCATAGCCCATTGACAGACTGTTATCAATGACGATTACTGCATGGACAGGTTCGCCCGAGTAAGTGGCGACGGTCGATTCATCGCGCTGCGCGATGGCCCAGACAAAGAGGGCGATACCCAGCGCGAGCATCCCGCCGCCGGTGTACATGGCGCTGCGCTTTTGCGTCTGCTGACCGATGATCATGGCGGTGATGCCGATCATGCCCGCGACGAATCCTGCGACGACCATGTACCAGGTCGAGCGGCTCTGCACGAACGGCTGCGCCATCGCCAGCACAAACAGCGCCACCGCCAGTGTGCGCAGCAGCAGCAGAATGATGTCGCGAAGCTCGACGAGCTTTTTGTTTCGCCGAACTGCTTCGCGCAGAAAATCCATCGCCGCCCAGTTGATCGTCTTGTGACGACGACGATTAAGCAGATGAATCAGCGTAGGCCCGGCGGCAGCGACCATCGCAAACAGAAATGTACCGGTTAGAAAACTCATGGATAAATTTCACAAATCTCAAATCTCAAATTTCAAATCTCAAATCTCTTCAAGCCTCACCCCGCAAGCCTCACACTTCACTTCGCCCTGAGCCGCGCGTGATGCCGCCCCCGACGGGAGGCACAACTTCGAGGCCCAGGGCGAAACGGGGGATCGTCGCATGCCGCCTTTCGCAAAGGGGCAGCGCGATCACCCTTGGGCTGTTACTCGAGTTTTCCGCGGTCGTTGTTTCTCGGTTCCGTTTCGCCTTCCTGAAGGATCGGGAGATAGCGATTGGGAATCGAGAGTGCAAAGACTGCCACGGAGGTGCCAAAGAGTTGCCCGGGCTTGCCGCCGACTTTGTGTGTTTCCCAGGAACCTGCGTGGCTGGGGCGATTGCGATCGATAGTGTGCTGCGTGCTGATGATGGCATCGCGGATCAGCGGATAGTTGTCGCGCCAGCGCGCCCCGCCCACCTGATACAGCCCCTGCGCCACGTAGTACATCGTGTAAGCATCGAAAGGGATGTGGCCCTTTTGAATCTTCATTTCTTTGGGATCGCGAATATCCTGAATAACGCGGTCCATGCTGCGCTGCACGCGGAAATCGGAATACTGGCCAAACTCCTGAAGGCAGACGGCTCCGCAAGCACCCATCGCGGTGGAGTAGCGATTGCCATCGTAAGTGAACGCGCCAGGACGATCGGCCATGGGGTGGTCGCCGTACCGTTTGCCATCGGGCTGGCCGGAGGATTTGTAGTAGCCGCGCACGGAACGCACCGCTTGTTCGATGACGTTAGGCGGAATTTCCAGGCCGATGTCCATCGCTCCGCGCAGCGCCTTGGCCTGCATGACGGCGAGGGAGAGATCGTGGCCGCGCTGAAGGCGGACTGCTTTGTAATCCCAGCCGCCATCTTCGCATTGCACATCGATGATGAGTTTGATGCCGCGGTCGAGCGCTTCACCGACGCGGCGATCAGGCGACATGCCATACGCCTGCGTGAGAACGAAGACCGCCAGGCCATGGTTGTACATGTCCTGATTGGAAATATTCAGAAGCCCTGAAGGCTTGGCGTTGGCGATGATGTAGTCGATGGCCCGGCGAACATTGTCGC
Source organism: uncultured Phycisphaeraceae bacterium (assembly GCA_964650055.1). GTDB lineage: Bacteria > Planctomycetota > Phycisphaerae > Phycisphaerales > Phycisphaeraceae > JTS-RE9. The sequence continues at coordinate 19,438 of CAZYQL010000046.1, read as the reverse complement.
CATACTTGCCGCGATCGGGCATGTGGCCAGCGGCGAGAAAGGCGAGGACGCCCAGTGCGACCAGGCCCAGGTCGTTGCTTTCCCAGTTGCCCGCTTCGCCCTGATTTTTGGCCAGCCACTCGAGGCCACGCTCGACGGCAGCTTCACTGGCGGGGGTGATTTCATTGTCCCCATCGGCAGCGCGACAGACCGCCGGCCAGGACGAACCCAAAGCAAGCACCAGCGACACCCATAAAACAGCAAAGCGTTGGAACATAGATAAATATCCAGCCGAGTCACCCGCAATTGCCGTGCAATTGTTGCAGGTTACATGAAATGCTGCGAATAGGTTTTTAACTGCGAGAGGATATACTGGATGAGTCGCCTTTGGATCGTTGCCGGGAAATCGGACACGCCAATATCAACGTTTCTCTTCGGGGCAGAGTTTTGCTGATTCACGAATTACTTTGGCCGATGGATCGAGTCGAGCACATTGCTCGTCACGGCATCACGCCGGATGAGGTCGAGGAGGTTTGCTTGGGTCGCCCGTTAATCCTTCGGGCAAAATCACAGGGTGAAAGTCCTGCCTATTATGTTTTAGGTCAGTCGAAACAAGGGCGATATCTTTTTGCGGTCATCTTGCGATTTGCAGATGGGAAAGGATTTCCCGTTACCGCCCGTCCCATGACACCCAAAGAGCGCAGGCGATATCAAGACTGGAAAAACCGATGAACTCTCATATCCCCGATGTAAAATCGATTCCAGAACTTGCCGCGTTCTGGGATCAGCATGATGTGACAGAGTTCGACGCTGAACTCGAAGAAGTAACATCGCCTGTCTTCAGTGGCGATGGCCAAGTGACTATCCAACTCGATGAGTCTGATCGAGCGGCGTTACGAGCCTGCGCCCAGAAGAGCGGATTGGATGAAGATCATCTGGTCAGAATGTGGATCATCGAACGGCTGCGCAGCGCCTGACCCATCCTTCAATCCTTCATAAACCCCGCATCCGCCCACGCGGCTCCCCCCTGATTTTTCTTATCCACGCGAAGCGTCAGCACCTTGTGCCCCGGCGGCAGATGCACCAACACTTGCCTGGCTTCATCGGTGCGGCCAAGCTGCGGCGGAGCCTGGCTCTGCCAAACCACTTCGTCATCGAGCAGCACTTCATAAGGCCCAGCCCCCTGCCAGCCGTCACACAGACCCACCACCGCGACGAACTTCGTCCACGCAGGATCGAGCGCATACTTAATCACACTCTCGCCCGCCGGCATGCCAAAGCCATCCGCGTAGTTCCATCCCAGAATCGCCAGCGGTTTGCCGTCAACGGTCTTGCCTGCCACCAAAGGCTTCTTGTCGCTTTCCTTGTACATCACTTCAACAGGCTTAAGCGAACTCAATGGCACCTGCGGACTGATGGTTTTTTCTGATTCCGACAGATTCGCCACGATCGGCCTAGGTGTCATATAGCCTAGCAGCAGTCCGCTTGGTTTTTCCTGCGGCGCTCCGCGCGGCGACATGCGCACCGCGACCGTCACGCTTTTACCTGCATATTCTCCGAAGCTGTAGTAACGCTCTTCATATTCACCGGGCGCTCGCCCCGTGGTGACGTTGCCGTTGAGCGCGGAATCTACCGGCTTGCCATCAGCCAACACCAACAGTTCATGATTGGCCTGCCCGTTGTCATCGCGCGATGCACTGAGCAGCATCCACGAGTTAGCTTGTGTGATGGTCATCTTGCGGGTGACTTCAATCGGCTTGACGCGATCCATGCGATCATTGTCATTGCCCGTGGCATCGACAAACATCGAGAGCGTCCACCGCCCTTTGCGAATGTCCCAGTACGGCCTCAGCGATATGCGGCTGCGCGCCTCCGCGCTGACATTCCATCCAATGAGCGAAGGGAAAATCTCTTCCAGATCAGGCTGTTTTAGTAGCTTCCGCGCTTCTGCCAGATCGACCGTGACCGTAGGCCAGAGCCAATCGACTTCATCGCGAATGTCCAAGGGATCAGCGCCGCGCGGTCGCCCTTCGTGGCCGTAGTCGGTGACGAGGATGAGTCGCTTGGCACCACTGACATCAATGGGGCCCAGTTTGATCGGGCTGTCGCCGCCGCGGATGAACCCGCTTTCCCAGATGGGTTTGTCCTGGGCTTTGTCGCGGAAAATTTTGACCTTGGCGCAGCCGCCGTTGCCGACGGTGCGATTGATGCCGACGGTGGCGGAGAACTGCCGTGCCTGCTGCGGCAAGTCGAAAGCGATTTCGCTGTAGGAGTGCGTACCCACGCCCAGATCGCCCACGGCTGAACCGAGCACGAGCTCGTTGCCACGCACGTTGGCATTACGACGCCAGGGCCAGAGAAAACCTGTGGCACTTTTTTGCAACAGCGTTTCGCCGGGCATGATCGAGAGCGGAAGGTCAGCGGGATTGCGGTAGCTGCGGGTGACGATTTCATCGACAGGCACGCGGATCACCTGCAAAGCCCAGGCTGGCTGGATCGCATGAATCACACTCCAGCGCGGATCGCCTTCGCCTTCGTGCCGCAGCATCGACCGGCGGTAGGTCAGCACCGCGCCGTTGGTCGTACTGATGCGGCCGAGCATTGCATCGACGCCCTTCTCACTACGCGGCATCGGCGCCAGCGCATCATCCAAAAGCGCTGCCATCGGATTCACGCCAGGCGGATGCACCTCGGCCAGTTCGATCCAGCCCGCAGCAATCGAACCTTCATCAGTGAGCCCACGCACACCGCCCAAAGTCCAGCGCACTGCCTTCACTTTCACCTTGCGACCATCGGTGAAAAAAAGCGTGCCAGGCTCGAGGGGCCCTTTCGCTTCACGCGTGAGCACCACACGGGCAACATGCTCAGGCTTAATGGCAATTTCAGTGGTGCGGCGATCGTAAGTCAGGATCGGCGAAGTCGGCGCGACCAGCAGATGCGTAGGCATTAGCGTCGATGGATCCGCAGGCATGCCGCCGATCAGGCGACCGGGCAGAACATCGCCATTGGCAAACTCGATGTAAGGCCCGGCGAGCTGCGACTGAATGGTCGTATCGCGCAGAATCAGTAGCGGATTATTGTCATCAAATAGCGCGCGCCCATTGAGCGTCGGCTTGCGGTTGCGCTCGTGCCAGTCGCGCAGGTCTTTGCCGATGAGTGCCGTGCCATCGCGGAACATGGCCCAGTAGCGATCAGGCCGGTTGCGACGATCACCATCACGCCGATCCTGCGCGAGTGCAGAAGAGGCGATGAGCAGCGTCAGAAAAATTGCCAGAGTTCGCATGGGATTTACGGCCTTGGGGGTCATGTCATCATCCATGTAATTAGCCGTTCGCCTAGGCGAACGAAGATGAACGAACTCCCCTCCCTCCCAGGGAGAGGCGGGGGAGGGTTGGATTTTCGAGACACAATAATGGTGCGAATCACGCTGTGATACTGGGTGCTCGACCCTCCCCTAACCCCTCCCTAAGAGGGAGGGGAATAAGAAAGCACCATAAAAGCACGCTACATAAAAGCAC
>CAZYQL010000046.1:7012-15841 GCA_964650055.1 uncultured Phycisphaeraceae bacterium | reverse complement strand
CTACATAAAAGCACCCTATACGTTGGCCCAACCATGTCTCAAACGCAGCACCCACTCACTTGCCTTCAATGATCACCAGCTTGCCGTTGGCCTTGCTCTTACCGCTGAGATTACACACTCCCAGCAGCACTTTGCCATCGGTGAAGAGACTTTCAACATCGAACACTTCGCGATACTGCTCTTCGATCGACTGGCTGCTGACCACTTTGCCATCGACAGCACTCAGCCAGGTCACCAGACGTCCGGTGGCAAAGCCTTCTTTCTTCTCCGACTCGAACTGCTCAAGCGCGACTGTCACGAGCATGTCCTTGCCTGCGGGCAGCACCGCATCAGGATCGGCGGCAAGCGGAGAATGCCAGATGAGTTTGCCGGTCTTGAGGTCGAGTGATTCGAGTGTGTCGGAGGTGGCGAGCACGACCTGCTCGCCGCGCTTGCCGATCACTTTGCGAAGGCGTGGCTGAAGGTAGGACCATTGCTCTTCGCCGGTGCGGGCACTGATGCAAACCACATAAGGCGAGCCGGGCGAAGCCACGATCATGCGATCGCCATCGACGACAATCTCGCTCATGGCCATCGCATCGAAAAGCTGCGAATCCACACTGGGCGACACCAGCGACAGCCGGCGAATCCAGCGCGGCGAGCCGAGCAGATCGCAGCTCACCAGTGACGCACCAGAACGGAAAACCAGCGCATCACCCACAAGCTGCGGACGGCCCACGCGGAACAGCTCCTCGCCATAGCGCACGCGCAGCACGCGCTTGGCCATCACTGATTCGCCAGTCTCGGGTGCCAGGCGGCGCAGGATCAGGTCACCATAATTTCCCACCTCGCGGCGAACGCTCAGCGTGTAGAGCCAAGGCCCCACTGCCACCGTATCGCCCACGATCGCATCATCGAAAGTCTGCCGCCAGATCACATCGCCTTTGAGCAGATCAAAGCAGGTCAGTTCCGTACGTTTATCACGGAAAAATGGCACATAAACGCGCTGGCCATAGACCATGGGCGTGGCCGGTTCAGAAGCAAACGATGACAGATCGCGGCTGCTTTCATCCTTGCGCCAGAGTACACGACGACTGACCAGATCGAATGCGGTGAGCCGGCCGTGCTGATGCATCAGCACGATGTTGTCTTTATGGGCGTAGCTCACTTCGCGAATACGTGACGAGGTGCGCTCGGACATATCGCGAGGCAGGCTCATATCCATCACCGTGGTCAGCTTCACAGGCTTGGGGCCAAAGGCCTGCTGCTCTTCAGCGCGAAGATGATCGGGCATGAAGCCGCTCTTTCGCCGTTCATCGAGCAGCGAACTGACAAGCTGTTCGAAGTCGCCAGGCGACATGGTCTGGCTGCCCATCTTCACCGGCTGCGTCACCGGGAATCCGGTGTCTTCACCGGCCATCGCCAGTGCGAGGCGGCGCTTGGCGGTGATGGTTGGCCGCGCTTCATCGGTGGCCTGTTCCAGCAGCGTGTCGTAGCGCGCCGCGGCGGAGAAGAAGTCGCCCATGGACAGGTCGCGGTCAGCAAGGTGACTCAGTGCCTGCCGCGATGCTTGGGTGCCATGAAACTGAGTGGCGAGCGCTTCGAGATTATCGAGCCGACCTTGATCGATCGATTGCCGCAGGCGAATCATGCCGATGGCGGCGTACTGCTGCTGGAGCTTGGTCGCCAGGGGTTCGTGCTGCTCGATCATTTCGCGCAGGAGAACATAAGTCGCTTTGAACAGGCGGCCATTGGGATCGACAGGTGCAATGCCATCGGGCAGTGACTGGCGCGTGAGAATGCGGCAGGCATGATCGAAGGCTTTGGAATCGACCGCTGCCAGAAATTCGGAGACGGTGTTCATCGATTCGCGATCGGATTCAACGATAAGCGGATGGGGCGGGAAACTGCGAGGCAGATAGCGATCGCTCTGCCGATCCGTTTCGTCTTCGGTGGGCATGTCGGCCAGTTGTGCGCTCGCCTGCGCCAGCATCCATGCGCCCAGCAAGCGCGTGGAGTAGTCATCGCTGGTGCGATCGATCCAAGGCGAAGCAAGGCGCGAGGTGAACTCATGACGCAAGGCAACATCGCGAAGCTCACCAAAGCGTGCGCGATCCCACAGATGGAACATGGCCAGTCGCGTGGCGACAGGTGGCGCAGTCTGCTTGGGCGAATGCCAGCGCATCACCCAGCCAAAGTCGTTGATCAGGTAGTAACGATTGAGCAGCGTCAGAAGCTGATCGCGATCGCCGCTGGACCAGATGCGCTGAGCCAGTGCATCAAAGACTTGCAGATATCGCTTGTGGCTGTTGCTCTTGTGATCTTCTCGGGAGAGTGCGATCACGTGCGGCACTTCCACCAGTGCATTCATGATCTTGTCAGTGGGCACGTTGGCAGCGATGGCCAAGCGGATCATGTCGAAGGGAATGTCCTGCCGAAGGCTGCCGCGAATGGGCGTCTGGAAAAGGACGGCAGAGCAGGCCAGTTCCCAGCTCGCATCGCTGACAGCTTCGGGCTTGCCCGCTGCCATCTCGGTGATGAGCATGCGCGTGGAATACGGCTTCTTGAGGCGCTCATCGGTGATGCTGCCGACGTTAGCCACGAGCGCAGGATCAGCCAGTTGCTCGAGAGCGCTGCGCCGGCGCACAGTCGCGGTACCAAGCGTGATGGAGCGTTCGCCCTTGTCGTGTCTTCCAAAGACTGCCACGACCGCTTCGCGTTCCGGCGATCGGTTCATGTCCACTTCGCGGTAATCGAACGGTGCAAAGTGAACACCATCGACGCTGACTTCAAGCTGCGTACTGTCGACGCTGAAACGATTGCGCACCCAGAAGCGATCGCCGACGATCAGGCCTTCGCGGTGTCTGCGTTCGATGTCGTTGCGATCATCGCCGTTGTAGCAAAGCACCCTGTCGCCGCGATGCGTGCCTACCGCGATGGTCAGCGTGCTGCGATCGATGGGCGACTGGAATGCGAGCATCATGCCCGGCGTAATGGCAGCGACTTCCAGCGTCACTTCCACGCCGCTGAGCATTTCGATGGGCGTTTCAAAGCGGAAGTCGTGCGTCGTCTGCGGGTCAATGCGCGAGAAGGAAACCGAGCCATCTTCGTGATTGGTCACGCTCACGACCTTGTCGCGCTCAGCCTGCGTCAGACGCCAGGAGAGGTCAGAAGCCTTGCGAATCTCGATACCCGGGCCTTTGGCGATCGGCGCAACTCGCGCCGCTTCTCCAGCCTTGGCCAGATCGATCGGACGAAAGCGCAGTTCTTCCGCCAGCCAGAAGCGGCCTTCGACTTCCATCGTCACTTCCTGCGGCGGCTTACTCATGGGTGCGGCCAGAAGCACGATGTCGCCGCGCGTGATAAGCAGCTGCCCATCTTGATAGCGCAGGTCCAGGCCGTTCTCGCGCAGCATGCGCCATCGCTGATCGTCATCGGTCAGGAGCACGAGCTTTTCGACGCCTATCGAATCCGCTTCAGGGCCGCTGAAATAGCGAGCCTTAAGGCCCGGCTGCCTTCCATCCTGACGTGCGGTACGCAGCACGCTACTGGGCACAACCTGACGACTGATGTCGGGCCCTTCCCACTCGAGTTTCATCGAAGCCTGCGAGCTGTCGTCGTAATACTCAACGAGAATATCATGCTCACCCTGCGGCAGTTCGATCTCGCCCACTGATGCGGTGGCAGCACGTGAGACCCAGTCGGAGATGATCCGCTTACCAGCGATGGTGACGATCACACCATCATCACTGGTGGCGATGAAGCGATACTTACCCGCCTTGGCGATCTTGATGATGCCTTCCCAGCGGACAGCGAAGTTGTCGGCATCAACGCCTTTGTTCGGGGCGCTATTGTCCCAGTTGAAGTCGATCACCTGATCGATGCGACTCACCACATTCTTGCGATAAAAGCGATCATCGGTGCCTTCGGGCAGGCCATGCGGATTGCCTTTGACCGGTGCGCTGCGGGTCATGGCGAAGCTGCGCAGCGTGCGATCATCACCAAACTCAACGCGCACGCCTTGCTGCTCGTTCCAGAATGAAAGCTTCATTTTGCGCGTGTCAGAAAAGCGCAGTCGCACCACACGGCCATCGTCATTGGGCGGGAGCAGTTCAAACTTGCCCCCGAGATACACATCGCCTTCGCGCTCATTGAGCTGCATGCGCGAAGCGCCGATGGGGCGCACGACTTCTTCAACGCGCGAAGCCCAGCGACGATCGCCGCGCGCCATCGCATCGTCATATAAACGCCAGGGCGGCGAATAAGGCGGCATAGGCAACTGCGCCATCGGCTTGGCATTTTCTTCTACCTTCACCGGCGGCGTCTTGGTCTTGCCATCATCAATTTTCGTCTTGTCGCTTTCGCCGGTCGTCAGCGGCTTGAGCTTTTTGTCATCATCCAGCGGCTTGCCATCTTTTAAGAGTGCATCTTTTAAGAGCGCATCTTTATTCGCATCTTTATTCGTGTCATCAATCACCAGTTCCGGGCCATCGGGCTTGGTTGCAAAATGCCACGCCAGACCCACGCCGCCAATCACGAGGCCGCCCACCAATAGGAACATCATGCTCAGCCATATCCACTTGGTGCGCGAGCGCTCAGCCGACAGATTGCAGATCTTCTCGACAAACTCCTCAGCGCCCATGTGATCGGGCGCCAGGCGCGAGGCCAGCCCCGTCTCCAGCGCCAGCTCTTCGAGCAGCGCTTCGCGCACACCCGGACTGCTGCGGATCGCCTGGCGCAGCTTCTCGATCTGCTGCGCAGTCAAATCCTGCGGCAGGGTGTTCTGCAGCAGTTCGACCAACTCGTTATCGCTCATCCCTTGCCCAATCATGGCGTCCCGCCTTCAGAGTCAGACTCGTCGCCGAGGGGCGCGAGGTTGCCCTTGTTTGCTTCCAGTTGTGCTTTGATGCAACGCTTAAGCGCCTGCCTGGCGCGAACCATCAGAACCTTCACCGCACCGAGCGTGCGGCCGAGCTTATTCGCGATCTTCTCCACCTTCATCCCGCCCATGTAGTGCAGATGCAGCGACTGCGCAGAATGCTCGCTGAGTTTGGACATACACCCGGGCACCAGATGAAGCACATCTTCATAGAGGCCATCATCTTCGACCATGCCTTCGACATCCATGCACAGTTCGGTCCAGCCGATCTCACGGCGGCGCATGATGTGGCGCACCTGTTCGCGCAGGACGTTTCGGCAGATGCCCATAAGCCAGGATTGAAAACGAAGCTTGGTATCGAAGCGGCCGATGGCGCCGAAGATTCGCATGAACGCTTCCTGCGCCAGATCCTCGGCCACGTGGCTATCGAGCACGCGGGCACGGAAGTAGCCGAACACTATGGAATAGTGCCGGGAGTAGAGCGTGGCGAACGCAGTGCGGTCGCCTTGCTTCACACTCGCCGCAAGTTCGGCGTCGTCTTGTTGGGGTACAGCATCAAGCAAGGCGGGGCACCAGGACGAAGGTGATTGAACCAATCCTGTCACCGGTTACGCATCGCAGCGACCGGTGTTAACGCAAGTCCAACATGGTATGCCAGAATCGATCCGCGCGACAGAAGAATGTGGAAATTGAGATTTTGGATGAAACTGGAGTGGCTTGGTTTTGAATTTGACGTGTGGCACTGGCAGCATTTACTGATTTTCAATCCAGCGCACCTTCAAGCCGTTGGATGCGGAACCACCATCGCCTGGCGGCAAATTCTCGAACAGATTGTTGGCCTGGCGACTGTTCATGGCCCGGTCATAGATGGCCACGCGGTCGATGGTGCCGCGCCAGGGTGCCGCGCCGCTGGGCAGATTGCCCAGGGTCAGGCCGTAGGTCGCATCCCAGGTGAGCAGGTGGCCGGTGTGTGGCTGTTCGTTGATGAGCGTGCCATCGCGGAAAATACGCAGCGTCTCTTCCTTGAAGGTGATCAGCAGGTGATGCCTGATACCCGCTGCAGAACCTGTTTCACTGGCGACAGCGGAAGGCGACGCGGAGGTATCGCTGGTGCGGATGCCTGCGTGATGGCGCGTGCTGCTTTGGAAGATATCAAAGTTGTAGTCGTTGCCGCTGCTGGGGCCGTAGCGGAACAGGCGACCGTTGCTGCCCACATCGGATGCAGTGGCGATGAGCTCGATGGTGAACTCGCCGGTGGCGGTGATGCCGTTACGGATTTTGTCTGGTAGATCAGCAGAACGAATGACCGTGGACTGATTGATCGCAAGCCCGCCGCCCGGTGCCCACGAAACAGCCTGTGTATTGTCGATGAACATATTCAGCGGCTGCCCTTGGCCGCTCGTATCCGTAACTACATAACTCGGCTCGGTGCGATCGCCCAGTGCCTGCCCCTGAAACAGTCGCGAAATCTGCGCTGCATCGAGTACGGCATCGTAGATGCGCACATCATCCAATCGCCCGTTGAAATGTTCATTCACCGGCAGATGCGTCAGATCACCCGCACCCGTGGTGCCAGCGCCCAGAATGATCGGCTGAAAATTGCCCAGGCCACCCGAGTTCGCACCCAGACCGCCGGGATAACTCACCGTCTGCTGCAATGAACCATCGCGATAGAGACGAAAGCCACCGGCACCGAAAGTGACGATGACGTGATACCACGTATTGGTCGAGAGTCCGCCGGAGGATACGGTGAAGTCGTTGCCGTTGCCGTAGGGGCTTTGACCGTTGGATTGGAGCTTTGCTTTAAGCGTATTGCCTTCGGTGTAGATGTGCAGATGGCCGCCGGTGTCGTAGCCGGAGGAGTCTTTGGAGAAGAGCGCTTTGTTACCTGAAAGCGAAGCGCTGTTGAACCAGAAACTGACGGAACCGTGGCTGACGAGATAGCTGTCGTGATGAGTGATGCGCACAAAATCGTTGGAGCCATCGAACTTGAGCGACTGGCCGGTGAAGCCTCGCGCACCACTTTGGGCGAAGGTGACATCATCATGCGCTTCTGCAGTGTTGACACCCGTGGCATCGATGACAGGCGTGATGCCAAAGCCAGGGCGCGAGAGATCGGTGCGCATCTTGGCGCTGTCTTGCATGACAAGGTTGCCGCCGATGTAGAACGCGCCATGCAGGATGGTGCTGTCACTGATGGTCACATTTCGTTTGACATCGAGTATGCCTGAGATGGTGGAAGTATCCGACATCACCAGGTCTGAGCTGCTGCCATACTGATAGAGCTCGAATCGCGTGGCTGCGTTGGAGAGGTTGTTGATCTTCGCACTGCTGCTGAGCGTGGCAGCACCGTTTACATAGAGACGCAGGCGCGACCCATTATTCACCACAATCTGGGCGGTGCCGCTCATGGTCAGCGCACCCGTCAGATGAATGCGGACATCGCCGCTGATGGTGACGGTAGCTCCAGTATTAATGATGAGGTTGCCATAAGTCACATCGCTGCTGATGGTGGTACTGCCGCTGTTGATGGTGCGGTTGCCCGAGCTGGAAGGCATACCGGTAGGCGCAGCCAGCGCAGGCAACGCGAACTGCACCGACTGCTCGTAGCGGTTGCCGGTGATCAGGCCCGAGTTGGTGATGCTCACGACATTGGTCGGGTTGGCACCGGGGCGGTTGTAAGTTGAGCCTTGGATCACTGCGTTGTTACTGACTCTGATGCCGGAGGTGTTGCTCGTATTGGTGACGAGAGTGACATCCTGGCCGCTGTTGCTGCCGCCGTATGCACCGGAAGAACTTCGGTAGCCATCGATGGCGCAAGAAGTAGAGAGATTGACCGTACCTTGAATCGCCATCGCCCCGCCGCTGCCATCATCATCCAACGGCCAATGGCCCACGAGCGTGGTCACTGGCTGCTGCTCATCGAATTCGTAGAGCGTGAGCATGGTGGGGATGATGCCGCTGCCGTTGTTGAGCGCGCGTGGTTGAATGACAGCGGCGACCATCGCCTGCCGATTGGGCGCATTGCAGGTGGCCTGCGCGATCACAGAGGTCGTGCTGCCGGTGACGGCGAAGTCAGCGGAGGTATGCGTGCTGGTGCTCTGCTGATTTTCGGTGCCCTCGACCATCGGACTGGTCCAGGTGTAGCTGCGATTTTCATGGCCGACGCGAACCGCACCGACCACCACATCGCCGCGAGTGACCTGCATCGCAGCACAGGCAATCGATGGCGGACCGGCATTGGTCGCCCACTCGGTCGTTCGCACAGGACTCGCCTGACTTACATTTGAATAAAGGCGCGAAGCATAGCTCGTATCATTTCGGGACCCACTGGTCCAGGATGAGCGCAGCGTGCTGTCCGTGGCCAGGCGCAGACTCGATTCGCGCAGAACATACAAAAAGGAACGAGCGCCCACGCCTGTCGATTCATACGACGAGGCAATCAGCGTCATCTCTTGATTTCCATAGCTCATGCTGGTGATCGAGCAGTGCGTCTCCGCACCGACGGTCACCACCAGCAATCGATCTTCCCCTGTCACCAAAGGCACGGAACTGCTCGTCGTCCAATTATTCAGCGCGGTCACTGTGTCGGTGCTTGCCGATGCCTGCGCGGCCCACTCCAGCGAACGACGGAGAAGGGTCTTACCATCGTCATTCATCGCGCTCACATCGAAGCCCGCAAACGGCAATGCCGCCCTTCGCCCCGGAGAAGGCGAGCCGTTGCTCAATAGCTGTCCGGTATCAATCGCCGCCAGCACGCGCCGTTCCGTCCCCGGCCACCACGCCAGCGGACGCAGCCCGCCAACAATCGTGCCATGCGCCGCTTCAGCGCGGCCGCTCGAAGTGGCAAACGTCAACTCGCCCATACCAAACGGCGACGTGATGTAATGCGTGTTATCCACGATGCGAATCGAGCTGCCTTGAAACGATGTCTGTTCCGTGGACAAACCCATCGGGTTAAACAGATCGCC
>CAZYQL010000046.1:3731-6912 GCA_964650055.1 uncultured Phycisphaeraceae bacterium | reverse complement strand
TGCCTTGAAACGATGTCTGTTCCGTGGACAAACCCATCGGGTTAAACAGATCGCCATCTTCAAACACCACGCCCAGCTCCGTGCCACTGAGTTTGCTGCCGACGTTGGTTGATCCGCCATCTTCAGGCACGTAGATCACATGCGCCAGCGCAATCGCGGCGGCATAATCATCGATGCCCGAAGAGGCGGGCAGCGTGTTGACATTCCAGTTCCAACTTTCAATCAGCGCCTTGCGCGCCGTTTCTGATTCAGTGAGCGATCCTGAATTCGCCACGATCATCAGCACGTTCACACTGCCCACCGCCAGCGCAGGCCTCACCTGCATGCGCACGGTGTGCGAGGTGCCTTGATAGTTGCCTGTCGCCAGAATGGTGACAAAGTCCGAAGGATTGTTGGCCAGATCGCCATCGCCTTCGACCAGTGAAGTGGTGAGATCAAATGTGCCATCATCGACGCGCACGGTGACGGTGCCGCCCAAGAGCGACTGATCGGTGAACCAGACACCACTGGGATATTCATTGCGCCAGGTGTTGCTGGTGGAAATTTTTCGCAGCGTCAGTTGCAGCGCGGTCTCAGCGATCTGCTTGGCCTGTGCGTGACGCGTCAGGTTGGCGGAGATGCCGCTGGTGGTTGCCTGAGTCGAAAGAAAACTCAGCGACAGCACGGTGGCAATCGCCACCGCGAAGACGACCAGCAGCAGCGCGATGCCGCGCTGATCTTGCGACATTGCCTTGCGACTTGAATGAAAGCTTGTCATGAATCCTTCTCCCCTGACTTCTCAATGATCGCGAGATGGCCGCGCAGTAACCACTGAATCTCGTAATCAATATCGGTCACTGAGACGGGGCGAATCACCTATCCCGGGCATGTTACTGATCGATTGAGAATGTTCACACGAAACGCGGCACGATCGCTTCTACATTCACGTTGCGCTATCGGACGTGTGGGTGTCGCGCATGGATCACGGCGCTGACGTCGCTACGCCGCAAGCGGCGAAACTACACACCCTTCAAATCGGCAGCACCCGTCGCTGCGTCGCATACAGTCCGCACAAGGTGATGAAAGAAAAGATCAGCAGCATGAGAGATGTCTGATGAGCTGCGGTGTAATTGAGAGCCTGCACATCGTCGTAGATCATGATCGAAAGGGTTTGCGTGGCACCGGGGATGTTGCCCCCGAGCATGAGCACGACGCCGAACTCGCCGATGGTGTGGGCGAAGCTGAGCACGATGCCGGTGAGAATGCCAGGCCATGCCAGAGGCAGCACGATGCGCGTGGCGATGCGCGGCAGCCTGGCGCCAAGGCCACGCGCTGCCTCGATGTACGAGCGGTCGATGGATGCAAAGGCCGACTTGAATGGCGCGACAGCGAACGGCAGATTGAACAGCACTGAGCCTAATAGGATGCCGGTGAATGAAAACGGCAGCGGCGCTATGCCGAGGCTTTCGATGATGCTGCCGATGTAGCCACGCGGACTGAGCACAATGAGCAGATAAAACCCAATGACCGTCGGCGGCAAAATAATCGGCATCGCCACCAGCGCTTCAATGATGAATCGCCACCGCCTTCGCGTCGTCGCCAGCCACCATGCCAACGGCAACCCGAGCACAAGCAGGATCGCCGCCGTCGCCGCCGCCAGTCGGATTGTCAGCCAGATAGCGGTGAAGGACATGGGGATTAATAGTTAGCCGTTCGCCTTGGCGAACGAAGTTCTTCGATGAACGCAATCAAGGTACCGGCGACGCGAAACCTTGTTTCGCCAGAATCGCCTGACCGTTGGCACTCAGAAGATAATCTCGAAACAGCTTCGCCGCATCGCGACGCTTCGTATGCGCCAGGATCGCGCCGCTCTGGACGATCAACTCATGCATATCGCCAGGCACCACCCATGTGCGCCCCTTCTCTTTCATCTTCGGCGTCATCGCAAGGGACTGGGCGATGAGACCGATCTCAGCAGCGCCAGACTCCATGTACTGCGCAGTCTGGGCGATGTTTTCGCCCAGCACAAACCTGGACTTCACCTGTTCGATCAGGCCAGCCCTGGTGATCGCCTGCTCCGCTGCTTTGCCGTAGGGCGCGAGTTTCGGATTCGCAATCGCAATTTTGCGCACCGAAGGATCGAGCAGTGCAGCAAAGCCGAGCCTCTCAAGATCAATCGGCGAATCCTTGTGAACCCAAACCACCAGTCTGCCGGTCGCATATGAAAACAGGTCGCTCTCATCCGCAAGCTTCGCCGCCACGATCTGCTTTGGATAGTCAGTGTCTGCGGAGAGAAACAGATCAAACGGTGCGCCATTTTTGATCTGTGCGTAAAGCGTCCCCGATGCACCGTAAATCACGCGCACTTCCTCGCCCGGATTTGCTGATTCGTAGTCAGCTACCAATTCATCAATCGCGGGTTTCAAACTTGCTGCGACAGCGATGGTTAACTTGGCGGATTTAGCCTCGTTCGTAGCTGCCTGGTCGCAACCAGCGATGATTACGAAACAACAGACACAACAAAAAAGTGAACGAATCATGGCAACCCCTCGCATCCGATGAGCCGCGACGTGATCGAGTCCTGACTGATATATCGACGTTCAATCACCCTTCTTCGCGCTCTTGCCCGGCTTATCCGCCTTCGCCGCAGCCTTGTTCGATTCACTCTTGGCGGGCGCAGCCTCTGCCTTGGCGGATGTATCGCTCTTGGCCGCGGTGTCGCTCTTGGTCTCGCTCTTGGTTTCGCTCTTGGTCTCGCTCTTGGTCTCGCTCTTGCTTTCGGTTGCTGGCTTGGCCGCATCAGCATCGGCCTTGGCCGCCGCCTTGTAGCCTTCGGAGCGGTAGTCCGTCTGCCAGAATCCGCCGCCTTTGAAGATGACCGCAGCGCCGGTGCCGATGAGGCGTTTTAGTTTTGCCTTCTTGCACTTGGGACACTTGCGCAGAGACTTGGCGCTCATCGATTGAAATTCTTCAAACGTGTGGCCGCAGGCGTCGCAGACGTAGTCGTAAGTAGGCATGGGGGATCCGAAAAGCAGGGAAGCGGGAAAACTAGAAATTCAAAGTCGAAGGAGGAGAATGGCCAATGTCCATTGCAAAATGCTAATTGCAAAATGGAAGGCGGTAGCCGAGGCAGGCACTCATCAATTTTCATTTTTCATTTTGCAATGGGCATTGGTCATTAGTCATTTTTCATTTTTCATTG
>CAZYQL010000046.1:0-3631 GCA_964650055.1 uncultured Phycisphaeraceae bacterium | reverse complement strand
AATGCTTAATACTTATTGGCGGCATCAGCATTGTTACATCAGCATTGTTAATAGATGCCTGCACACTAGTCCGAAATAACCATTAAATAATAAGTATTAAGTAATAAATAATAAACTTACTTCGCCTCACCAAAAAATCGAACCCAAGTAATCCTTCACCTTCTCCCAAAAACTTTTATTGTGCGGCAGCACCTCGTGATTTTCCGTGTCCGCAAACTGGCGCAGCAACTCCTCCTGCTTCTTGGTCAGCTTCGAAGGCACCTCGATCAGTAGCACCACAATCATGTCGCCCTTGCGGCCGCTGCGGAGATTGGGCAGGCCTTTGCCGCGCAGTCGATACTGCTCGCCGTGCTGCGTGCCCGACTTGATGGTGATCGCCTCAGGCTCCTCGCTGTCCAGTGACGCGACTTTCACCTTTGCACCCAGCGCCGCCTGCGTGAAGCTCACCGGCATGCGCATGACCAGATCATCATCCTGCCTCTGAAAAAGTTTGTGCTCTTCAATACGAACGCCTACGTGCAGGTCGCCGCGCGGCCCGCCTCGATCGCCCGGCTCGCCTTCGCCTTGCACGCGCACCGCCTGGCCGTCGTGGATGCCTGCGGGAATCTTTACGGTCAGCACGCGGTTCTTGGGCTGCTTGCCGGTGCCGCGGCAGTCATTGCATTTGTCTTTGACAAGCGTGCCTGCGCCGCTGCATGCCGGGCAGTTGGAAACCATGCGAAACATGCCGCCAAAACCTGCTTGTTGCACCTTGCCAGTGCCGCCGCAGGTGAGACAAGTCTGCGGCGTGGAGCCGGGCTTGGCGCCGCTGCCGGTGCAGGTTCCACAGTGATCCATGCGGGTGAACTGAATCTCGCGTTCGACGCCGTTGGCGACATCTTCGAGGGTGATCTCGATGATGGTTTCGAGACTCGCGCCGCGTCTTGCGCCGGTGCTGTTGCGTGAACGACCACCACCAGCGCTGCCGCCGAACATGGAGCCCAGGACATCTTCGAACATGGAGAAGATGTCGCCGCTGTCCATATGCGAAAAGTCGTGGCCGGCCTGACCGCGCAGTCCTGCGTGGCCATGCTGATCGTAGCGCTGCCGCTTGTCGCCATCACTGAGGACTTCATACGCCTCAGCTGCTTCCTTGAACTTCGTCTCAGCCTCTTTGTCCTCTGGATTGCGGTCCGGGTGAAACTTCATCGCCAGCTTGCGATAGGCGCTTTTAATCACATCGCCAGAGGCGGTGCGCTCGACGCAGAGGATCTCGTAGTAGTCTCTTTGAGTGGCCATGAGTATGGGGGTGGGAAAAGGCAAATACTATTATTTAATACTTATTATTTAATACTTATTACTTAATACTTATTGGCTATATAGGAAGGGGAGGAAGACAGCGATACTTGCGACATCGGGCATGCTTATGCCCTCTGAAATAGCTATTAAGTAATAAGTATTAAATAATAAGTAATAGCCTTTGCCTTCTGTCTTATCCGCTTCGCAATAAAGAACCCAGGGCGATACGCACCCTGGGTTCCCAGTCAATCGTTTCGGGTGTGCGTCACAGGAACTACTCTCAAGCCGTCGCGCCGTTTTCGAGTTCGGCATCGTCCTTGAGGTCGGTGATGAGCACGTTGGTCGTGAGCATCACGCCAGCCACGCTGGTCGCGTTGGTGAGCGACATGCGGATGACCAGCGCGGGGTCGATGACGCCGGCTTTAACCAGGTCCTGATACTCAGTGGTGGCTGCGTTGTAGCCGAAGTTGCCCTTTTTGCTGAGGATTTCTTCGACGACGATGTCGCCATCTTCGCCGCCGTTTTCAGCGATCTGCTTGGCGGGGTAACGCAAGGCAGCAGCGACGATGTCGTAGCCCAGACCCAGATCACCCTTGACCTTGGCGCGGGCAGCTTCGAGGGTCGGCAATGCACGCAGCAGCGCGACGCCGCCGCCGGGCACGTAGCCTTCTTGAGCAGCCGCGCGAGTGGCGTGGAGCGCATCATCGACGCGGTCCTTGCGTTCCTTCATGGCTGTTTCGGTCGCACCGCCGACGCGGATGATGGCGACGCCGCCGGTGAGCTTGGCCAGGCGTTCCTGGAATTTTTCCTTGTCGTATTCGCTGGTGGTCGCAGCGATCTGGCTGCGAAGCTGCTCAACTCGGCCTTCGATTTCCTTCTTCTTGCCAGCACCTTCGATGATGGTGGTGTTGTCTTTGGTGATGGCGATTCGCTTGGCGGAGCCGAGCGATTCGAGCTCGAGGGTTTCGAGTGATTCGCCCAGGTCTTCGCTGATGAACTTGCCGCCGGTGACAATGGCAATATCGCCGAGCATGGCCTTGCGACGATCGCCAAAGCCCGGGGCCTTGACCGCACAAACGCGAAGGACACCACGCAGCCGATTCACCACGAGAGCAGCGAGCGCTTCGTTCTCGACATCTTCCGAGATAATGAGCAGCGGCTTATTCGCCATCGCCACCTTATTAAGCAGCGGGAGCAGTTCGGGCAGGTTGGAAATTTTCTTTTCGTGAATCAGGATCAGTGCATCTTCGAGCGTGCATTCCTGCGTCGCGGGGTTGGTCATGAAATACGGGCTGAGGTAACCCTTATCAAACTGCATGCCTTCGACGTAGTCGAGCGTGGTCTCGGCGGTCTTGCCTTCTTCGACTTCGACGACGCCGTCCGCGCCCACCTTGGTGATGGCGGCTGCGATCATCGTGCCGATCTCGGTGTCGCCGTTGGCGGAGATGTTGGCGATCTTGCGGAGATCTTCTTCGCCCTTGCTCTTGACAGCCATGCTGCGGATGGCATCAGCGACCACTTCACCGGCAGCGGCGATGCCGCGCTGGAGCATGATCGGGTTTGCCCCGGCTGCGACATGGCGCAGGCCTTCGTTATAGATCGCCGCAGCGAGCACGGTGGCGGCAGTGGTGCCGTCGCCGGCGCGGTCGTTGGTTTTCTTGGCGACTTCGACGACGAGCTTGGCGCCCATGTTTTCGTAGGGGCGAGGCAGGTCGATTTCCTTAGCGACGGTGACGCCGTCCTTGGTAATGACCGGGCCGCCGTAGGATTTCTGGAGAATAACGTTACGGCCGGTGGGGCCCATGGTGACGCGAACCGCGTCATTGAGCTGATCCACGCCTCGCTTGAGGTGAGCCGATGCGTCTGCGCCGAAGATGAGTTGCTTTTGTGCCATGAGAGTACCTGTGGAGGTTGGAGGGTTATGGGAGGGGGAAAGGCTAATACTTATTATTTAATACTTATTACTTAATGGTTATATCGGAAGGAGACAAAGGCGATAAAGCCTGGGGCGATCTCGCGCATCCTTGCGCTTTGCGCTTTCTGAAATAGCTATTAAGTAATAAGTATTAAATAATAAGTAATAGCCATCCTGTCTTTCAGATCAACTGTTCATCGTGGTGGGCGGTGCCCACCCTACGCTCTGCCTTTATTTGTCGATCACGCCGAGCAGTTCTTCTTCCTTCATGATCAGGTGCTTCTTGCCGTCGAGGACGATTTCGGTGCCGGCGTATTTGCCGTACACCACGGTGTCGCCCTTCTTGATGCTCGGGGCGGCTCGCTTGCCATCATCGGTCAGCTTGCCGGGGCCGGTGGCGACGATCTTGCCCATCATGGGCTTTTCCTTCGCGCCATC
>CAZYQL010000045.1:13383-25738 GCA_964650055.1 uncultured Phycisphaeraceae bacterium | reverse complement strand
TGGCGGAAGCGATCGCTAAAGCAGCGATGGAGCGCGGCATCGTGCCCGCTGCCCAGATGATCGCGTCCGATCCTTCGCAGGCTCGCCGTGATGTGTTTGCCGCGATGGGCATCGCTGTCACCACGAGCAACGAACAAGTCATCAGCCAATGTTCGCAGGTCATGCTCGCGGTCAAGCCGCAGATGATGGCCAATGTGTACGGCGATCTGGCGAAGCATGGCTCGCAGGATCAAATCATTCTTTCCATCGTCACCGGCATCACGATCGCCAAGATGAATGCAACGGTGATGGCCGCCGGTGGCAAGGCGATGCGGGTGATTCGCATCATGCCCAACACGCCGATCATGGTGAGCCAGGGCATGGCGGGCATCGCGGCTGGCGTGGACTGTCATCCGGGCGATGATGAACTGGCGATGAAATTATTTTCCGCTGGTGGCAAAGCAATCCAGGTCGAGGAATCGCTCATTGATGCCATCACCGTCGTATCAGGCTCTGGCCCTGCCTATCTGTTTTATCTCGCACAGGCCATGGAAGAAGCAGCGACAAAACTGGGCTTGGGTGAACATGCACGGTTGCTTGTGGCACAGACACTCAAGGGCGCATCGGAGCTACTGATGCAATCGCCCGACACTCCTGCTGAGCTTCGCCGCAAGGTGACGAGTCCTGGCGGAACGACCGAAGCAGCGATCAAACACATGGAAGCGAATCGCGTGATGGCGGTCATCGTCGAAGCGATTGAGGCAGCAGAAAAACGAAGTAAGGAACTTGGAAAATAATATGGCCGTAAAGCACTGCCGCTATGCTAGACCGTTCAGCTTGAAAGGATTCGCGCATGTCCAGCACATGGAAACTGACTTTCGTTTTGCTCATCAATCGCCTGGCGCTGGGTCTCTATTTCTGCATGGGTGGCTATGTGAAAATCAAAGGTGGGCTTAGCGAGTGGGTAGGCTCGGAACAGTACAAGCGCGAGTCGAGCTGGCTGCCGGACTTTATCGCCAGTGCGTATGGCTACGTGCTGCCCTTCGCGCAGATTGCGGTGGGCGCGATGCTGGTTGTTGGCTTGTTCTCCCGCCTGGCTTCGATCTTCATTGCAATCATCCTCGGCAGCGTGATGATCGCCACGACATGGGCAGGCAACAACGCGGAACTCTACGATCGCAATGTCATCCTCATGACCCTCTCGATCATGTTCATCGTCACCGGGCCGGGCTCGCTGAGCATCGATCACTTGCTGGGCAAGCGCAAAGCCAAAACGCCTGCGGCTCCTACTCCAGCGCCAGCGCCATCATCCAATAAGAAATAAAAATCACTCAGCGAGAAAGCACATGGCTCACCTCGCGCTGAAAGAGAGCATGTTTTTCGCTGTAAATCGCATGCTTTTTCGCATCAGGCGTCAGCGTGATTCTCTCCTGCTCATCCATCGGGAAGGCTTCAAGGCCATCGACGTGACCAAGGCCCCAGTGGCCCACGGCTGCCGCCCCCATCGCGGATGCGTCACCCGCTTCGCTGAGCGTGACAGGGAGATTCAGCACATCACAAACGATCTGCGACCAGAGGCGTGAGCGCGTGATGCCGCCGGTAAGGCGAACGACTTTCGGCTGCGCGCTGCTGCTGGATCGTACAACCTGCCAGACATCCGCAAGGCAGAATGCAACTGCTTCCAGCACAGCTCGCGCCACATGTGATCGATCGTGGCTACTGGTGAGGCCAAGTAGTGATGCACGCAGATCAGGACGCCAGTGCGGATTGCGTTCGCCGTTGAAGTAGGGAAGGAGCATCACGCCATCGGCACCCGCGTGAACCTGAGCCGCCGCTTCAAACAGGGCATCGAAGCCTTGCGATTTTTGAGCATCGCCAAAGAAGAGCCGCCGAATGGTTTCGACCGCCTGGCCGCCGTTGTTGATTGCGCCACCGGCGTACCAGAGATTTTTCGTCAGCACGTAGCACCAGATGCGCTGCTGGGGGTCGAGCAGCGGCTGATCGCAAGTGATTCGCACTGCCCCGCTGGTGCCTACGGTCACCACCACGCTGCCGGGGAGCGCGCCGCCTGCGCCGATGTTCGCCATGCCTCCATCGCCGCCGCCGGGGATGATGGGGAGGCCTGCGGGCAAGCCGAGTATGTCTGCGCCGTTAGCGGTGAGGTGTCCGATGATTTGATGCGGGGGCGCAAGCGTGGGGAGTTGATGCTCGTATATCTCGGCGAGTTTCAGTGCTTCTGGGTGCCAGTTTTGCGAATGTAGATTCAGCAGGCCCGTGCCTGAGGCGATGCAGATGTCGGTGACCCATTGCCCGGTGAGTTTGTGAATGATCCAATCCTTGATCGCGACAAAGCGAGCAGTGCGATCAAACAGCTCTGGCTCATTCGCCTGCATCCAGCGAAGCTTCGCAGGATAATAGAGCCAGCGCAGCGGGCAGCCGGTCTGGTTGTAAAGCGACTGAGCCACGTCACTGCTGCGAATGTCATCGAATTGCTGCACGGCGCGCAGGTCAGCCCATGTGATTGATCTTGCAAGCGGCTCACCTGCCTCATCGACGGGCATCAAGCCATGCATCGCGCCGCTGAAGCTGATGCCCGCCACATCGTCACGATCTACAATTTTCAATAGCTGAGTCATCGCACTGCGAACACCCGCGAGCACTTCGTGCGCATCCTGTTCTGCATGACCAGCGCTAGGCGTGTGCAATGGATATTCGCAAGATGCCACACCATGCACAACGCCATCGCAGCCAACTGCAAGCACTTTGCAGGCGGTGGTTCCAAGATCAATACCAATGACCAGATCGCGCGACATGGCAGGATGATAACGAAGAGCGCATCAGGCTACGCCTGCTGCAATTCGCCCGGCGAGAGTTCTACTTCTACTTCGCCATCGAGTTCGTTCATGTGGTTGGCAGCATCGAGTGATGCAGCCAGACCGATGGCGAATGCGGTGACGATCCAGCCGGTGCCGCCTGCGGAGAGCAGAGGCAGCGCGATGCCTTTGGTGGGAACGACAACGGTGACGACGGCGATATTGATCAGGGCCTGAATGCCCAGCGTGGCGACGATGCCCAGTGCGACAAGGCGCGAGAATTTATCCCGGCAATCCTTGACGATGCTCAGCCCGGTCCAGACGAGTGCGAGGTAGAGACCGATGACCATGGCTGCACCGGCGATGCCGGTTTCTTCGCAGATGACCGCGAATAGAAAGTCGGAGGTATCGGTAGGCAGGTAGCCGAATTTCTGGATGCCGTTGCCCAGGCCTCGCCCGGTCAGGCCGCCTTCGACAATGGCGAGCATGGATTGAATAGGTTGATAGCCCGAGCCTCGCGCATCATCCCAGGGATGCAGAAAGGTCATGAGACGTTCGATGCGATGCGGCTTCATGATGACGGCGGTCACGACCATGGCTGCCGCGGCTGGCACGAGCATGAGCAGATGCCAGAGCCTTGCGCCACCTGCCACGAGCAGAATCGAACCGACGACAGCGATGAGCGCCGCAGTGCCCAGATCTTCGAGCACGATGAGCAGGCAGGCAGCACCAATAAATGCCAGCGCGGGGAGCAGCCCCTTGAAGAACCGTGGCATCTTGTCGTGCTGCGTTGCACACCACCAGGCGATGACCAGCACCATGACCCACTTGGTCAGTTCGCTAGGCTGAAAGTTAGTCTCGTAGCCACCAGCTCCAATGCGAAGCCAGCGGCGAGCACCGTTAATCTCCAGCCCGATGCCCGGCACCATCGCCACCACCACCAGCACCAGCGAAACGACAAGCAGCCAGAGAATGGGATTGGCGTACCAGCGCACCTTCATGGCGTGGCGCAAATTGATGCGACTGGCCAGCAGCATCACGATCACTGCGACGACTGCATGAAGCAGATGGCGACTGCCGAGGATCGATTGAATATCGAAGCCGCCTTGCCCGATCCGCATGTCAGCCGAGTGAACCGCGAGCACCGCCAGGCTGAGCAAGGCAATGACGACGAGCTGCAAAATGTGACCGGCTCTGAGCATGCCCCATGTTTATCGGTCATGCCCCGCTTCCAAGTCGAATTGTTGTGCGCAGCCTTGCCCGCATCGTCCGTCTCAATTTTCTATCGCTGCCTCTCGCGTAGATTATTACCTCGGGTATGATGATCAAAGAGCGAACATCCTCTCCAAACCAGAGTCCATCACCCCACCACTTAAGCGAGTTTCACCATGTCAGGAAATTCCAACGGCGCTTTTGTGATCCGACGAACAGGCGATGTCTGCGTGGCTGATTTCGTGGACACCAGCATCCTCGATTCCACCAAAATCGAACGCATCAAGGGCGATCTCGAATCCCTAGCTGATCGCATGGGCCATCCCAAGATCGTCCTCAGTTTCGATGGCGTCACCCATCTCGCCTCAGCGATGCTGGGCGTGCTCATGAGTGTCAACAAAAAAGTCACCGCCATGAAAGGGCAGCTTCGCATCACACATCTGAGCCCGATGATTGTGGAGGTCATCCGCATCACCAAGCTCGACAAGGTGCTCAAGATTTATGACACGACGGATAAGGCGCTGGAGAAGTTCTGACCGATCCGGTTAGCGCTTGCCGGTTCAGACCTTGCCGGCTCAGTGATTGCCGGTGAAGAAATCACGCAGTCGATAGACCCAGCGAGGATGAATGCGCGTGCGAGCGAGGAAGCTCTTGGCGAAAGCCTTTGGGCAGATGCGCTGAATCTCGCCACTGATCCATTTCCAGTCCTCGAATTCCCGCCGCCAGTATCGACTTTCAAGCCAGCCCACGACATCTCTGGATAGCTCTTCGTGCATCGAATGGGCTAGCTCAGTCCCGACTTCTTTTTCACGACTGAGCATCCAGCGCAGCCGCATCTCCACATTGCGAAGGCGATGCTTGTGGGACGTGGAGGTTTGCGCTGCATGGGTTCGCTTGGCGATGACCGGCTCATCCGCCAGTCGCCAGTGGCCATTCAAACGAATATCCGCGACGAAGAGTGTGTCCTCCGCATCAGGACTATCCACATCAAATCGAACATCGCCGATCGCCGACTGCCGCATCATGAGGGTGGAGGATGACATGTGCTGCTCGAAGAGCACATCATGGAGCGTCGGATTATCGGTGCCTTTGCGAGGGACCCGCCGCTCAAGATCATCCAGTTGATTCATGAAATCGAAATAGTGCGAGTAAGCCCCGACCGCGTCCGGCGATTCGCGAAGCTGATCCAGTTGCAGTTCTGTCTTACGCGGCAGCCAGATGTCATCCGCATCGAGATATGCAATGAACTGACCCTTCGCCAGTGCGAGTCCCATATTCCGCTTGACGGAAACATTCACTCGCTCCACGCGATGCAGTTGGACGATTCCCTGACAGCTCTTTTCATAATCCTTCACAATCTGGGGCGTGGCATCGGTGGAATCATCAAGCACCAGAATCTCCAGAGGCTGATGCGTCTGCGCCAGTGCCGAGTCGATCGCCTGCGCGATGAACGCAGCCGCGTTGTAGGAGACGATGATGACCGAAACAGATTCCACTGATGAGGCGTCCTTGTTGTTTTCTTCACCGACCATGCAGACGATGCGCGTATTTACTTTGCACGGAGGTAACCCCAATACTGTGCTGCTGCGACCATCGCATCGTAATACTTCTTGCTAGGCGCAGGCCTCCACGACAACCACATGCGCAGGTATCGTTTGAACATCTCGCGCCAGGCCCACCAGGCGATGCCCAGCTTTCCGGGCGTCGGTTTTCCTCGCGACAGAATCCATGTGCGCCCAATACCGGACTGCCACTGCCACAGACGCTTGCTGCCAATGAATTTTTCAGGCGTGTGATGCAGCACCTTCGATGCGGCAAGCATCCAGCCTTCGTGCCCTTCTTCCACAATCCGCAGAGCCATGCCTGCATCTTCACCTGCAATGCGCTGGCCGGCGATCATCCCTCGGTTCGCATCAAATTGCAGCTCAAGTGCAACATCGCGCCGTAGCGCCATATTCGCCCCGCCCGGCGTGGTCGAAGGCGGCGCAATCGGCTTGTCTTGATCGATCTTCGTCACGCCATATGCGCCTGGATAATGCTCCAACAAGAACGCTTGACGTTGGCTCAGCGGCCGCTTCACATTTGCAAGTATCTGCCCGCCTAAAACTGCCGCCTTCGGATGTGCGGCGATGGCGTGAGCATAGACCGCCAGCCAATCTTCTTGCACGATCACATCATCATCGATGAAACAAACCCAGTCGCCGGTGGCTTGCCGCAGAATGCGGTTGAGCGCGTGGCTCTTGCCTTGCTGCTCTTCAAAGAGATATCGCGCTGTAACGAGGCCGGGTTGCTTGGTGAGCTTTTCATCCTGCATCGCCGCTTCGACCAAGCTGCGCGTGCTGTCTGTCGAATTGTTGTCGCAGACAATAATCTCCCACTGCACACCCTCAGGCACGCGCAGCGCTCCCAGGCTGCTCAGTGTTTCACCAAGCAAATCAGCACGATTCCAAGTGGCAATGGCGACGGTGAGTTTCATATCGAGTGCTGGTGCCTGTTCCTACGCGCGCAGGGATAACCCAGGTTCAAAAGGCTCTGCTCTAATATCGGAACGTGGCGCGTGCATCGTTAACGAGAAAGCCAACTCCACCAGTCACTCCGCCAGCAGATCTGGCCTGCGCTGCTGCGTTCTTTCACGCGACTGTGCTTCGCGCCACTGCTGTATCTTCGCGTGGTCGCCCGATAGCAGCACCGCTGGCACCTCGCGCCCCATCCATTCGCGTGGCCGTGTGTAGTGCGGATAATCGAGCAGTCCCTTGGCTGCCTGCGAAAAACTCTCGTGCTCCACGCTCGTCGCATCGCCCAGTACGCCCGGCAGCAGCCGCACGATCGAATCAATCAGCACCATCGCAGGCAGTTCGCCGCCAGAGAGCACGTAGTCACCAATGCTGATCTCGCGGATCGGCGAAAGCGCCTCGATCACCCGTTCATCAATGCCTTCATAATGCCCGGCGATAATCAGCAGCCGTTCGCTTTGCGCCAGTTCTTCCACCGCCGATTGCCTTAGCGGCTGACCTTGCGGCGTCATCAGAATCCGCACCGCCTGCCGCGCATCCTGTGCCTGCGCCGCCTGCACGCAATCCCACACCGGCTGACACTGCATCACCATCCCAGGCCCGCCACCAAAGGACGCCTGATCCACCTTGCTGTGCTTGTCGGTCGTGTAATCGCGGATGTTGTGAACGTGATAACTCACCACCGGCTGCCGCACGATCGGCTCCGCCGCATCCTTCGTCTTGGGATCGACAATCGGCTCAGCCGCGCGCTTAAGTATGCTCGCGCCAAGCACACCGTGAAACATGTCAGGAAAGAGTGTGAGAACATCAATTCGCATGCGGGGATTGTAGAGGAAAAGAAAAACCCACCCACGGGAGTGGGTGGGCTTTGATGTGTGACAGATGCAGTCGATTCAATTCAATGATGACTTCACTTGATCTCAACGCTGCTGGTCTTTTCCTTGGTCGGAAAATTGTCGGGGATTTTCGTGAGCGTGACTTTGCCGGTGGCGGCCCACTCGGTGCCGCGCTGGAGGGTGACGATGAAGCCGACGCATTTCATGGAGTAATCGGCGTGGCCCATCGGGGTGTGGTAGCACCGGCCCTTGCCGTAATCGAGCACCATCATCATGGGTTCGTGTTCGCCGCGGCCGCCGGTTTTTTTGTCGCTGAAGCTGGTGGCCAGAACGGTCATGTTTTCAGCGGGGCCGCGCAGGCGATCGTAGAGTTCATCCTTCACATGCAGCCACTCAGTAGGCAGGCCTTTGGTGATGGGATGTTCCGCTTCGTGAATGGTGACGAGGAAATCATGCTGCGCGCCGTGGCCACCGCCGCCGCCTTTGGCCATGTCGCGGAAGATTTTGCCATCGCGGTAGGTGACGTATGGGCCGGACTTTTCATTGCGTCCGCCCCAGCCGCCCAGGCCGATGATGGTGTTGTAGTCCGCCCAGTCGCCGAAGCTGTTGTTGGCTGCGTGAACACAGACAAAGCCGCCGCCGTTTTTCACATAATCAAGAAACGCCGTTTCGGTTTCCTTGGGCCAGCGCTGACCGTTGTAATTGGAGACGACGACATCGTAATTCTTGAAGACAGGCGCGAAGCCGGTCGTGTCTTTGGGCGCTGTGGTGGCGACATCGACGGTAAACCTGCCGCTGGATTCGAGCGCGTACTTGAGCACCGGCGTGGTCGATTTCCAATTGTGATTGTTCTGCCCATCGATGATCAAGGCCTTGAGCTTGGGCGCATCCTCAGCGAATGCGGTGAAGCTCATCACGAGAACGAGCAGGACGGAGAGTGTGCGTTGCAACATAAATATCCTTTCATGATGCCCCGATCTGGTGGGGCTAACCTATAGTGGAACACTGACTATTAGAGCAACATTGCTGCACAATGGAAACGGATACATTCGTCAGCCCGAACCCATCATGAGATCCTGATCGGGCATGGAGACGTCACGATGATTCATAAACTCATTGCCATTCCTCTTATTTCGTTACTGCTCACATTCATGTTCGCCTTCGAAAGCATCGCTGAAAATATCGCACCCGATGGGGCCATCGCCGTCTTCACCGCTGGCCAAGATGGCTACCACTCCTACCGCATCCCTTCGATCATCGCCACGAAAAAAGGCACGCTTCTCGCCTTCGCAGAGGCGCGCAAGGATGGCCGAGGCGATGCGGGCAATATCGATCTGGTTCTCAAACGCTCCACCGACAACGGCAAGACCTGGGGACCACTTCAAATCGTCTGGGATGATGACACGCACACCTGCGGCAACCCCTGCCCGGTCGTCGATCAAACCACCGGCGACATCATCTTGCCTCTAACTTGGAATCGCGGCGATGATCACGAAGGCAAAATCAAAGCGGGAACATCCAAGGACACTCGCCGCGTCTTCGTCACTCGTTCCACGGATGATGGCCTGACCTGGGCCAAGCCGACTGACATCACGGACAGCACGAAAGATGCGCAGTGGCGTTGGTACGCCACCGGGCCGGGCATCTCGATTCAGATCACTGAAGGTAAACACAAAGGCCGACTCGTCGTCCCTTGCGATCATTCGACCACCACCGGCGAGTATCGCGCGCACTCCATCCACAGCGACGACGGCGGCAAGACCTGGGCCATCGGCGGCACCATCGCACCCGATGTCAACGAATGCCAGGTCGCACAGCTCCCGGGCGGCGGCCTCATCATGAACCTGCGCAACTACCGCAAAGCTGACAGCAGCAAGCAACGCGCCATCAGCACCAGCAGCGACGGCGGGCAAACCTGGTCACCCGTCACTTACGATGACGATCTCATCGAGCCGATCTGCCAGGCGAGTTTGATTCGACTCACCAAAGCGCCGCATGCGGAGCAGCACGCGTTTCTCCTGTTCAGCAATCCTGCATCTGACAAGAGCCGAACGAAAATGACCGTGCGCCTGAGCGTCGATGGTGGCAAGATGTGGACCATGTCGAAGCTGCTTTACCAAGGCCCGTCAGCGTATTCGAACCTCATCGAGTTACCTGATGGATCGCTCGCCTGCTTCTACGAACGCGGCGAGAAGCATGCATATGAAACGATTGTGTTTCATCCGTTTACGCTCAAGTAATCAGGCGATATCCGAAAGGGCATGGCTCGTCCGAGCCGCAAGGCGTAAGCCTGCGGACTCTTGAGGCCGCGCAGCGAGGACGCTGCGGCTACGAAATTTACTTGCTCTATAACATCACTGCGCGGGCCGACCGCTGCCCGCCATCGCGGGACGCATCGGCGGCTTGCAACAATCGACGGGGCAGACATCGTGGCTCGCAGGATGTTCGCCGCAGACGATGCGATCGCTGCCGGGCGTCATGCGCTCGACGATCAATTCGCGAATCATCTGGATAAAGCGCGGGTGGCAGCCGACGGTTGCAGCGCGGGACATCGGCAGGCCGATTTCTTCGCAGACTTCTTTCGCTTCGTGGTCGAGATCGTAGAGCACTTCCATGTGATCGGAGATGAACCCGATGGGCACGATCACCACCGCTTTGGAATCACCCTTCTCTTTTGTCTCACGCAGAAAATCACAGACATCCGGCTCAAGCCAGGGCTGTGTCGGCGGCCCGCTGCGACTCTGATACACAAGCGACCAATCACTTTTGCCCACACCTTGCGCCACCAGCCTGCTCGCTTCGCGAAGCTGCGACTCATAGCGACAGCTTGCAGCCATCGAACTGGGAATCGAATGAGCAGTGAAGATGAGCTTCGCCTCGCCGCGCAGCTCAGCGGGCAACTCGTCAATCGCATCGCGCGTGCGCTGAATCATCGGCTCGATGAAACCGGGATGGTTGTAAAACACGCGCACCTTCTCGACAATCGGAGCGCCTTCGCCTGCTTCAGCGCGGGCAGCTTCGACATTCTCGCGGTACTGCCTGCACCCTGAGTAGGAGCTATATGCTGAGGCGAAGAACGCAATCGCCTTCTTGCGGCCATCGGCGATCATCTGTTTCACCGCAACGCCAAGCATCGGCTGCCAGTTGCGATTGCCCCAGTAAATCGGCAGGTCCGGCCCATGCTCGGCCAGTTCCACTTTCAGCGCGGCAATCAGGTCGCGCATCTGCTGATTGATCGGGCTTACACCGCCAAAGCCTTCGTAGTGATGGGCAACTTCTTCGAGGCGCTCGCGCGGGATATTGCGGCCACGCGTCACGTTCTCCAGAAACGGCATCACATCCGCCATGCCTTCAGGACCACCGAAAGCGACGACGAGAATGGAATCATAAGGCTGTGTCATGTGAAAAATCCAGCTTGGAAAGTGTCATGCTTGGGCGAACAAACCTACGATTGTAGGATGGTTATCTGTAACCGACGAATGGCCGATCTTATCTATAGGACAGTCCCCGTGATTCGGCCTCACGAATATTCCCACTGATGTCCACGCTTACCGCCCAGCAGAAGACGATCGCCGACCAGGTCAACCGCGCCAAAGCGATCGGTGCGCTCCCGCGCAAACAGCGTGCAGCAATGATGCAGGCCGTGGATCGGCAGATCATCGCTCGCGATCCTGATCACGAATTTCTCAAGGACAGTCGCACCGCCTCTGCGACCGATCTTGTCGATTATCTTTTCGCCACTGCCAGTGATGAGCACGAGCCTGCCGAGGTCTTCCGCCGTGTGCGCTGGGGCGGGCTGTTTCTCTTTCTCTCCAGCGATCAGAAATTCACCAGCGCGATGCAGTCACGCTACGAGAGTCACACCGGCTTCGTCATCGAACAACAAACCACATTCGCCCGCACCGGCCCGATGCTGCTTCGCATGATGGGCATTGGCAAGAAGGTCTTTTACTTTGTTGCTCGCAAGATCACTTTGCTTCAGCCCGGACAGACCACCGACCGCTTCACGTTTCAGGTCAGGCTCACCCGCGAACACGTGCCTCACGGCGATCCGCGCGGCTACGCTGTCATGAAACAGGTGCCCACGCACGCAGACCTGATGCACCGCCTTCGCGAGAGACATCCCGATGCAGAGCCGAGCTTGATGTCGGACCGGGCTCGCAAACTCGTGGAGAAAATCTTTCCCGTTTTTCTGACGCGTGAAGCTGCGTTTCTCAAGATTCTTCAGCGCGATCTGCCGATCGCTTTGCAATCCCGCGTGCCCAAGCTGCTGCACATGGAGCAGGATAAATCCGGCATGGTCAGCAAGCTCATCATGAGCTGGCTGCGCGTAGGCGGCACACGTCTGCCCCAGATCGAGTTCGCACATCAGGCTGCGCTGCTACTTCAGGCACTGCACGAAAATGCGAGCATCATTCATCTGGACCTTCGCCTGGACAACATCGTCATCACCCCGCAAGGCGTCGGCTTTGTGGACTTTGGCTCGGCTGTCCGCATCGGTGAAGACATCTCCAAGAATCCGCTCCTGGATTCTCTCTTCGATGAGATGATGTCCACCTCGCAGATTCAGCGCCTTCTGGGCAAGATGAAAACCACCGGCAAAGTCACCAGCCAGTTCATCTGCGATGCGCATGGCAAAGTCGATAAAGCAGTCGATCTATTTTATCTCGCGCTTCAGATGAATAAGCCGCACAGCAACCCGGACCTGGCCGCCTTCATCGACTACAACCCCGAGAGCGAAGAGGCACAGAGGCTCGCCCGGCTCACCGATGCAATCCTTCGCCCCAAGGATCCTAATCGCCCTGCCTTCACTTCCGCGCGCGACCTGCTGCGCGGCATCGAACGCGTCTCGCAGAAGATCGTGGAATCCAACAGTCAGCATGAAGATGGCCGCACTGTTTGGGTGAAGAAGTGAAGGCTTAAGTGGTCAAACCTTTTCGCAGCGTGGCATTTTCGCAGCGTTGCAGAAGGCATCATGCGAAGATTGTCGCGCTGATGACGC
>CAZYQL010000045.1:11742-13283 GCA_964650055.1 uncultured Phycisphaeraceae bacterium | reverse complement strand
GCATTTTCGCAGCGTTGCAGAAGGCATCATGCGAAGATTGTCGCGCTGATGACGCTACGCCGCGAGCGGCGAAGAGCGAAGCCGCAAGCGGCAGGGTCTTCACGCCGCCGTCGTCGAGAGCACCGTCAGCTTCATGTCTTTACCTTTGCCGACTTTCTTGTGCTGCTCTTCAACCACTGCGAGTTTTTGCGCGGCTTTGGGATTCAGATATCGGCTCATCAGGATGGCTTTGATGTTGCCCCAGATGCCGCCGAAGCTGGAGAAGGTGTGATTGACAGCACTGGCTTCGTGGCCGCAGTGGACCATGCACTGCTGGCAACCGGGGTTGCCTGAGGCGCGGCCGTAGTTCTCCCATTTCGTTTCCTGCATCAACTCTTCAAACGTGTCGGCATAGCCGTCCTGCAAAAGGTAGCAAGGCTTCTGCCAACCGAAGAGGTTGTAGGTGGGCATGCCCCAAGGCGTGCACTCATATTCGCGCTTGCCCATGAGGTATTCGAGAAAGAGCGGCGACTGATTAAATTTCCACCCCTTCTTGCGGTTGCTGAGCATCATCTCGAAAAACTCATTCGTCTTCGAGCGCTCGCGCATGAAGGATTTCTGATCGGGCGCTTTGGGGTAGGCATAGCCAGGCGAGACCATCATGCCTTCGACGCCCAGGTCCATCATCTCATCGAAGAACTCGCGCACCTCGGTGGGGTTGGACGTGTCAAAGAGCGTCGTGTTGGTCGTGACGCGGAAGCCTCGCTTGACCGCTTCGCGGATGCCATCGACGGCGAGCTTGTACGTGCCCTCCCGGCAGACGGCGAAGTCGTGATTATCCTCTGAGCCATCCATGTGTACGCTGAACGACAGATATTTCGTAGGCTTGAACTGATCGAGTTTTTCCTTGAGCAGGATCGCGTTGGTGCAGAGGTAAATATATTTCTTGCGCGCGACGAGAGCTTCGACGAGCTCGACGATATAGGGATACATCAGCGGCTCGCCGCCGGGGATGGAGACCATGGGTGCGCCGCAGTCATCGACGGCTTTGAGACAGGCTTCGACGCTCAGATTTTTCTTGAGTATGTGAGCGGGATATTGAATTTTGCCGCAGCCCGCACAGGCGAGATTGCAGCGAAACAGCGGCTCAAGCATGAGCACCAGCGGATAACGCTTTCGCCTGCGCAGCTTCTGCTTGAGCACGTACGAAGCAACAGTCCACATCTGTGAAATCGGGACACCCATGAGCGATCTATCCAATTGGTGAGGCTAAAGCGAACAGCAAGTCGAGGCGGTCACTTGCAAGCACTACATGGTAGCCGAAACAGGGGCGGGGACAATGGCGAAGGTGAATGCCACTGTGGCAAAACGTCGCGATGGCGACTTTGCAGAAGTCTAGCGGAGGCAACCGATGTACAATGGTCAAGGGCGTATAGGTAGGCCCGTTTAGCCGCGGAGCAAAGGTCCGCCGTCGCTCCGCGTGGATTCAGTAATACGAAGCGTGTGAGTCAAGATCAGCGTGGGTTGAGAGCCATTTTTTCTCCCGGGTAACGGATGCCCCA
>CAZYQL010000045.1:0-11642 GCA_964650055.1 uncultured Phycisphaeraceae bacterium | reverse complement strand
GTCAAGATCAGCGTGGGTTGAGAGCCATTTTTTCTCCCGGGTAACGGATGCCCCAGGAACACCAAGCCATTTTGTGCCCCTACTGCGGCCACACGCAGAGGAAGATGGATCGCTGCGAAGCGTGCGGTGGGTCGTTTGATCCCATCAGCAAGCGCGGCATCGCTGTCAACATGGGCCCGTGGTTTCTGCACGATCAGCGCGTGCCCTTTCGTCCCGGCTTCAACTACACCTCGATGAAGCGGCTCATCAACACGGGCAAGGTCACCGCCACCTCGATCGTGCGCGGCCCTTCCACGCAGCAGCTTTGGGCTCCCGCAAAACTAGCGCCCGGCCTCGCGCATCTGGTGGGCTCCTGCCCGCGCTGCGAAACGCCCACGCCAACCGATGCCACCAAGTGCGGCAACTGTGCTCAGCCCTTCGAAGCGGAACCGGCCTACAACGAACTGGGCCTGCCCTTCGAGACGGCCACGCAGGCCCGAACAGCGCAGGAAGAACTCGACCGCGAAGTGGCCAGGTGCAGCGGTCGCTCGCGGTCGCTACGGCTGTGGAATCATCCTGATGTGCCGATGCTTTCGCTGTGTCCTTACTGCGGCGACTGGCAGAAGAGCGCGGATCAATGTTCCACGTGCGGCGGCGTGTTCGATCAGCTTTCCCAGCGCGCCACGATCATCGCCATGGGCCCCTGGTTTGTTCGCAACAAACGATTCCCCTACCTGCCCGGATGCAGTCTCGATGTCATCCGAAAACAGATCGCCGCCAAACGCATTGATGCCTCAACAATCATGCGCGGCCCGACCACCCGGCAGTTCTGGTCCGTCGCTCGCAATGTGCCAGGCATCTCGCATCTGCTTGGCTACTGCTGGTCCTGTGGCTTGGCGGTGAAGGCGAGCGATGCCAAGTGCGAAAGCTGCGACTCGCATTTTGGCGGCGTGGAAAAGCAGAACGCGCTGGGCCTTTCCTTTGCGACGGAGGCAGAGGCGCTCAAGGCCGAACAGGAATTAGAAGCGAAATTCAACCCGATGATGCCGCCCACACCCGTCGCCCTGCCGCCGGTACCGGTGCCCATGAGCGGTGCGTCGGCGCTGCCCAAGGGGACGAACAGCCAGTCGCATGCCGCTGTGGGCCAGGCCGCCTTCACCGGGCTGGATCGCGCATCGCTGGCAGTGATCGCAGCAGCGATGATCGAACCGGCAGCCAGAAAACAAGAGGTTCATCAAGATCAAGATGTGGCTGCGCCAGTTGAGCGCCAGCGCACTTCGCGCCAACAAGTAGTACCCACCGCGCGACCTCGGCGAAGAGCTTCGCGTAAATCGCATCCGGTGATCGTGGCAACGCTCGCGCTGTCGATGGTGGCGGGCATCGTCATCGGCATCGTGATTTTCGCCAATCAACAGAAGCAAGGCGAGCCGGTTGATGGTGGCAAGTCGCCGCCCATCGGCTCCACGACAAACACCGGCACCACCACGCCGACTACACCGACAACACCGACGAAAACAGATCCGCCGCCGGTGACGCCGGGCAATCCGTTGCCGCCTGTCGCTACGGATCTTGCTGCTGTGAAGGAACAAGCCACGCGCGACTGGTCGCTGATCAAAGGCACCAATCGCGAAGGGCAGATCGGCCTGTCGCTTGACGGTATTGCCGACTTGATGGCCAGCGGCGATGAGATGTTTGCACAGGGCCAAGCCGTGATTGCCGCCTCGATGTACAGCGAAGCGATTCGCGCCATGGAAAAGCTTGGGCCACGCATCGAACTGCGAAATGAGGCGGCCGCGACGCGCAACAAATCCGCAGACCTGCTCATCTCGCTCGATCCCACCGATCTGCCTGAAGCAGGCATCATGATGATCGAGCAGACGCGCATGCGCTTCGATGAAGGCCAGATTCACTTTGACAACGGCGACTTCGAAAAGGCCATCGAAGTGTGGGCGAAAGTGGAAGTCGGCCTCGTACACTTCGAAGAGCGCATGACCGGCCTGACCACCGTGCAGGCTGCCGAGGCTGGCTATCTCAACGCATACGATCACGATCTGGATGATGCCCTGCTCACGCTGATTGCCGGCGACAGTTGGCGCGAAATTTCCGCGCTCATCATGCAGGCCCGCAAAGCAACGATGGATGAAAAATGGGACGACGCCATTGCCGCGTATGGCAAAGCCGCTGCGCTGACGCCCGATGTCATGAAGATCGCTAAGCCACTGGCGGTGCGCTACTGGTCTTGCCTGGCGGGCCAAGTGGGTGCCAAAGCCTGGCATGATCACATTGATGCCACCACGCTGGACCCGCGCATTCGCGCCGCGATGCGGCAGCTTTTCAATCGACTGGGTTTACCCTTTCAGCCGATCGATCAGGCCATGCTCGCGCCGGTGAATCGCAAGGATGTACTCAAGATCGTTCTGCTCGATCCTGCCGCCGCTTTGCAGAAAGCGCAAGGCGATGCGGCCGTTTCCACGTTTCAACTGGGTGTGCATCTGATCAGTCTTTCCAGGCTGCTCGCCGAGGATGCCGCGATGCCCGATGACAAGCGCCAGCGCGAAGTCGCCCTTCGACTGAGCGATCTGAAAGAGACCGCCAAAGCTGCGGGCTTCAATGCGAAGATGACCGCCAGCATTTCGGACATGGCGGAAAAGCTGGCGGACCTGAGCGAGCCGACGAAAGTCACCAAGGCCCGCGCCGCCTGCGACAAGCTACTGAATCAACTGGCCCGCGCCGATGAAGCCATCGACATGCTGCGCGAGTAGCGGTACCACATATAGCCACGGCTTTAGCCGGGGTGAATCACCGTATTCGCAGCGTCACCTCTAATACAGATCAACTTTACTTTTCGCGGCTTGATGTGATGTCCCTGGCGTCACCCCGGCCAAGGCCGGGGCTATATGAAACTACAATGCCCGGATGAATCGCATCATTCTTATCGCCTTACTCCTGTGCATCTGCGCTATGCAGGTCCATTCTGCTGACACCGACCTCGCCGCCACGCCGCTGCCTTCCACCGCCAAGCTCGCGCTCGACGAAGACTGGGCCACCGGCAAAATCGATCCTCAAAAGTGGTACGTCCCCCGTAAAAAATGGGGTAACGGTAATCACGGCGTCGTCCCTGAAAACGTCAACATCACCCAAGAACCCGTCTTTGGCAAAGACAAAAACGTCCTCATCTGCACCGCCCACGGCGACCAGTACGATGGCCCCGTCACCGGCATGTGGGGCAAGAAGCAACGCGTGGGCGGCGTCATCGTCTCCAAAGATTTCTTCGCCTCGGGTCGCTTTGAAGTCGTCATGAAAATCGGTAGCGACACGCCTCACGCAGGCGGCCCCCAAGACCCCACGCAGCCGCAAGGCACCGTGCCCGCCATCTGGACCTATGGCTACCGCTTCGTCAAAGTCGCCCGGGAACACAAAGACCAATTCGTCGAAAGCGAGCCGCTCTACAACCCGCACATGCCCGCCTACAACGGCCCTTTCAACGAGTACTGGTCCGAACTCGATTTCCCCGAGTTCGGCAAAAAAGGTCAGTTCAAAAAACCCATGTTCAACACCTTCCTCCAGAACCGCCACGACATGCGCGAGTTCGATCTGCCTCAGGTCATCGATGGCAAATATCACACCTACACCACGCAGTGGCGCACGCAGCTTTCGCCGATGAAAGGCATCACCGATGCTCAGGTCACGCAGCATCTGGGCTACTGGTGGATCAAGGACAAGGCGGTACCCTTCTACAAATATCTGGGCAATCCACTCAAGCGACTGGGCAAGGATGACTACGCGCTCTACGAAGGCAAGATCGCGACGCACTGGGTCGATGGCAAGAAGGTCGCGGAAAATACGAAGTGGGTTCCCGCGATGACAGCGCAGCTGACCATGGGCATCTGGCTGCCTGACTGGGCAGGGCCTGCGCCGTGGAAGACATCGCGGGTTTCCTTTGCCTCGATCAAGGTCTGGCAGTTCGGCGATGAAGGCGATGTCAAAGGCATAATCACGCAGGACATCGCAAACAATTTCGAGAAGGACGGCCGAGAGATCAAGCAATAAGA
This sequence comes from uncultured Phycisphaeraceae bacterium, assembly GCA_964650055.1. Lineage (GTDB taxonomy): Bacteria > Planctomycetota > Phycisphaerae > Phycisphaerales > Phycisphaeraceae > JTS-RE9. The sequence continues at coordinate 7,611 of CAZYQL010000045.1, read as the reverse complement.
GATTTCAAGTGTCTTTACGTTTAGCGCCCCGCCGAAGGCGTGGCTGTGAGCGCGACGTACACAAGACGTGCGACCGGTCTGATTCCGATGGTAACGATCATGCCGATGGCGCCGATTGCACGGGCTGTCGAAAACGTGGAACTTTCACCCTTTCATTTTCGTATCAAAGCGGAACCCTGATTCTGGCGATGGGCTATCGGTGCGATCAGGTTTTTCAGGCAGGTTTTTCAAGGCTAATGGCCTGTCATGTGACGCCAGCCGATTCAGGGACCGGATTCAGGGACCGTAAGTGCGTTTTCGCCTTGCGGGTGAAGGGTAACGATCTGACTTCGACGTTTTCAGCCAATCCGACCCAGGCGATCTCTGCCCCCACAACTGCACCCTGCGCGGTGACTGCGGTGTCGCGGCTGCGCGGCTGCATGCTGCTGGCCGGTGCGGTGGGCTGCGGGCTGCTTTCAATCTGGATCTGGATGCTGGGGCGCGTCGATGGCAAGTTTGTCCTGATCGAGCGCGAAGTGGTGGCAGCAACAATTCCCAGTTGGCTGGTCTTACTGGCGGCGGCAGGTGCAGGGCTCGGTCTAGTCGGCTCGCTCTGGGCCTTGATGCGCGATCAGCGACTGCGCAGCGCCATCGCCTGGTGCGTGCAATGGATCAAAACGCATCCGCTGGCATCGCTAATCATCGCACTCGTCATTGCAGCAGGCGCGATTGATTTTTACGAACTGTTCGTGGATGCGGAAATCAAACGATACAACCGCGATCAAGGCGTGGGCCTTCGCAAGTACATGCTCCGCGAAGATGCCAAGGCCTGGCTGCTCTTCGCTTCAACAGTGATGTCAGCGCTGGCGCTCTCGGCGATGAGGCCATGGTGTGATCAGTGCAAGTCCCGCGTTGCTGGTGTGCGCAGTTCGCTGCGTCAGCCCGGCAAGACGAAGCGCTGGCTGCTGCTGGCGTTTTTCACACCTGTCATTCTGGGCAGTGCGATGAATCTTGTCGCGCTCGATGGTGTGCCTCATTTCAGCGACTCGCTCACTTATCAGATGCAAGGCCGAATGCTTTACGCCGGTCAGATGACGATGGAAAAGCCTGCGCATCCCGAGCTTTTCATTCACTCGCTTTTCTTCGTGACCGATGGCCAATACTTCGATGAAGCACAAGGCCACATCGTTTACGAAGGCACTCGCTTCTTCGGCAAGTATCCCCTGGGCTGGCCCGCCATCCTCGGCTTCTTCGACAAACTCGGCCTCGGCTTCATGGCTAACGCAGTGCTCGCCGGCCTTGGCGCTCTACTCACCTTCGGCCTCGCCCGGCAAGTCACCACGCAGCGCGTGGCCATCATTGCTGCGCTGCTCTTTGCCTTCTCGCCTTGGGCGTGGTTCAACGGGTCGCACTTTGCTTCGCATGTCGCTTCGATGCTGGCGGTCAATGGGTTTTTGTTTTTCTTCTTGAAGGTGCTGGCGGTTGGGCCGAGGGGTTTAGGATCAATTCAATTAGGAGCGAGCCAATTAGGAGCGAAGCCGCGAGCGGCTTTTGGGGCGGCGGCAGGCGCGGGGCTTTGTCTGGGCGCTGCGCTACTCATTCGTCCTTTTGATGCGGCGATGTTTGCCCTACCTGCGGTGCTCGTTTCCTTTGCCCTGCTCGTGCGTGAACCGAAAAAGTGGATCACCCATGGCGCGATCATTTCGCTGGCCACAGGCATCGGCATCGCGATTTATTTCTGGTCCAACGCCATGACCACCGGCAAGGCGACGCTCAGCCCCTACACCCTCGAAGGACGCTGGGCTGCGGACTGGGATACATCCATCACATCGATCCTGCATCGCCTGCAATTTCAGTGGGCCGAGATGAACGCCCGCATGCCCGGCTACGGCATCGGCTCGATGACCATCGCCATCCTCGGTTCCATGATCGCCTTCAATCGCGGCCGATTTCACAAGTCGCTCGCAATCTATGTGCTGCTGGCGAGTAATGTGCTTTTCTTTGTCGCTAATACGCCGTTCCTTTTTACGAATGTCTGGTGGGGCCCGCGCTGGCTGCTGCCGGTGACGCCGATGATCGCGGTGCTGATGGCGGAGTTTGTCGATCGGGTGATGCAGAGTGTCAGCGGCAGGAAGCGCGATGGCCGTGCATCATCATCAGCATCTGCGGCGCAGCTCGTGATGATGGTGCTGCTAGCGGGCACACTCGTGGGCCTCATCTTCGACTACGGCGGCCAGTGGGCGATGCACCGCGTCGCTCCGCCTCACAATGTTTCCGCAGCAGCAAATGATCGCGCTCAAGCGATGGGTCTCAATAACGTGGTCATCGGCATGCCTGTCGGTGGCGATGGTCGAGCACCTTTGGATGGCCGGGCGGGCATGGTCTATATGAAGGCCCCGCTCGAAAGTAACAGCGTGATCTACGTTCGGCAGATTGAAAAGTGGCAGCCCAAGACCAGAGAAACGTTTCCGGACCGCCAGTTGTATGAGCTGATTGCCGATAAAGAGGCGGAAGGCGGGTTTGTGATTCGCAAGGTGGAGTGAGGCTGAATGAAGCTGTCAGCTATCAGCTTTCAGCTTTCAGCCAGCGAAGACGGAAAGACAAGACGGACAGAAAAACACGAAACGCTAATGCCTTGAAGCTGCTGGCTGAAGGCTGAAAGCTGAAAGCTGAAAGCTGATATCTGATATCTGACAGCTACGAAGGATTACCATGAAATTTGCACTCATCGTCCCCGCGCTCAACGAAGAAGAAGCCATCGCAGGCACACTGCGCCGCTGCCTTGCCGCACGCGCAACAGTGCAGGCCAATACGCCTGTCGATGAGATGGTCATCGTCTTCGTCAACGATGGCTCGACCGATGGCACGCAGAATGTCGTGGAGCAGGAAGAGTTCAAGGATGTCGTCAAAGTTCGCTTCGAGAAAAACCTTGGCTACGGTGCTGCCATCAAAGCGGGATTCAAAGCAACCGATGCGGACCTGGTCGGTTTCATCGATGGCGATGGCACCTGCGATCCGGAGTTCTGCATCAATCTCGTCAACGACCTAGTGACCAAAGATGCTGATGTCGCCATCGCGGCACGCCTTCAGCCTGATACCGAAATGCCTGCGATTCGCCAGCTTGGCAATCGCATCTTCGCGATGCTGCTGGGCGCAATTGCCGGCAAGAGCCTGACCGATACCGCCAGCGGCTTTCGCGTGATCAAGCGTTCAAGCCTAAAACTGATGACGCCGCTGCCTGATCGATTGCACTACACACCTGCGATGAGCGCGATCTGCATGCTCGATCCGCGGCTGTCGATCATCGAAGTCAACGGCATGAAATACAAAGAGCGCGAAGGCCGTAGCAAGCTCAATGTCATCAAAGACGGCTTCCGCTTTCTGTTCGTCATCATGTTCTCGGCCTGCTGCTATTCGCCGATCAAGACGATGCTCGCCTTCGCCGTCATGAGCGCGATCTTCTTCGCCATCGTCGGCTTCGCACATGACTGGAATATGGCGCTGATGTTCGGCTCACCGGTCATCATGATCCTCGCCGCGGCAGGCATCGTGGTGCATCAGCTCAACTACCTGCTCATCGGCCCGCGCGAGGAAGTGGGCCCTGTCGAGCAGGTCCTTCAGAAAATCGTGCATCACCGGATGCTATTGAAAATCGGAGCCGTCTCGTGCGCTCTGGGCGGACTGGGTCTGCTCTTTGCAACCACCACGATGAAGTGGTTTGGCTTCGGTTTCGGTTCGCTGCTGCTCATGTGGCTCTGCGTCGGTGGCGCACTGGCGGGCACCATGGGTGTGATCAACCGCGTCATCTGGGCTGTCGGCGAAAAGAGCCACGCGCTCGTGAAAGATGAATACGCCTTCGTCGGCAACCCGACCATCAACGGCAACGGTAAACCCAAAGAAGCAAAAGTATCTAGCGGCAACGCGGCAACAGCGTAGGGTGGGCACCGCCCACCATGTTCGACCAGCGAATTGAAGGTATCTAAAACGGAATCACTGTTTTGAATCGATGGTGGGCAATGCCCACCCTACGGAGAGAGTGACGTATGCATATTCTCGGATTCAACTGTTTTGCTCACGATGCCGCCGCTGCGATTCTGCGCGATGGTGAGATGCTGGGCCTTGTCGAAGAAGAGCGTTTTCTCCGCAAGAAACACATCGGCGACTTCCCCAAGCACTCCATCAACTGGTGCTGCGACATTGCCGGCATCAAGCCCGCTGACCTCGACCACGTCGTCTTCTACTGGGACCCCAAACTCGGCTTCTGGGAGCGCATCTGGCATGTGCTCAAATATTTTCCGCGCAGTCTGGAACTCGTCCGCAGTCGCAAGGGCAAAGAGTCCCCCATGAAACATCTGCGGCAGATGCTGCGCGATGAACTGGGCGTCACCGAAAAAACCAAGCTGCATTTCTGTCAGCATCACATGGCTCACGCCGCTTCGACGTTCCTCACATCGCCCTTCGATGAAGCTGCGATCATGACCATCGATGCCGCCGGCGAATGGGATTGCACCTGGCTCGGCTACGGCAAAGGTCTGGACATGACCTGCCTCAAGACCAACCACTTCCCGCACTCCATCGGCCTCGTTTACGGCGCTGTCACCGAATTCCTGGGCCACCGCTTCGCCAGCGGCGAAGGCAAGATCATGGGCCTGGCGCCGTACGGCGATCCCAATGTTTATATCGATGAGTTCCGCAAAATCATCAAGCTCAAACCCGATGGCGAATACGAAGTCGATCTCTCCTATTTCGCCTACCACTATCGCGGCCGTCCCAACTGGTTCTCCAATAAATTCTTCGACAAGTTCGGCCCGCAGTTCCCGCATTCCAATGACGCTGACAAACGCGCCATGGACATGTCCGCCGCCGTGCAGCTTCGCACCGAAGAAGTCGGCCTGCACATGGCCGAGTGGCTTCGCAAAAAGACGGGGCTTAACAAAATCTGTCTCGCCGGTGGTGTCTGTCTCAACAGCGTCATGAACGGGCGCATCCTGCTCGACCTGGGCTTTGAAGAAGTCGTCGTGCAGCCCGCTGCCAACGATGCGGGCACAGCGCTGGGCGGTGCGTGCTGGCTGTGGAACACGATCATGCGCCAGCCACGCAAGTATGTTTTCGATCACTGCTACTTTGGCCCGTGGTTCACCAATGAACAAATCGAGCCTGCGATTCAGAGCAAGCTCAATGCTGGCGCGGAAGGCGAATTTTTAGGCGGTGCAAAATCCGATGACCGCATCGACTGGAAGAAAGTCGATGATGCTCCCAAGCTCGCTGCCCAAATGCTCGCGGATAACAAAATCATTGGCTGGTTCCAGGGACGCATGGAAATGGGGCCGCGCGCTCTGGGCAATCGCTCCATCGTGGCCAACCCCTGCACCCCCGAAATGAAGGACATCATCAACAAGCGGGTCAAGTTCCGCGAAGGATTCCGCCCGTTTGCCCCCAGTATTCTCGAAGAAAAGACCGGCGAATACTTTGAAAGCAACTATCCCTCTCCATATATGATCCTCGTGTATGATGTGCTGCCCGACAAAAAGGATGTCATCCCGGCGGTGACCCATGTCGATGGAACGGGACGCGTGCAAAGCGTCAGCAAGAAGCACAATCCCAAGTATTACCAGCTTATTCAGGAATTTGAGAAACTCACCGGCGTGCCCGTGGTGCTCAACACCAGCTTCAACATCCGCGGCAAACCGATCGTACATACCCCTGAAGACGCCATCGAATGTTTCATGACCACCGGCATGGACGCCCTGTTCATAGGCGACTACGTGCTCACCAAACGCACCGAATCCGCCGCTAGCGACTTCACGGATGAGCAACTGCAATTGATTCACGCCCAGGCGATGGCCGCCGATAACGCGGATTGATGCAGTTAACACAAAACCTGTTTAGCGTCCCCCGTTTAGCGACGGCCCGAAGGGCCGCGTTAAAAGTAAACCAGAAATCGAACTTTTTCGCTTTTGCAACGTACTGGTGTATCATAACGACCGATAGATCGCAAGAAGCACAATCATTTTCGGCGGCTCGTCCGCCTCATGAAGGGAAAGTTTTATGGTTGATGTCCTAATCGTTAATCCTCCGTCACCCGATGGCCACATCTATATCCGCGATATGTGCCGCTGGGGTCGCAAATCGCGCGAAAAGATGATCTGGCCCCAGTCATCGCTCGCCTATCTCGCAGCCGTCGTGCCTGACAATATGACCGTGCGCATCATCGATGCGATCGCGGAAGAAATGTCGCCCGATGCGTTCAAGCTTGAGATCGAAAAAGAAAAACCCAAGTTCTACGTGAGCTATGTCACCGGCACCACCTTCGCCATGGATGCCAAGGGCATTCAGTGGGCCAAGGAAGTGGGCGCGCACACCATCGCGGTGGGCACGCATGTTTCCGCTGTGCCGCAGAACACGATCGAGCTGATCCCCGAGCTTGATTTCGTGATTCGTCACGAGCCGGAGATGAGCTTCAAGGACATCATCAATTACACGATGGCCGGTCGGCCTCCCGGCGACATCAAGGGCATCGTCTATCGCGGCGCCGACAACAAGCCGGTGCTCGCGCCGGATCGTCCGCTGCTCAAGAGCCTCGATGAGCTGCCGATTCCCAAGCAGCATTTGCTGCCGCTCGATAAATACAAGATGCCCTTCCTGGGTAATCGCTATGTGTGGGTGCTCACCAACCGTGGCTGCCCGTACTCGTGCACCTACTGCTTCGAAGGCGTTGTGTGGGGCAAGAGCGTGCGCCATCGCAGCCCGGAATCCATCTACGAAGAACTCGTTTATCTCGCCGAGCACAACGTCAAGAACGTGCTCTTCCTCGCTGATCTTTTCACCGACAAGAGCAACCACAAAAACCTCGAAAAGCTCTGCGATCTCATCATCGAAAAGGGTCTGAAAGTTCGCTGGACGGCTAACAGCCGTGTGGACACGCTGACTGAACCAATTGCGAAAAAGATGAAAGCCGCAGGCTGCTGGCTCATCGCCTTCGGCGTCGAGACCGGCTCGCAGAAAATCCTCGACAACGTCAAGAAAGATGCCAAGGTCGAACAGGCCCGCGACACGCTCGTCATGTGCAACAAGCTGGGCATCAAGACCTGGGCCTACTTCATCATCGGCCTGCCCGGCGAAAATAAGCAGACCGTCCGCGAGACGATCGACTTCGCCAAGAGCTGCCCGATCGATATCGCCCTCTTCCACGTCGCCATGCCTTACGCCGGCACCGAGTTCTACTTCCAGGCCGTCGCCAACGGTTGGCTCAACACCAGCGACTGGAAACACTTTGACATGAACGATTCATCCGTCGTCAGCTACGACGACTTCTCCTCCGCCGAGATTCTCAAAGCCACCAAGCAGGCCTTCCGCGAGTTCTACTTCCGCCCGAAACAGATGTTCCGCATGGCGAAGATGATGATGAATGCCCGCGACATCGGCATGATCTGGTCAGTCTGCAAAAACTTCATCAGTTGGATCTTCTCCAAGAAAGAAGACCGCGTCATCGCCAAAGCTGTCGAGGGCGCACCGCAGCTCACCGCCAACATCAACCCCGAAGACGCCCGCAAAGCTCTCCACAGTTTGCCCGTCTTGGAGGCCCCTCGCACCGATGCAAGCACCGCCAAACCACGCCACAGCGGCGTGAAA
>CAZYQL010000044.1:11262-26627 GCA_964650055.1 uncultured Phycisphaeraceae bacterium | reverse complement strand
TTATCGGCCCATCAAGCGCCCAATCGTTCCGACCGATACAGATGGACACGGACTGCTCTAATGCGAGAGCAACCGTGTTGTTCTTATGCTGTTTAACTCACTCACTTTTTTCTACTTCTTCACCGGCGTGATGGTGCTGCACCATCTGCCGTTGCCTTGGCGTGTGCGGAAGTTCAATTTGCTGTGGGCCAGCTATTTGTTTTACATGGCGTGGAATCCGCCGTTTGTTTTGGTGCTGATTGCTTCGACGCTCATCGACTGGTTTGTGGGCAAGGCGCTATCGCAGCCGGGCTCGGTGATGAAGCGGCGAGGGCTATTGTGCATCAGTCTGCTGGCGAATCTGGGCATGCTTGGGTTCTTCAAATATGGCAACTTTCTGCTGCAAAACTTCACGTGGATGATGGGGCAGATGGGGATTGAGTACAGTCCGCCCCAGTGGGATATTGTTTTGCCGGTGGGTATTTCGTTTTATACATTTCAGACGCTGACTTACACGTTTGACATTTACTTTGGCAAGATGAAACGGTGGAATTCGTTTCTCGACTACTCGCTTTACGTGACGTTTTTTCCGCAGCTCGTGGCTGGGCCGATCGTCAGAGCCAATGATTTTCTCTATCAGTGCGAGGAGCCACAGCGGGCCAGTGCGAAGCAATTGAGCTGGGGCCTGACGCTCCTGGTGATCGGGCTGTTTGAGAAGGTCGTGATTGCCGACGGGCTGCTGGCACCTGTTGTCGAAGATGTTTTTGATAACAAAGCTGGCACGCGTTTCATCGGTGCGTGGTTTGGATCGTTCGCGTTTGCAGGGCAAATCTTCTGCGATTTCGCGGGCTATTCCACCTGTGCGATCGGCGTGGCGATGTGCCTTGGCTTTGGCATCATGGACAACTTCCGCTTTCCCTACGCAGCCATCGGGTTCAGCGATTTCTGGCGGCGCTGGCACATCTCGCTCTCTTCGTTTCTGCGCGACTATCTATACATTCCCTTGGGCGGCAACCGCGTCAGCAACATTCGCACGCACATCAACCTCATGCTCACCATGCTCATCGGCGGCCTGTGGCATGGTGCTGCGTGGACCTTCGTCGTCTGGGGCGGATTGCATGGCACCTACCTCGTCGGCGAACGATTCCTCATGAAGCTCTGGCCCAAAGGCGGCCTCTGGCGCAGTGTGCCGATGCAGGTACTCGCGGCGCTGGGAACATTCCTGCTCGTCTGCATCACGTGGGTCTTCTTCCGCGCCCGCACTTTCGACAAAGCGTTCTCCATGATCGGCTCCATGCTCGGCAGATACCCTGCCAATCAAGGCGAGCTGATGACGCAGCCGCAAATGATCATCGTCGGCTGCGTGACCGTGGCTATGCTTTACATTCACTGGCAGATGCGAAACACAACTCTCGAAGCTGCTGCGAACAAAACGCCCTGGTGGCTTAGAGCAACCTTGCTCGCGATCATGATCGTGGCCATCGTGATGTCCCCTGGAGAAGACCGTGCCTTCATCTATTTCCAGTTCTAACAATCGGCTGCCTGATGGACCGACCGGCCGCATCTGGCTGCTCGCCATCGTGCTGGCGCTCGGGCTGGGCGCAGCTATCGAAAGCTACTGGCGAAGTCAGGGCCAGCGCACGCCGATGGTCGTCGATGACAAAGACAACTGGTCGCTCCAGCGCGAAAAGCTTTCCGATGGCACGCAGCAGACCGTCGCCCTGCTTGGCATGTCCCGCATTCAACTCGGATTCGCCACGCAGGTTTTCTACGACCGCTACCCTCACTACACCTTGGGAAATCTCTGCATCGAAGGCCTCGCGCCCTTCGCCACGCTGCGCGATCTGGCCAGCGATGAATCATTCAAAGGCGTTGCCATCGTTGAGATAACCGAGCCAGGCATTCAGCGCGAACTTCATGAAAGTCAAAAAGCCTACGTTGAATATTTTCACACCATCTGGCGATTCGACAAGCGCATCGTTCGCCGCAGTGCCAATGCGATTCAGAGCAATCTCGTGCTGGTGAGTCCATCGCTTTGCATTCGCGAACTGCTCACCAAGGCCATCGAAGGCCAGTGGCCAGCGCCTAATTATCTGATCACGCATGCCGATCGTTCGCGACTGGCGGATTTCAGCAAGGCAGAGATGAACCGATTGTGGATGTTCCTGGGCGACATCATTCTGGGCGATCGCTACGCCGTTCGCGACGGGTTCAAGAAGAAGGATTTGAATGCGAAGATCGTTACGCCTGCGATTGACCCGATGACGCAATGGCTCAAGGATGTCGCTGAGTTCGATCGGCTCGTTCAAGCGATTCAAGCACGCGGCGGCAAGGTCGTCTTCGTCCGCTATCCCACCTCTGGACCGACAGGCACCGGTACCGATCTGAGCTTTCCACGCGATCGCTACTGGGACACCTTCGCCAAAAACATTTCCGCCTCCACGATTCACTACGACGATGTGCCCGGCCTGCGCGGCTTCCCTACACCCGACTGGTCGCACCTTGGCGAAGCCGATGCGCGCAAGTTCACCGCAGTGCTGCTCGATGAACTGGAAAAGCGGGCCATTCTCACGCCAGTGCGATGATGTGCGACGAGTCCATCCACTTCACAGTCGATCGTATTTCTCACTTCGCCCCTTCGATTTTTCAACCGGGTACTTCGCTTCGTTCTTTTTCATCTTCCTCGCAAACGCTGATGCCAGATCGATCTCCTGATCGTGAGCCAATAGCAGCAGCGTGAGCAGTACATCGGCCATCTCATCTTCAAATGCTTCACGCATCGGCGGTGATTTCAGATGATCAATCAGCGCTTCACCCGTGCGCCACTGTGTGAGTTCAAGTAGCTCAGCCGCTTCAATGCACAAATTGGCGGCGAGATCCTTGGGCGAATGAAACTGCTTCCAATCGCGGTCATCCCGAAACTTGGCAGCGACCGCGATGAGATCGGTGAGCGTTGGTGACTTCGCACCAGATGACGAGGGCGATGATTCAGACATGAAGTACTCCAGCATCACTGCTTCTTTGATCGCCTGGCGGAGAGTCGCAGCAGTCGGCCAAGGGGCACGAGAGAAAAGAGCAGCGCGAAAAACCAGTAGGGAAGCACGAGGCACCAGCCGGGGATCGTGGCACCGGCGACGGATTCGAGTTGTGTGTTGCGAAAAAACCAGAAGCCGATGAACTTGCGATGATGTGCAGCGAGGAGGATTTCCTGAGCGGCGATGTCGATCGGTCCAGCCGACTGAAACGACCAGCCCGGCTCGACCTTGGGCGCAAAGCCTGACCAGTCGTAGTTGAAGAGCGCGATGGCACCATGTGAAGAAAGGATGCCTTCGAACCCGGCAGAATCGCGATGGCGCAGCATGTCAGCCACGGCGTAGCTGCGCACCCACATGAAAGCGGAGAGCGCAAACAGCAGCAGGCAGAGAATTGCAAAGGCATCAGCCACGTTGCGTCGCATGATTGCCCGATTCTAACGGGCCGCCGCATCTGCGTGTTGCACCGCCTGGCAGAAGGCGCGAATCTTTGCCTGATCTTTCACACCTCGCGCCGATTCCACACCGCTGGAAACATCAACCGCATAGGGCTGAGCCGTGGCGATCGCCTGTGCGACATTGGCTGGCGAAAGGCCGCCAGCGAGGATCAGCGGCGGCAGCGCAGCGCGGTCCAGTGCCTTGAGTGATGACCAATCGAAGGCATCGCCGCTGCCGCCGGTGAGCGCTGATGCTTGTGATAAAGCGGCAGGCACCGGCGAGTCAACAAGCAGCGCCGCCAGTGAAGATGCGGCGTCCGGTGTAAGCCAATGAGCCTGCGTCTTTTCGCCGAAGTTGATCGCTTTGATCACGCGATACTCGCGCAGCGCTTGAACATATTCGAGGTCTTCATGGCCGTGCAGTTGCACCGTGCGAATCCCCGTCGCCTGACAGATGGCTCGCACCTGATCGATTGAAACATCCGCAAAGAGCGCGACGGATTCAACAAAGGCAGGAAGCTGTTTCACGATTGCCGCGACCTGTGCAGCCGTGACAAAGCGCGGCGAACGATCGACAAACACAAAGCCCACCGCATCAGCGCCCGCCGTCGCTGCACAGAGCGCATCTTCAGCGGAGCGTAAGCCACAGATCTTGATGCGTGTGCGAAAATTCATGCGAGGCAAATTCCAAAAGACAAATTTCAAATCACAAACAAATCGCAAATTACAAACTTCAAATCCGGCAGCCTCAACAGTGACAGTAGTCGCTAAATCCGCAATCGTTACACCTTCTGCAAGTTCGCATATTCCAGAATCAGCGTCTTGACGCCATGCACATTGAACTGCACCTGAGCGCGGGTCTGGGCGCCAAAGCCGCGCACCGTCAGAATACGGCCTTGCCCAAAGCGTGCATGTCGCACCACATCACCGGCATTGAAACCGCTCGGGTGCGGCTTGCCTGATGCGCTGTCTCCGTCATCGCCATCCATCACCAGTTTTCGCGATTCGCCGGAGAGTCGAATCACCGGCGACTCCCATTCTTCGCGGGCCAGGTTGATCGCGTCCACTTCCGAGGGTGGAATTTCCTGCAAAAACCGACTGGGAATCGTCGGCTCAGTTCGGCCAAACACCGTGCGATAGCGAGCATGCGTCAGAAACAAATGCTTCTCGGCGCGAGTGATACCGACAAAGGCCAGCCGTCGTTCTTCTTCCAGTTCCCGTTCATCGCTCTGGGCTCGCGCGTGAGGCAGCAGGCCTTCTTCCATCGCAATCATGGCGACCACGGGATACTCAAGGCCCTTGGCTGCGTGCAGCGTCATGAGCGTCACCGCACCGTTGGCAGCGCTGACGCTATCGACATCGGCCACGAGACTGACCTGCTCGAGATAGCTGTCGAGTTTCACCGGCAGCGGATCATCGCCGGTGCGAGGCTGATCGAGGGTGGCTCCATCCTGATTGAATCGCAATGCCGCGACGCCGACGAAATCATCTTCAAACTGCTGCGCAGAACTGACGAGTTCACCCAGGTTGGCAAGCTTTTCGTTGTCCATGTCGCCGGTGTCTGCTTTGTAGAAATCGTGCAGGCCGGACTCGACGAGGACACGATCGACGAAGGCGCGGAAGGAAGGCGCGGGTGTCGGGTGTCGGGTGTCGGGTGTCGGGGCATCGGAGAAAGCAATCGGCTGGGCCTGATCGTAGTAACCGGCGAGAGCGCGCCAGGATTCGAGGAGGTGGCCGAACTTTTGGCAGGAGCTTACAGCGCGATTATTGAGGCCTGTCACTTCGTGCGGCTTCTGGAGGATGTCGTACACCGATTGGCCCGTGGCAATGGCGTAGGCTTGCAGGTGTTTGACGGACGTATCGCTGATGCCGCGCGCGGGTGTGTTGATGATGCGCAGCAGATTCACTTCATCGCTGGGATTGGAAATCACACGAAGAAACGCCACGGAATCCTTAATTTCCTTGCGATCGTAGAACGCAGTGCCTCGCGCGATCTGATACGGAATCGCATTATTGCGCAGGGCATCTTCCATCACTCGGCTCAAACTGTTGATGCGATAAAGCACCGCCATATCGCGCCATGAGACATCGTGATCCTCATGCAGTTTGCGGAACTGTTCGACGATCCATGCTGCTTCATGTTGCTCTTCGCGCAGCGTGATGACCTGCACCTTGTCGCCCTCATCGTTGTCGGTCCACAGTTCTTTGTGCTTACGATGCTGGTTCTGCTGAATCAGGTTGTCCGCGACAGCGAGAATGCGGCGCGTCGATCGGTAATTCTGTTCCAGCCTGACTACTTTCGCATCGGGGTACTGCTCTTCAAACTCGAGGATGTTGCGAATGTCTGCGCCGCGCCAGCGATAGATCGACTGATCAGGATCGCCGGTGACAGAGAGATTGCGACGCGGAGAAATCACGGGGGCGACGGGCGCTTCGAAGGGGTCGTATTCTGCGCTATCAGCAGGACGCGCAGCGAGGACGCTGCGGCTGAGATCAGAATCGCCTGCTCCTGCTCCTGCCGCTGCCACTGCCCCGGATGCCAGCGTGTTGGCGATGACGAACTGCGCGTGGTTGGTGTCCTGATATTCATCGATGAGCAGATACTGAAATCGCTCGCGCAATTGTTCGCGGGCTTCGAGATCGTTTCGCAAGAGCGTCACCGTTTTCAGAAGCAGATCATCGAAGTCGAGCGCGTTGTTCTTGGTCAAAATGCGCTGATAGGTTTTGTAGAGCTTGGCGACATTGCGCGAGTAGAAATCGTTGGCATTTTTTGCGAAGCCTTCGGCATCGAGCAGGTCGTTCTTGGCCTGGCTGATGGAGTGAAGGACGCGGGCTGGAGGAAAGTTGGTGGTGTTGACTTCAATCTCATTGATGGCCTGCTTCATGGCCCGCTGCTGATCATCGGTGTCGTAGATGGTGAAGCTCTCGGGCAGATTTAGCCGCTGTGCATAAGTGCGCAGGATGCGGGCGCAAAGACTGTGGAAGGTGCAAACGGTGACGGCGCGGGCTTGTCGTTCAGAGACGAGCGAAGCTACACGATCACGCATTTCGCCAGCGGCTTTGTTAGTGAAGGTGATGGCCAGAATATTCCACGGGGCGATGCCCACGTGGCGCACGAGGTGAGCGACGCGGCGAGTGATGACGCGCGTCTTGCCTGAGCCGGGGCCGGCGAGGACGAGCATGGGGCCATCGACGTGCATGACGGCCTCGCGCTGCGGCGGCGTCAGACCTTCGAGAAGTTGATCGGTGGTGGCATGAGGCATGAGCGCAAGCATCCGTGCAGAGGATCGGAAACTTCCGCATTGTAGTGGAAGGAGTGCGGAGAGACGGGAGACAGGAGACAGGAGACAGGATTGCAACGCACACCCACTCCTGTGGGTGGGTGAGTTCTCAAGCAACCAGCGCAGATGCTTTGGCGTAGGGATTCTCGCGCTGATCGAGCAGGCGGGCCAGGAGCGTTTCGCGGCGGTAAGGCACCATCTGTTCAAGAATGGCGGCAAAGTTGCTGCGGCAGTGAGCGGCAAATGCGCGGGGCGTGCAGCCGGTGTAACGGAGCAGCGCACGATGATGAAGCGTAATACCTTTGAAGGCGGTGACGAACATGGCGCGAAGGCGCAGTCGGCGAAGATTGCGACGGACGAAGTTAAAGTCAGCAAACTCAGCGGTCAGCCGTTCACAGTGGAAGGAGAGATGACACTGGTGATCGTGATTGATCTGTGTGAGCAGGCCGCGCAAAGCCTGATCTTTGACCTGAGGCAGGAGCAGGCGATTCATCGTGATGACCGCGATCTCACTCAGCAGCAAAACGGAAAGCTCAAAGCGCAGGCCCAATGGTTTAATGACTGAGCGTACCGCACCGCGCACAAGACCACCGGGATGCATCGGCTGAGCACGCAGGGCAAGGTATCGCTCGATGAGCGTGGTGTGATGCTGTTCTTCTTTGACGAAAAGGCGGATCGATTGCACGTAAGCGGGATCGCTGGCACAGTCGCTGACTGCCCAGTGAATCAGCCGATCTCGCGCAGGCCCATTGGTCTGACTGATCCACGCCAGCCAATGCGTCATCGAACCGCGCAGGCCCTCGCTCATCGCATCATCGGCAGGCGCATCCCAGTTCATCTTCACACGCTCGTGGCGGTTGTGAAGAAAATGGCAGAGCCAATATCGACTGCGTGCCCATTGACGATCCTGCATGACAAGCTCCAAAATCCCTGACTGCACATTAACCGGCCGCGTTAACCGGCGGCGCGATTTCTACATTCTCATCGGACGAGTTTGGGGAGGGTCGTTAGAATCATTTCGCCTTTGTCCTGTAATTGCGTCCGCGTCGAGCAGTGCTCGACGGCTAAACGGGGATTGCAGGCAACAGGTGCGATGGTACCGTCTCCCCGATTCGTTCGTCCTTCTCTATTTTTCTGGAGTCCTTATGCCTGCTGATTACCGTTTTTCCTTCGGCCCTTGGAATATCTCAGAAGGCGCCGATCCCTTTGGTCCTACGGTGCGCCAGGCGGTGGCGTTCGCGGAGAAACTGAAACTTTATAAAACGCTGGGCTTCGATGGCGTGCAGTTTCATGATGATGATGCGGTGCCTGATATCGAAAGCAAGAGCCCAAGTCAGATTCTGCGCGAAGCCAAGGAAATGAAAAAAATTCTCACCGGCGAAGGCCTGGTGGTGGAAATCTTCGCCCCACGCCTCTGGGAAGACGCACGCGGCATCGACGGTGCCTTCACCGCCAATGACCCGAAGGTGCGCAAGTGGGCCATCGAGCGCTCGAAAAAATCCATCGATGTCGGCCACGCCTTGGGCTGCAATCTGATGGTCCTCTGGCTGGCGCGCGAAGGCACGTACATCCGCGAAGCGAAGAATTCCATTGACGCCACCAAGCGTCTCGTTGAGACGGTCAACATCCTGCTCGACTACTCCAAGAAAGTGCAGATCGCCATTGAGCCCAAGCCCAATGAGCCGATGGATCATGCTTATCTGCCGACCATTGGTCACGCGCTGGCGCTGGGTATGCAGACGAAGGATCCCAAGCGCGTCGGGGCCCTGATCGAAGTGGCACACAGCATGCTCGCTGGTCTGGATGCTTCCGATGACATGGGTTTTGCTCTGGCGGCGAACAAGCTCTGGAGCGTGCACCTGAACGATCAGAACGGTTTGAAGTATGACCAGGATAAATCGTTTGGCTCATCGAATCTACGGGCGGCATGGAATATCATTCGTGTGCTGGAAGCGGGTGGCTATCCCAAGAGTGGCCGGTATGTGGGTTTGGATGTAAAGGCGATGCGCACGCAGAAAGCGGATGTGGCGCACAAGCATTTGAGCAACAGCCGAGCAATTTTTCTTGCACTGGTCGAGAAGGTTCGCACGTGGGACACGAAGTTTGAGAAGGAATGCATTGCTAATCGCGACTATGAAGAATTGGAAATGGGTGTGATGAAGCATTTGATGGGCGTATGATTGAATAACAGGGTGTCGGGTTTCGGGTGTTGGGTGTCGATCTGAATATGTATGTTCATGAATGAATGTACATGATCGATTGAAGTCACCTGAACCTGAACCGACACCCGATACCCGATACCCGGAACCCGAGGTTTTCAATGCCTGTCCGTATGGAATTATCGCGCATCCTGATTCGAGAGAATGTGGATGCTCACGTGGTGGAGCTTCGCGAAGTCGATGGCGATCGTGTGTTTCCGATTGTCATCGGTCTCAACGAGGCGGCAGCGATCAACCGTCGTCTCATGGGCGAGGAGCCGCCGCGCCCGCAGACGCATGAACTGCTGGCCAACATCATCACAGAACTCGGATGGAAGATCGATCACATCATCATCAGCGATCTGCACGACCACACTTTCTTCGCCCGGCTCGTACTCAAGAAAAACGGCGACAGCAAGGACATCGACTCGCGCCCCAGCGATGCGATTGCACTGGGCATCGCGACGAACGTGCCGATCTTCGTGGCAGAGCATGTGCTGGAGGAAGTGTGTAAGGAGGATTGACATCCTTCCGCGCGTGGCAATTTGAAATCGCCACGCCGGATCACCATTCGATATGCACTTCCCTTTCCTGTTAATCTTCCGCCCGTGAATACTCGATTTGTCTTTCGCCAGCTTGGTCTTCTCATGCTCGTTCTGGGCGGCAGCGTCCTGATCGTGGGCCTGTGGGATCTGTTTGCCTGGCTCACTGGTGATGAACGGCAGAAGTTTGCCGCCATCGCGCAATTGAGCTCCGCAGGCATCATTGGGGCCTTGGGCGGCGGCCTGTTTTTTTTTACACGCGGTGGTGATGACTATCTGGGCCGACGCGAGGCGCTGCTGCTGGTGGGCATGAGCTGGCTCATTGGTGCAGCGCTGGCGGCGCTGCCATTTTTTCTGTGGGCACATCTAGACCCTGCGGTTGATCCTAATCATCCTTTCCTGCGGTTCATCGATTGCTATTTCGAATCGATGTCCGGCCTGACCACGACGGGTGCTTCCGTTTTGGGTACGACACCCAACGACATCGAATCGCTGCCGCCTGGCTTGCTGCTTTGGCGTGCGACGACGCACTGGATGGGCGGGCTGGGCATCGTCGTGCTCTTCGTGGCGGTGCTGCCGACGCTGGGCGTGGGCGGCAAGAAGCTATTTAATTTTGAATCGACCGGGCCCACCAAGTCGGGCGTCAAGCCACGCATTCGTGAGACAGCACGCGTGCTCTGGCTCATCTACCTGGGCTTGACCGCCGTTCAGACCATCGCCTTAATGATCTGCGGCATGAGCCTCTTCGACGCCATCTGCCACACCTTCGCTACCCTCGCCACCGGCGGCTTCTCCACCCGCAACGCCTCCATCGGCGACCCGCAATTCGGCCCAGCCATCTACATCGTCATCACCGTGTTCATGCTCTTTGCAGGTGTCAACTTCGGCCTCTATTACCAGCTCTTTCGCGGCAAAACGTCCAACGTATTTCGCGATCCCGAGCTACGCCTCTACCTGGCCATGCTCGCCATTGCTTCGATCATTCTTTCTGTCAATCTCATCAACATGCCCATCCACACCACCGGCGGGCAGTACATCGGCAGCGCCTCCGTTGGCGAAGCGATCCAGCATGGCACGTTTCAAGCCGTCTCCATTCAGACCACCACCGGCTTCGTTTCCGCAGACTTCAACCACTGGCCTTTCATCTCGCAGGCCACGCTCGTCACCATCATGTTCTTTGGCGGCTGTGCGGGTTCGACCGGTGGCGGAGTCAAGGTCATACGTGTTCTGATCGCATTCAAAGTCCTGCTCTCTTCGGCTGAACGTGTTTTCCGTCCCAATGCTATTCGCCCGGTGAAGATCGGCAAGATGGCCGTCGACCCCGATGTGCGACTGGATACTGTCGTTTATGTTCTGGGCATCATTGTTCTCAGTTTTGTCGGTGGCGTACTCATCATGATGTTTGAAGATGGCAGACCCAAAGGCGACATGCTCACCTGCTTCACTGCTTCAGTCGCCACACTCAACAACATCGGCCCCGGCCTTCATCTGGTGGGAGCAACCGAAAACTTCGGCGATTTCTCCGGCCTGAGCAAAGCCCTCATGAGCCTGCTCATGGCCCTGGGACGCATCGAGGTCTATGCCATCTTTGTGCTCTTCGTGCCCCGCTTCTGGCGAACCGAGTAGCAGAATCATCAGTATCTTCTTGCGTTCACCCTCCATGGTCTATTGAGATGACGCACCTCACATCAACTGAAGACGAACCGCTGTCGCAGTCAACGTCGACTTCGACTTCGACTTCGACTTCGGCAAGTGTATTGCAGGAGAAAGCTGATGGTCCCGCCGCCGTCAATACAACAGTGGCCAGTGAAGACGAAATGCTCATCGCCTATCTGCATCAGCGCGAGGTGCATTGCCCCGTCTGCAAATATGACCTGCGCAATCTCAAGCACAGCGAGTGCCCTGAGTGCGGTCGCAAGCTGAATCTGAGAGTCACTGCTGCGGAACCTTCGCAAGGGCCTTTCATGTTGCTGATTGCGGCACTGGGCATTTCGTCTGGCCTGGGGATTCCATCGTTGATTTTCATCTGCTTTGGAGCCTTGCAAGTTTTCGCAGAAGGGCCGGTGGGTGCGCTGGCGGGATTCAGCATGATCTATTTCGCTTGCTCTATTCCGCTGATGCTTATCCTGCTGGCCAATCGCCCTTCGTTTTTGAAATCGGAGCAGCAGAGGCAGCGCGTGATGGCTGGCGGCGTGGCGCTCTTTACCGCCCTGCTCATCTTCATCGACCTCTGCGCCATCTTCGGCAGAATGTGATCGCCTCTCCCGCCTGCCGTTGCGATCGCTTACAATCCCACGATGATCGCAGCGAAATTCGCCAATCTCGGTCAGCGTGTCTTTGATGAGCTCGAAGGCTTTGGCCGATTCACTTTCTTTTCCATGTCGACGCTGAGCTGGTTCTTTCGCGGCATCAGCAGTTGGTCGCGGCCGTCGCAACTCATGCCCCTCTTCTATCAGATCGGCACCAAGAGCCTGGGCGTGGTCATGATCGTGGGCACCTTCATCGGCATGGTGCTCGCCATCGAAGCCTACAACCAGTTCGCCTCCATCGGCCAGGAAGCCAGGCTCGGCGGCATCATCGGCATGTCCGTCGTCAAACAGATCGGCCCGGTCCTTGCCGGCGTCATGATCGCCGGTCGCGTTGGCGGCTCGGTCTCTGCCGAACTGGGCACGATGCGGGTCACCGAACAGATCGATGCCATGCGCGTCATGGGCGCTGATCCAATTGCCTATCTCGTGGTGCCTCGCGTGGTCACCTGCGTGCTGATGCTGCCGCTGCTGACGGTCTTTTCAAATCTGATGGGTGTGATGGGCGGCTGGTACATCTGCGTGCGCGGGTACGGCGTGAACCCATCCGATTACTGGGATTTTTCCGCTCGCTTCGTCACCAACTACGACATCCTCAGCGGCCTCGTCAAGACTGGCTTCTTCGGTCTGGCCATCGGCCTGATCAGTTGCTACAAAGGCTTCAACTGCGACAGCGGTGCCGCAGGCGTCGGCAGAGCGGCGACGCAGGCCTTCGTCACCAGCTTCATCGCCATCATCGTGATGAACTTCTTCCTCGCCAAGTTCCTCCGCGATCTGTATTTTCTCCTCTACGGCCACGTCAACGTCGGCGCTTTCTCCGGCTGATTTCGCCATCATTTTCCTCATCCTCACCAAAGCCCATGCACTCCCGTGCATGGGTTCTCCGATAATGATTCCATGGACAGCGCCCAGCAACATCAAGACATGCTCCGCTGGATCGACGCCCAGCACGATCGCATGATCGATGCAGTCACCGCACTGGCGAACATCAATTCAGGCACGATGAATCTCGCTGGCTTGGCTGCCGTGGCTTCGCAACTCAAAGAACGATTCGAAACACTTGGCGCTCCCTGCGAAGAAATCGACCTGCCGCTACTCGTGGAGATCGATGCACGCGGCAACGAATCCACCTCCAAACTCGGCCAGGCGCTTCGCTTTCACAAGCAACCTCATCGCCATCAGCCGGGGGCTCCTCGCGTCTTCCTCTGCATCCACTACGACACCGTTTACAGTGGCGATCATCCTTTTCAAAAGTGCGAGAAGCTCGACGCAAACACCCTGCGCGGCCCGGGCGTCACCGATGCCAAAGGCGGCATCATCATCATGCTCACCGCACTTGAGGCCATTGAGCGAAGCCCGTGGCGCGAGCGCATCGCCTGGGAAGTCTTGCTGAATCCCGATGAAGAAATCGGCACGCCCGGCTCCGCTCACCTGCTCAGCGAAGCTGCATCACGCCACGACATCGGCCTGCTTTTTGAACCCGCGCTGGAAACCGGCGGCTTCGCAGCACCGCGAAAAGGATCGGGCAATTTCACACTCATCGTGCGCGGCAAAGCAGCCCACGCGGGACGCTATTTCGACCAAGGCCGAAACGCCATGCACCTGATCGCAAAAGCAGTCGTAGAACTTGCCGCAGTAAACGGAATGAAAATTGAACACCCCGGCCTGACGCTCAACGTCGGCAAAATCGAAGGCGGCGGCCCGGTCAACATCGTTCCCGATCTGGCCATCGCTCGCTTCAACTGCCGCGTCGCCACAGCGCAGCAGCAGGCGTTCATCGAGCAGAAACTCAAGGCGATGCTGAGCGAACTCAATGCACAGGATGGCTATCACGCGCAGCTTCATGGGGCATTCCATTCGCCACCCAAACCGATTGATGCAAAGACACTGAGCCTACTCGAATCGCTGCGCGACAGCGGCAAACTGCTCAATCTGAATCTTGACTGGCAACCCACCGGCGGCGTCTGCGATGGCAACAAACTCGCCGCCGCCGGACTGGCCAACGTCGATACGCTGGGGCCACGCGGCCACTCGATTCACAGTGAAAATGAAACGCTCCACCTTGATAGCCTGACCGAGCGCGCTAAGCTCACAGCGCTACTGCTTGCACGAATTGCCAAAGCGTAGGGTGGGCACTGCCCACCACGATCCACCACGTGTCCCAATCAAGGTGGGCATTGCCCACCCTACGAAATGACGAGCTATTTATGTCCACTCCCCTCCTCGCCGAACAACTCGCCGCCGACCCGCGTGTCGCAGAAGCGAAGAAACTCCTTCTTGCCGCCCTGGCCGACCATCAGACAAACATCACCGGCCCGCGCCCGGCCGACCCGGCGCGCAAGCAGTCCTACGACGTCATGCTCGCGCAGTTCGCAGAAGCGCGCGGCGGCTCGCTTTACTTCCCTTACCTGGGCAGCGGCATCGGTCGCGGCCCTTTCGTCGAACTTGCCGACGGATCCATCAAGTACGACTTCATCACCGGCATCGGCGTGCACTTCATGGGCCACAGCCATCCGCTGCTCGTCAGCGCTGGCATCGATGCGGCCATCAGCGACACCATCATGCAAGGCAACCTGCAACAAAACACCCCTTCCGCGCAGGTCGCACAAACCATCATTCACCACGCACAAGCCAGCGGCGCGAAACTCAACCACTGCTTCCTCACCACCAGTGGTGCGATGGCCAACGAGAATGCGCTCAAGCTCGCCTTGCAGAAGAAAGCGCCAGCCTCGCGCATTCTTGCGTTTGAGAATTGTTTTATGGGCCGAACGATGGTGCTCTCGCAGATCACCGATCGTCCGCAATATCGCGAAGGATTACCCACGACCGTCAACGTGGATTACGTGCCTTACTTCGATGCTGCTCACCCTGAAGAATCCACGAAAGCAGCCTCGCGAATTCTCAAGCGCCACATCGCACGTTACCCCGGCCAGCATGCGGTGATGCCCATGGAACTGGTCGTCGGCGAAGGCGGGTACAACGTCGGCTCACGCGAATTTTTTCTCGCCATCATCGACATCCTCAAAGCAAACAACATCGCAGTCTATTTCGATGAAGTACAAACCTTTGGCAGACTCACACAGCTCTTCGGCTTCCAGGCCTTCGGTCTCGATGAGCATGTCGATATCGTCACCATCGGAAAACTCAGCCAGATCTGCGCCACGCTTTTCACCGATGAATACAAACCCAAACCCGGTCTCATCAGTCAAACCTTCACCGGCTCCACCGCATCGATCGCTGGAGCACAGGTCATCCTCGATCAACTGACCACCGGCAATTTCTACGGCGACAACGGCCGCATCGCGAAACTGCATCGCCACTTCACCACTCATCTGGACGCCATCGCCGCCAGGCACCCCGGATGGATCGCCGGGCCTTACGGCTTAGGCGGTATGATCGCTTTCACACCCTTCAAAGGCACCGCCGACGATGCGAAGAAACTTGTGCTCGCGCTCTTCGATGCAGGGGTGCTCGCATTCGTCGCAGGGTCTAGTCCTGCCCGTGTGAGATTTCTGATGCCCATGGCAGTGGTCGCAGAAGAAGATATCGATGCGGTGGCTACGATTCTGGAGACGACGATGGCGACGCTT
>CAZYQL010000044.1:0-11162 GCA_964650055.1 uncultured Phycisphaeraceae bacterium | reverse complement strand
GATCAGCTTGTTGCGCTTGTCGCTCAGGCGGGTTTCGGTTTGACCACGTTGCCTGCCGATGGTGACTTGCTTCAGCAGCGCATCAAAGGTTCCATGCGCGGCTTCGAGAAGCTGCAACAGAAACCTGAGGGCGAGCCTTATCTTTTCGTAATGGAAGACCTCACCACCGGACAGGTCGTGGGTACCGCCGGCGTCTTCGCGAAGGTCGGCGGCTTCGAGCCGTTCTATGCCTACCGCATTGAGTCCTCTATTCACGAGTCGAAAACGCTCAAAATCCGCAAGGAAATTCGCACGCTCCACCTCTACGCCGAACACGATGGCCCCAGCGAGATCGGCAGCCTTTTTCTCGCGCCTTCCTATCGCGGCGGCGGCAACGGACGATTGCTCTCCATCGGCCGATTCCTTTTCATGGCGCAGTTTAAGAAATTTTTCGATCCGCTGGTCATCGCTGAGATGCGAGGCGTGATTGATGCACAAGGTCGTTCGCCATTCTGGGATGCCATCGGCAAACACTTTTTCGAGATCGATCTGCCTCGCGCTGATTACCTCTCCATCATTAACAAGCGATTCATCGCCGACCTGATGCCCAAGCATCCGATCTACATTCCGCTGCTGCCGCAGGAAGCGCAGGATGTCATCGGCAAGGTTCACGCGCAGACGGAGCCGGCACTGCACGTGCTGGAAACCGAAGGCTTTTTACGCAACGGCATGGTCGACATTTTTGAAGCTGGGCCATGTGTCAGTTCGCAGCTGCGAAAAATTCGTGCAGTGAAAGAGAGTGTGCAGGCCAGGATTTCACAGATCGTGGAAGGGCCCATTGAGGCGACGAATTTCATCATCAGTAATACGCAACGTGATTTTCGCGCTTGCATGGGTGCGGTGAAAGTTGATGCGGACAAAGGCATCATCATCACCAAACTCACCGGGCTCGCGCTGAAGGTGAAAGTCGGCGATGCCGTGCGCTACGTCACCGCGAAACCTACTTAGCCGTTGCCTTGGCGAACGAAATCTAGCATCGCAATCCCGAAATTCCCAAGGGGCAACCCACCATGCCCAATCTCTTGACCGCCATCAATCCCACCACGGGCCAGCCCAGTTGGCAGGGAGAAATCGCTAGCGCTACTGATGTCGATCGCGCTGTTGTCGCAGCTCGCAACGCCTTTGATGCATGGTCGAGCACTTCGCTTGAAACGCGCATCGCATTCGTCGAAGCCTACGCGAAGGCGCTCAAGCAGCATGAGTCATCGCTCGTGGAGTCGATCTGTCTCAGCACGGGTAAGCCGCGCTGGGAAGCGATGCAGGAAGTCGCAGCGATGATCGGCAAAGTAGCAGTTTCGATTCAAGCCTATCGCGAGCGGTGTGCAGAGACAGAGCGCGACATCGGCGGCACCAATGCTATCACGCGCTATCGGCCGCACGGTGTGGTGGCGGTGCTTGGACCATTCAATCTGCCAGGCCATTTGCCCAATGGTCACATCGTGCCCGCGCTGATTGCAGGGAACACGATCGTTTTCAAACCCAGCGAACAGACGCCACTTGTGGGCGAGCGAATGATGGAGGCGTGGAATGATGTAGCGCTGCCGCAAGGCGTGCTGAACATGGTGCAAGGCGGGCGCGACACGGGCATCGCACTCGCAAAGCATCACGACATCAACGGGCTGTTTTTCACGGGCAGCTTCGGTGCAGGGCTGGCGCTGAGCAAAGCGTTTGGTGACACGCCGCAGAAGATTCTTGCGCTGGAAATGGGCGGCAACAATCCGCTGATCGTTCACGATGTGAGCGACCTTCAAGCAGCGGCTTATCACACGATTCAATCAGCTTTCATCACCGCTGGTCAGCGGTGCACTTGTGCGCGCAAGCTCATCATGATTGATGGCGATGAGGTGGCGCGATTTCTGGATGTGCTGTTGCCGATGGTGGATCGCATTCGTGTGGGCAAGTGGGATGCGGAGCCGCAGCCGTTTATGGGGCCGGTGATTTCGGCGGTGGCGGCGAGGCGCGTGCTTGAGGCGCAGGATGATCTCATCAAACGCGGCGGCATCGTACTGAGGAAGAGCGAAGCCGCGAGCGGCTGTGCGGCGATGATTTCACCAGGAGTGATGGATGTGACAGATGTCGCGCAGCGCGAGGATGTGGAGATTTTTGGTCCGCTGCTGCAACTGCTCCGAGTGAAGGATTTCGATGAAGCGATCGCCGTGGCCAATGACACGCAGTACGGACTGGCGGCGGGCATCATCTGCGATGATCGCGCCAAGTATGAAGTCTTTCAGCAGCGCTCGCGGGCTGGTGTGATTCAGTGGAACAAACAGACCACCGGCGCCAGCGGGTTGCTGCCCTTTGGCGGCACGGGGCACAGCGGCAACCATCGGCCCAGCGGCTATTTTGCTGCGGATTACTGTTCGTATGTGACGGCAGTTTATGAGAGTGAACGCGTGACGATGCCTGCAACGATGACGCCGGGGCTTGATCTGTGAATCTTCGTTCGCCAAGGCGAACGGCTAAATAAAATGCCCATCGCACATGAATACAACTTCGATGGCCTGATCGGGCCGACGCATAATTATGCGGGGCTGTCGCCGGGCAACCTGGCATCGTCTTCGCACAAGGGCGCGGTTTCGCATCCGAAACTCGCTGCGCTGCAAGGATTGGCGAAGATGAAACTGCTTGCAGAACTGGGTGTGAAACAGGCGGTGCTTCCGCCACAGGAACGTCCGGATTTGTTTCTTCTTTGGCAGATGGGATTTCAAGATGATGATGAAGCCGTGAGAATCGAGCGGGCCTGGCGCGAAGCACCGCATATTCTTGCTGCGGCGTGCAGCGCCTCATCGATGTGGGCCGCCAACATGGCGACGGTCTCGCCTAGCAGCGACACGCAGGATCATCTTCCGCATTTGACCACGGCCAACCTGATTTCCAATCTGCACCGGGAGCGCGAAGCGAGCATGTCCTGGTTCATTCTTCGCAAGATTTTTCCAGCCGAGTTCTTTCGTGTTCACCGCGCACTCAGTCCATCGTTACCGTGCAGCGATGAAGGGGCAGCCAATCACACACGACTCTGTGGTGCACATGGTGATGGTGGTATCGAAATCTTCACGTATGGCGTAGATCATCACAACAGAGAGGCATGTCATCCTCAGAAGTTTTTCGCTCGTCAATCACGCGATGCTTCAGCCGCCATCGCAAGGCTTCATCGCCTTCATCCCGATGACACTTTCTTCGTGCAGCAGCATCCCGCTGCGATTGATGCAGGGGTATTTCATAATGATGTCATTGCCGTGGGTCATCGCGATTTCTTCCTGTGTCATGAACGGGCTTATGTGGATCAGGAGAGTTTTCTGCCCGAGGTCAGCGCGCGGTTTCAAGAGCGAAGCGGCAAGCCGCTGGGCGTAATTCAAGTGCGCGAGGATGAAGTTCCTTTGAAGGATGCGGTCGCGTCGTATTTGTTCAACAGTCAGATCGTGTCGCTGCATGATGATTCGATGGCAATTGTCTGTCCGATCGAGTGCATGGAACACGAATCCACCCGGCGGTTCCTCGATGATCTGCTTTCACGCGATACGCCGATTCGCCAGCGCCATGTCGTCGATCTGCAGCAGAGCATGCACAACGGCGGCGGCCCGGCGTGTCTGCGCCTGCGCATCGTGCTCACCGAAAGCGAAGCGAAGGCGATGCATCAAGGTGTGATCTGGTCGCTGGCACTACACGAACAGCTTGTTGCCTGGGTCAATAATCATTATCGCGATGAACTGCGTGCGGATGATCTTCGGGATGTGCGCTTGATCCGGGAAGGGCGCGATGCGCTGGATGAGCTGACGAAAATATTAGATTTGCCGGGGCTTTATGATTTTCAGAATTAGGGACGTGAGATCGCGTGATGAACGTGACGCCCAGTTTCAAAGAGCCCGGCCCGGCGCAGAGTCTTTGGGCCGCCGCTAAAGGGGGGAGGTGGATGTTGCTTGCGATTCAGGTTAGTCGGTTTGTACTCTCGAAGATTTTGTCGGCACTCTTGGCGATGAAGCCGGTGAAGAGTTTGCCATCGGGCATCGGGTAGCGCTTGGCGAATTCGTAGTAGCAACAGGGGATGATCTGCTTGCTGCCATCGTCGAACTTCACTTCGACTTTGTCGGCGAGCGTCGCGGATTGTTCGAGGAAGACCTCGGGAGTGCCTTTGATTTCGCCACCAGCGGCGTTGAGTTTGAAGCCGTTGTCTTTGAGGAACTGGTTGAGCACTTCAAGCGTGTCGAAGGTTTCCAAATAGTTGACGAAGATGGTGAAGTGATTGGCGCGAAAGCCCCATGCCGCCAGCCATCCGGCATATTCGCTCTCGGCGGCGAGCTTCTCGTACTCAGCAAGGGTTAGTTTCCACTGCCGCCCTGAGAGCGCAAAATCCTCGCGCTTGCCCAGATCATCGGGCGCCTGATTGATGAGCAGGCTCACTCGGCCACGCAGTTCCTCGGAGCATTCTTCCAGCTTGAGTTCACTGATGAACACCTTGGGCAGCGTGTGGTCTTCGTGTTCGTAGTGGCGGGCGTAAAGCTTCTTGTCAGGAAAATCGTATTCACCTTTGACGACGTAGCCGCCTTCAACAAAGGCCTTGGCGAGGGCATCGATGCCAACCTGCGGGTGACGGAAGGTGCGAAGAGCGATGTGATCGTTGACGATTCGCTCACCGGCTGCGTCGAGCAACTCGTGCACACCTTTGGCACTGGGGTTGAGCTTGGCGTAGTCCTCCCAGAGTCGATCGAGCAGTTGATGGATATCACTCATGACGGGTACTCCGTGAGGTGGCTGAACGCGAGAATTATAGGCGATCGAGGAGGTGACGACATGAAACCGATGAAAGCTGAACCATGCGCGACGATCTGAACACTATTATCGCTCAGGCATGAACTCAAGGCGCGAGCGACCCGGGATAGGCACCGCCGATGAATCGGATGAGGAAGAGGATCGCTTATTCTCTTCCTTTACAGGCACGATGGCCCCGTCGATCACCGGCTTGATCAGCACTTCACCTTCGCTGGGTGTGCCTAGCTCTTTGTGCTTGTCCGCATCAACTACTTGCGGCGCAGTAGGTTTCGCCTTGATCGGCTGCATCAAAACAAGACGCGACTGGCCCGGACTGATGCGCACATGAACATCAGCTGCGCTCCCATCAGGCAGCGATGCGGAGATGCGATAAGCACCGGCAAACACGCGCTGACGCACATTGCCCAGATCATCGGCAGCCGCGGTGACATCGGTCCACCAGTGCTGCCGCACCATGCGATCCACCAGTTCGCCCGAAGGTGTGAGCGTGCCATCGTCTTCCATCAGCGCCGCATCTTCATTCTGAAGATCGCGGCTGCGCAGACCTGCGAAATAAATTCCTTCCACACAAGGCTGCGAAAACATCGCCCGCAGCGCGGTTTCGAGATTCACAGCAGCATCAGCTTTGGAATCGCCAGAGACTTCGAGATTGACCACCGTCACAGGAATGCCGGGATCGCCCAGCCATTCCAAGTTGCGCGTGATGGGCGCTTCCACCAGTGAACCGGTGAAACGCACCTCAATGGCCATCCCGTCAAAGGGCACGAAACCTTCGCGAAAAGCAGTGACCTGGCGCAGCGCCTTCTGCAATCGAGCGGGGGCAAACGCATCATCGAAAGCGAGCATCGAACGCGCCAGCGAAGATGAAGCATTCACAGGATTGGTCGATCGTTCACGTTCGTAATCATTGAGCTGATAGAGGCGACGAACAGCAGCGAAGCCCAGTTCCTTTTCAATGAAACGATGATCGATCATCTGCGTCACGACATCGAGCTGATCGACCTGCTTGCCAAAGCGCGAGACGACCTCTTTGGTGTGCGCTTCCAAAGCAGCGCGAAGTTCATCGCCTTTGAGTCCAGCTGCCCAGCCTGGCATGCGACCGGGATCGGTGGAAACCACACTGCCCCACCGTGCGGAGAGGCCGCGCTCCCGGGCGAAGGCGAGTTGCTTTTCGACGCTTCCAAAATCCCACTTGCCTCGGTCGGGCTGCGTGATGGGCCACTGGGTATGAGCATCGAGCGCGATACCGCTGAAGCTGCGCCATAGTGGTGCTGCCTTGATCTGCTCACGCGTAGGCAACAACTCTTCGGGCAATTCACGCGGCAGCCTCACGCCCCATCTAAAAGCATGTTGCACCTGTTCGATATGCACCGGACAGCGGGCCACCGGGTTGCCCTCTTTATCGATGATGATGATGCGCAGATCAGCCTTGCGAATTTCCTCGATTCGCAGCTCCGATTCTTCGACCCACTTGGCTTTGAGGACCTGACCTTGCGTGGCGGGTGCGAGTAGAAGCAGTGCGATGAAGAAGGCCAGGTGAAGAAAAAAAGATCGCGCGGCGGTGATGAGGGCACGCGAGTTGTGAAAATGATTATGCATGGGAATCAAAAAAAACTCACCACTATGAGCGCGGAGCGCGATGCACAAAGTCCACGGCTACTCGCGCGGAGCGACGGAGGACCTTTGCTCCGCAGCTAAACGGGGAAATAATCCATTCGTTGAATTGTTCGATCAGACGAGCAACTGCATCGCGTGATCGAGGCTTTGCACCGGGGTCAGTTCGCAGCCCGCTGGTACTTTCATCGACACGGAAGGACACAGGACATGACTGAACCCCAGCCGAAATGCTTCACGAATGCGTTGTTCTAGGCCGCTGACATGGCGAATCTCGCCGCCTAGGCCGATTTCGCCGACAGCGCAGGTGCCTAGGGAACCAGGGTTGCGAGTTCTGAGTTCCGAGTTCAGAGTTGTCGTTGACGGTTCTTGCGCATGGGGACTCTTGTTTTTCAACTCTGAACTTTGAACCTTGAACTCGGAACTATTTCGCCCCCCGATCTGCCTGTTCAGATGCGCTCCCGCAATCGCCAGTGCCACGGCGAGATCAGATGCAGGCTCAGCGATCTTCATGCCGCCGACACTGGAGGCGAAGACATCCTGATCGGCCAGGCGAAGGCCGCCGCGTTTTTCGAGCACAGCGATGAGCATGGCCAATCGATTGGAGTCAAGGCCGCTGACTTTGCGCTTAGCGGAGCCTAGAAAACTGGTGGCGGTCAGCGCCTGAATTTCTACGAGCAGGCAGCGCGAGCCTTGCATCACCGGGCAGACCACCGAGCCGGGCATCGGCCGATATTCCGCTGCAAAGAGCGAGCCGCCATCGCTCACTTCGCGAAGACCGGTGTCACCCATTTCAAACAGGCCCACCTCCAACGTCGTGCCAAAGCGATTCTTGATGGCGCGAACGATGCGATGACTGTGATACCGATCGCCTTCAAAATAGAGCACAGTATCGACCATGTGCTCAAGCAGTCTGGGCCCCGCCAGTTGCCCTTCTTTGGTGACATGCCCCACCAGAAACACAGCAATTCCCGATGATTTTGCAAGGTAAACCAGTTCCATACAGCAAGCGCGAAGCTGCGTCACACTGCCTGGTGCTGCGGGCAGATCGCCTTTGTAGATCATCTGAATCGAATCAATGATCATGACCTTGGGCTGCACCCGCCGGGTCTGTTCGATGATGCGGGCCAGGTTGGTGTCTGCCAGCACATAAAGCTCATCGCTCTGGGCCCCGAGCCGCGCAGCTCGCAATCGCGTCTGCTGCGCGGACTCTTCGCTGGAGACATAAAGCACACGATGATTCTGAGCCGCCAGTTGCTGCGCTGCTTGAAGAAGGAGCGTGGACTTACCGATGCCTGGGTCACCGCCGACGAGAATGGTGGAGCCGGGGACGAGGCCGGAAATAGAACCAGTCGCGGGTCCCGGGGAAGAAGTCCCCAGTCCCGAGTCCCGAGTCCGGAGTCTTGTACCCTGGGCACCTTTACTGTTTCGCGGCTCCGGACTCTGGACTCCGGACTCTGGACTTCGTGTGTTTGTTCCGAGCACCCGATCCAGTTCGCGGATGTTCGTCGGGATTCGGGCGACGAGGGCTTCATCGATTTCGCCAATGGGCAGCGCCTGTGGGACGACATCAGCCGCCGTGGCGATGGCGGCATCGCCGCGCTGCTGATCTTTATCTGAACCAGCCGAGGCGCGGTATTCCTCCAGCGAATCCCATTCGGAACAGTCCGGGCACTTGCCCATCCAGCGCGACTGCACCGAGCCACACGATCGGCAGATGTACTGTGTCCTGGTTTTCGCCATGGCGGGAGTATATCGACGTTTGGCCCCCTGTCCGCACCTGTTGCCTCTGCGAAAAAATCGAGGGAACCTATGAATTTTCAAGCATTTAACTATTGCAATCGATGGTACGTCTAAGTAAAATCGAGAAGTCCGAGAATATTTTTCATCCTGGCGTTCTGTAAAACACTTTTTTTGAAGTGGGGTGACCGATGCCGAGAACTGTTCTTTATGCGCTGACCTTTGCCTTGACGGTGAATCTCGCCACCACCAGCAAGGCTGATGAACAGAGTGATGCGGCACTGACTCGCCTTTCGACGCAGCTCAAAGAGCTGCAAGAACAAATGCGGGCCTTGCATCAGGAAAACCAAAGGCTCCAGACGATGGTCGCCCATCAGCAGGCCGCCGCCCAAAAGCCCGATGGCCGCGCCAGGGAGTTTGATGGAAGCGCTCCGCCGCCGCCCAGGCTCTTCGATGATGAACAGGAAGTTCGCATCTATACCCGTCCCGGTGCTGCCCCGCCAAGCTGGCTCGATTTGCTCATCGAACAGAATCGTCAGCGCACCCTCGAAGCGATGATGAAGGCTCGCGCCAACGAACGGCTGGCCGATGACCGCCGCGCCAAGATCGCCGCTGAATCCAAAGCCGTCGGCACCAGCTACTGCCCCCGCCCTCTGCGCGAATCCGCGCTGGCGGGCGGTGATGTCAAGAATTTCCGCGATGGGTATGTCTCCGCACGCTCAGCCGACTTCGATGCCCTGTTCAATCAGGTGTATGTCAAGGAATATCTCCAGACCAAGGCGCAGCGATTGTCCGGTCAGCCAATGACTGGCGGTGTGCCCGTCGGCAATTCCATCGCTACTGCCCAAGCTTATTACCTGACTGATCGCCTTCGTCGCGACTTGGAAGATGCCACCATTCTCTATGGCGCAGAAGGGCTCCATGGCCCAGCCCCGGCGGGCATCGCCACCGCTGACGAACTGACCCGCCGCATGCGGCACTCAAGCAATCCGCAGGTTTCGGGCAAGACACGCGACACCCTTGAACTGGGCCGCCGCAGCGCTGCTGTCGATGAAGCTGTCGCTAGCGACATGGATATCGAACTGGTCATGCGAATGAAACAAGTGCGCGAAGCCCGTCGGCAGATGCTCACCGGCGGATACGTACCATCAGCAGCACAAATCAGCGAAGACCTGTCGCAGGTCAATGATGTGCTCAACGGCAAAATCTCTCGCACCCGCGTGCCTGAAGTGCAAGCCTTCAAAGGCTTCGACGCAAGGCGGGATTAAGTGCGTGGCCAGCGATGATTCTCACCTCGATGTCGAAATCGCTTCCAACTTAAAATCGCTTCGATCGCCGCGTGTGAAATGTTCGTGTGCCAAGCCTGCGATCATTGCTGCGTTGTCCAAACAGAGCGACATCGCGGGTAAGCGCACATTCAAGCCTTTTTCTTCGCCGAATTCGAGCGCGCGCTTTCGCACCAAAGAATTCGCGCTGACGCCGCCGCCGATGAGCAGGCTGCGCGGGCGCTCGCCTTGTGCTGCAAGCTGTTCGACTGCGCGATCGAGTTTTTTCATCAGCGTCTCAACTGCCGCCTCTTGAAACGCTGCCGCCAGATCGCGGCGATCCTCTTCCGACAGATCCGCAGCCGACTTCTCGAATGTCGCGCTGCTGCCCTTGCCTACCGGATAGCCACGCACCGCATAAAGCAGCGCCGTCTTGAGGCCGCTGTAGGAAAAATCCAGACTCTCCGCGCCCAGCAGCGTGCGCGGCAAACGATGCTTGGACGCATCACCAGTCTGCGCGAGTTTGTCGAGCCGAGGACCACCGGGATAACCGATGGCGAGAATCACCGCGGCTTTGTCATACGCTTCACCCACCGCATCATCAATGGTGCGCCCGATGATGCGCATCTCCAGCGGCGATGTGAGTGAGTACAAAGATGTGTGCCCGCCGGAGATTACGAGGCCCAAGGCGGGGAAGGGATTGATGTCAGATTTGAGATTTGAGATCGGAGATTTGAAATTTGAAATTTGAGATGTCAGATTTGAAATTTGAGATTTCGGATCAGCGCTTGGAATCTGCATGAAGCCCGCGTACAGGTGCGCCTTCACGTGATCGATCCCGATCAGCGGTTTATTGAGCGTCCACGCCAGCGCTTTGGCAGCGCTGACGCCCACCAAAAGCGAACCGATCAGGCCCGGCCGATTGCCCACCGCGATGGCATCAAGGTCGGCAAAGCTCACCGATGCTTTTTCCAGTGCCTCGCTGATCACCGGGCTGATCCGTTCCAGATGCGCCCGGCTGGCAAGCTCCGGCACGACGCCGCCATACCGCTCGTGCAGCTTGTGCTGCGTGGCGATGATGTTGGACCGAACGATCACGCCCTCTTCCACCACCGAGGCGGCGGTCTCATCACAACTGGTTTCAATTCCTAGGATCAGTGACATGGGTGTTAGTCTAATGAAGATGACGTTGCGTTACTCAAAAACGATTGCATGTCGAGCGGGTCAAAGATTTTTTTGCAGCCGAGTTTTGTCTACCCAAGCGTTTTTTCATTCGTGTCTAGCATTGCAAGTCGTGTCATGCAAAGAGATTAAGTCGTGTCTAGGGGTAAACGGGTAGACGTCTACCCCCTTACCCTTGATGCTGTAGAAACGATCAAACCCGTCAAATCGATCATGCCAGACGTAGTATAGCATGTATTGAACCTGTTTTCAACCGTCGAATTATGGATAAACATGCCATGAAATGTGCCGCACCCGCATACGGCGGGCATCGTTACCAAGGCGCGGCAGGCCTCGAGATTGCGATCGCCAAAGCGAAAGACAAAATCGATCGTCCGCTACGTCGCGACCCCGGGGCAAAAGCATAGACTTTTTCTTATTCCCCTCCCTCTTAGGCAGGGGCCAGGGGAGGGTCACGCGCTCAGAAAACTGCATGAAACGCACCACGATTGTTTATCGAAAATCCAACCCTCCCCCAACCCCTCCTCGCCTTTGCGAGTCGCCTATGGAGACCTG
>CAZYQL010000043.1:0-27011 GCA_964650055.1 uncultured Phycisphaeraceae bacterium | reverse complement strand
GCAGTTGTCTGCGACCGGGTCTGTGCGGGTTGACGATCAGCGTCGGCACGCCGGTCAGGCCCATCCGTTCGCACCGCCGCGTGACGCATGGCATCGATGAAGCTGATGCGCTTGGCGCTGATGCCTTGCCGCGCCGCTGCATGCAGCATCAACAAGCGGATGCAGTTGTACGCGATAAGTATCATCGTCAGTTGCTTCATCACGCCGTCGAGCGACTTGCAGCGCAGAATCGGAAAACGGGATAAGTTGGAGAAGTACATAAAGCTTGCAAATCCTCTTCTAATTGCCAACGTTGTATATGTACTTCTCCCCTTTTCCGGTCCTGATGGCGTCGGTCTTCTGTGAAAATCGCGCCTCGGCGCGGCTGCTAGATGAGTCGGCGGCGCAGACGCTGCGTGAGGTGTTCTAAGGCAAGTACCGTGATGAAAATGATCAGCAAGATGGTGGAGACGTGGCCATAGTCTGCCAGATCCCAGCGGCCTTTGAGTTCCATGCCGATGCCGCCGGCTCCGACAATGCCCAGCACGGTGGCGGAGCGGACGTTGCGTTCGAGGATGTACTGCACGTAGGCGAGAAACTGCGGAGCGACCTGCGGCAGCACCGCGAATCGCAAGATCTGAAGGCGATTAGCGCCGGTGCAGCGAAGCGCTTCCTGCGGGCCTGGGTCGGCATTTTCGATGTCGTCAGCGAAAAACTTTCCCAGGAATCCAAAGCTGTGCACACCCAGCGCCAGAATACCAGCCGCAGGCCCAAAGCCATAAAGCAGCACAAAGAACATCGCCAGAATCAACTCGGGCATGGAGCGACTGAAGCTGCATGCCGCTCGCGCAGCGGTATAAAAAAAGCGATTGGGTGTGAAGCTGCGTGCTCCGAACATGCCCAGCGGGGCAGCCAGCAGCAGCGCCAGGATTGTGCCCCACGCGCCGATCTCGATCGTCTGCAGCATCAGTTGTGTCACGCGCAGAATGTAACCATAAGGCACGACCAGATACTGCACCGGCTCCTCTTGAACCCAGGCATCGCTGAGCACATCCCACCGTCGCTGCGACTCCTTGGTGATGTAAGCCAGTGGCGGCAGAGCCTGGGCATCGAATCCCTCAATTCGATTGATGTCCGTCCGCTCCGCGAAAATCAGGGGCAGTGCCTGTCCCAAGAAGCTGCTCCAGCCTTTGGATAACTCGGATTGTTCTGTGAGTCCGGTGGAATATGCAACACCTTGCGCAGTGGTGATGATGGTGCGGTCCACTTCGTTGCGCCGCCCCGACCAGATGAGCAGCAGCATCAGCACGAGCAAGGCCGCCACATGCCAGGCGGAATATGGCTGCCTCAACTTCCAAGTGGCGGGATCGCGCAGCGACGAGGCGACGGGGGTCGGCGATGGTTCAGTCACAGGTCACCTCCAAGGGTGAAGGCCTACGCATGACTGCATCGGCGGTCGCTTCCGAAGTGCTTTTTGTTTCCTGCTTCGCGGCCGCAGCATAGATGCTTTGCTCCACCTCGTCCGTGAGCGACTCACCGGTGCCATCAAAAATCACTTGCCCATGCGCCATCGCCACGATGCGATCAGCAAAGGTGCGTGCCAGATCGACCTGATGAAGCGTGCACAGGATGGTCGTGCCATGATGCTGACAAGTGGTCCGCAGAAGGTCCAGAACCCTACGGCTGGTGCTTGGATCAAGGCTGGCCACTGGTTCGTCGGCGAGGATCAAAATCGGATCGGACATGAAGGCGCGGGCGATGGCGACCCGCTGCTGCTGTCCGCCCGACAGGTCAGCAGCGCGGCGATCAAGCTGTGATTCATCGAGGCCTACCTGCGCGAGCAGTTCACACGCCTTGCGTTTGAGCGCCAGGGGAAAAAGTCGCAGCAGCGAACGAACGGTACCCACGCGGCATAGTGCACCGCAAAGCACGTTGTCGAGCACGCTGAGCCTGGGCGAGAGATTGAACCGCTGATGAACCGTGCCGACCTGACGACGGATCGATAGCATCGATCGCCGATCCACCACCTGGCCCGCGACGGATATCGTTCCCGATGTCGGCTCAGTCAGACCATTGACCATGCGAAGCAGCGTTGATTTTCCTGCACCGCTGGTCCCCAGCAGAACGCAGCATTCGCCTCGCTTGACCTGCAGGGAAACACCTTTGACAGCGTGAACTCCGCCGGTGAACGTCTTGTGCACTTGATCGAACTGGATCATGAGGAAGGCTTCCTTCGTGCGAGTGCTCTACTTGGAGGCCTTCTTGAGAATATCGGCGACCATTTCATCCGTGACCTTCACGAGCGCCTCCATGGCCTTGCTGAACTGGGTCTCGGAATAGTCAGCGTCGTATCGATCGACCTTCTTGCCGCCATACCCGCGGATCATGTCCGGGCGAATATCTTTTTGCGTGTGAATGTTGTTGAAGGCGTGGCGCAGTTGTTTTTTGACAGCGGGATCGAGCTTGGTGTGCATCGCCAGAGGCGGGTAGGGAATGGGCGCGCTCTTGGCGAGCACCTTGAATTTCGCCGGATCGATCTGTTTATTGGCGACGGCCTTCTCGAAGCTGTCAAAGGCAGCGCAGGCTCCATCCACCTTGCCTGCCGCGAGCGCGCCAAGTGCATTGGCGTGACTGCCGGTGAGATAGACCTTACCCAGATCCTTCACCGGATCGACACCGGCTTCAATGAGCATGGCGATGGGATAGTTGAAGCTGCTCGTGGAGTTCACATCGCCAAAGGCCACCGACTTCCCCTTCAGGTCGCCAATGGACATCAGGCCTGAATCGCGGCGGACGAAGATGCCTGAATAATAACTGCTCTTTCCGTCGGTGACGGCGACCGCCAAAAGCTCCGCGGCACCTTTGCTTCTGGCCTTGTGGTAGGAGACAGGACCGAAGAAGGCGATGTCCACTTTCTCGTTCGCCATCGCCTCGACGACGGCACCATACGACTGCCCCACGCGCAGGGTGAAGTGCAATCCATACGACTTGCTGATGGCTTTGAAGATCGGTTCGAAGTCGGCCTTGGTGCCTGCTTCGGTGCCGCCGTCGGCAGGAATCAGTATTACCCGCAGCGGCCGCTGCTGGCTGCCATCGTGCATGGCATTTTCCTCTGCGGCGCGCGTGACGCCGACATTCATGCCCAACATCAAGACCAGCATTCTGAAGAGGAAAGTGTTCATCGCGCACCTCGATGGTTGAGTTGAGTCCAATGCAATTTGATCTGGCAGTTTATTGGGCGAGCGTGTGGTTTCTGTTGTTGAAACGCAAGGATCAGTTGAGTGAATGATTCTGATTGGCAGACACCATGGATCACTGGGGATCACTGAAGATCACTGGGGATCACTGGGGATCACTTGCCGTTCAATTTGCGGCGCAGAGATCGGTCGCGGTGAGTTTCACCTGGCGATGGGTCTTGCTCGTGCGGTCGATCCACGTGGCAGTCAGAGTGGCGGGCGCCACGGTGTTGTCGCATTCGAGGTGCAGGAACATGTTGGGCAACGGCTCACCCCAGAGGAGATTCGGGTGCGGGACGTTGAGTGACGGGATGGTGCGTTCGTGCAGCGGCGAGATGATGAACTGATGCAGGTCATAGCCGATGCGTTTGGTCATCGGATAGCGCAGATGGCGGGAGACGTGGATGTCGCCGCCGATGAGGATGACGCCGGTGATTTTGTTTACGCCGATGAAATCGAAGAGCGCTTCGCGTTCGTGGGCGTAAGTTTCCCAGTCGTCTTTTTCCTTGTTTTTCTTGTCATCCCAGATCATGCCGGTGGCCAGGATTTTGAAGGTGGCGGTGGAGGCTTTGAGATTTTCGAGCAGCCAGTTCCACTGCTTCTTGCCCAGGCAGGTTGGTTTGAGGGGATCGACCGGTGATGGCTCGGTCTGGGCGAAGTAGCGAGGATCGATCATGAAGACTTCGACAGGCCCCCTGCGAAAGCGTGTGTAGATGCCTTCGCTGCCGTCGCCGTAGTTCGTTTGCGTGCGATACTCCGCGAACACCTTGCGGATGATGTGCTTGTCTTTCACCTTGCCATCGCTGTCGTTGGCGCCGAAATCGTGATCATCCCAGGTGCCCCATGTCGGCGTATGAGCACCCATGCGGGCCAGCGTCGGCATGGCGATGAACTCGCGATGCTTGTCACGGTTGACCTTCAAACTCGATGAATCAATGTAAGGCGTATCGCCCAGCAGCATCAGCGCATCAGGCTTCATCGACTCCATCAGCGACCAGATTTCAAACCACTTGCTGCTCGAGGCGCACGAGCCCATCGTCAGCACGGTGCGCGAAGCGGCATCGGGCATCGGCGCGGTGGTGATGCGCTGGATCGGATCGCCCGCAACCACTTTGCCCTCATGGAGAATGCGGTAGCGATAAGCGGTGCCTGCCTTGAGACCATCAAACCGCCATGAGATACAGCGGTCATTCTCAGCTTTGGCACTGGCGGTCGCTTCGAGTTTGGTGCTGGCATCAGGCCCGGCGAGCTGTGCGATGTACTGCCCTTCCTTTGCAGGGCGATACCAGATCATGGCGATTTCGTGATCGACGTGCCCCAGCATCGGGCCGATGGCCTTCTCCGGTTCCGCGTTCTGTCCCTGGCTCATCGCAGCACTGATCAGCGGAACTCCCGCCACACCGACTGCGATCATTTCACGACGGGTCATTACGGTCATCAATAAACTCCCATGAGGCAAGGTGACAAAAACTCTAGTTTAGCGGCGGCCCAAAGGCTCTGCGCCGGGCCGCTTTGGGTCTTGCCGGGCCGCGTTGTAACAACAGTGGAACGAACGAAAAAAACGACAACCGATTATTCTCGCTCTCGTCTCCCAGCCTCGCGCCGAGCGTCGCAAAGCCTATGCTCGGCGGCTAAACATCAAGGCTGACCGGCATACATCGATGCGGTCCATGCGAACTTCGTCGTGACAGTATCAATGTGACCATCGGCCCAGACAATGTTGCTGACCTGGTTCATGTTGTGGCGGAAGTATTCACGGTTCTGCACCGTGCCCCACTGCGTGAAGCTCCAAGGCATGTCGCCGTTGCCATCGAGCATGTGTTCGAAGGCATCTTGAAACATGATGATTTGCGAGGGGGTTTTCAGGTATTTCTGAGTTCGGCCTGGTCGTCCGGAGACGGCGTAGTTGAAGAACGGACTGGGCAGCACGCCCTGCGAGCTGGCATAGGGAAGATCAAGGCCGTTGAAACCGTAGGTGCAGTGGACGTTGCCGTCTTCAAACTTGCCATCGGTGTAGCCCAGCGCTGCGTTGGAACTGCCGGTGTTCTGATCGGAGGTCTTGGCTTCGGGGCATTGAAACAGCGCACGCAGTCCCTCGCGGCCACTGGCATCGGCGTATGCCACGCCCCAGTAGGCGTTGGCATGAGAAGCGGCGATAGGGGTCTTGGTGGTGATGTTGTCGTACCACCGGCCCCAGTTGCGGCGCGGGTGATACTTGCCCATGTTCGAGTTCTGGTAAGTCACGACGGCGGAGTGAATCTGCTTCTGCTGGGTCATGCAGACTGCGGTGCGCGCAGAGGAGCGGGCAGAACTCAAGCCCGGCATGAGCATGGAAATCAGCAGAGCGATGAGAGCCACCACCAGGAGCATTTCTACCAGTGTGAAGGCGTTACGTTTGAACATGATTGGCTTCCCTGAAAGCATTGGGGCAGGGACGGACACTGCCGTGCCTGCCCCAATGAAGCGTTCATTAGCGACGACGACGCAGCAAGGCGAGGCCTGCCATGGCAAGGAGTGAAATCGAAGCGGGTTCGGGAATAATCGCGGCACCCAGCAGGGTGATGGAGATATCGTCCACCCCGTAGAACTCACCGCTGGTCTGGTTTTGCCGTCCGATGATTTCGAGTGTGAGCGAGCTGCTGCTGTGAGCGATGTTCTGGAAGATGGAGAGTTGGCTTAGGTCGTAGAGATTTTCGCGGAAGACGGTGTCGCCAGTGACGTTGGTGCTGGCGATTGTGCGAATGGCCAGAAGCTCGGCGTCAAGGATCGGATCGCCGGTGGTGGCGAAGACATTGCCGGGGCCATCGGTAAAGCTGCCGCCTGAGCCGTAGCTGAAGCCGACATTGAGTAGTTCAACGCCATCAAGTTTGACGATGAAGCGTTCGCCATCGCGAAAGGCATCGAGCGAATCGATTTGAGCGACGAGCATGCCCAGGTCAATGGCGCTGTGGCCATCGAGGTTGTTGAGCTGGATGGTTAGGGTGTGGTTGCCATTGGGTGACGCAGCCGCGAGAGCGCCGGTGGTACGGAAATATTCACCGGAGAAGCCGCCATCACCCAGATCGTTGTTGGCACCGGTCACATGGGCGAAGGTTGAATTGTCCGTCCAGCCAGCCAGAGTGATCGATGCACCGATGGAGGCATCAGGCTCGGTGCCATCGGCATTGAAGACGTACTTTCTGACAGGGGTGGTGGTGTCCTGATCGAAAAGGCCCAGGCCGTTTACGCCGCGCGAGTGGACCTCGGTCGCCTCACTGGCAGTGATCGTGCGGTTCCAGATGGCGACCTCGTCAATCTGACCTTCAAAGTAGCGGCCAGATGCCGCGCCGGTGCCTGTGCCATCACGGGCCTTGCCGATGTTCAGGTTCGTGAAGTTCATGGCCGAGGTCAACGCGCTTTTCGTGTGGGTGAGCGCACCGTTGACATAGACCTCAACCGTGGAGTTGGTCCCGTCGGAACTGAATGCGTGGACTACATGGTTCCAGTCGCTGCGCTGAAGCGAAGAGCTACCCGCGCTGGTTTGGGCAACATAATGGGTGTACGTATCGGGGCCTGCCGCACTACTGGTTCCAAGTGACACGTCGAAGTTGTCGGCAGCTTCAAACACGAAGCTGCGGCTTGAATCGGTGCCGACGAACTCGTTCTTGAACCAGGCGCTGATACTGAAATTCTGACCGAGGTTGGCGGTGGTGATCGGAACACGGATGGCATCGAACTGAGCCTTGTCCAGATCGAGCGCGTTGCCGACTAGGCCCCCGGCCACACCTGCCGTGGGGGTGCCGCCGATAACGGTCGGATTAAATGACGTGGTGGCTTTGTTGCTCAGACTTGATTCAAAGTCGTAATACCCCACCAGACCGGTGGTCACCGCCTGTGCACCAGCCACGGGAAGGCCAAGCAACGCGATCGCTGCATACCGTTTCCAATTCTGTTTGATCTGAAACATTTTGATCTCTCCTAAAATTCCTAAGGATTCGTGATGATTGCGAAATACGCGCCCCATTGGGACGGGCCATGTACGACACAGCCTGACTTGATCCGCAATCAACTACCACATCGCACTTGTTGATCTTAAGTCAATAATATTAACCTGCAATACCGATTTCATGTGTTTTGTGTAAAGTTTTGATGGCCCTGATTGTTCCTCACTGATATGCGTCAGGAGAGGGATTGATGACCCCAATATGAAGATTCTTGCTTTCTGCTATAAGAATCGCAAAAACGACTATGTATAAGGAGTGTTCCTACGCGTGTTAACTAAAAATCAACGATCCCTCTTGCCCGCCCTGCCAGTTTGGGTGGAGATTGCGAGACCGGCACCTGCTGCCGATAATGGCGGGGCTATGAACCTTCTGGAACTATCTCAGCGGATCAAGAAGCTTCGCCGTGACCGAGGCATGACCCTTGAGCAGGCTGCTGATCAGATGGGTTTGACCCGGAGCTGGCTCTCGAAAGTCGAAAACTTCCGGGTCACTCCTTCGCTCCCCGCGCTGGGCAAAATTGCCTCCACCTATGGTGTGTCGCTGGGTGAGCTGCTCGATGGGCTGGATGTGAAACCGCAGTTCATCATCGTTCGTGAGAATGAGCGTCTTCGTTTTGAACGCGATGACCAAAGCCCCAACATCATTTACCAGTCCCTGGCCCACAAGCGTTCCAACCGCCAGATGGATCCGGTCATCATCACACTCCCGCCCGGTGAGGGTCGGCCCGATCGGCTGCCCCACGAAGGCGAGGAGTTTCTCATTGTCCTCACCGGCAAGGTCGATTTCGAATACGACGGACAGCAACATCAGATCATGGCCGGCGACAGCATCTACTTCGAAGCCACCACGCCTCATCGACTCGTCAATCCCTACAGCGAAGACGCGCAGGTCCTGTGCGTCTTCCTGCATCACCGATCCGATGGCGCGTGATGGCAGGGGCCATCTTGGAATACGAACTTAAAAGAGAAATCTCATTGCCGCGACGAGCCACGACCGTAAAGGGAGTGGGGTTTTGGCTGTTCGATCGCGCTTCGTTACGGGCGCGGCTCGTTACGAAGGTTTCATGAATACTCCGGGCTGGGCCTGATCGCCACGCGCAGCGCGTGATGCTTGATCGCATATGTGAATGCTGCATCAGCTTCGTTTAGCGGCCAACTGCCTTGCACCAGTTGCTCAAACGGATAGGTCTGATGGTGCTGTGTCAGAAATCGCACTGCGGTGAGCAGATCATCGGGTGTGTAGTTGTGCAGGCCCAAGATGGTGAGCATTCGTCTGACGACCATTTCAGGGTTGATGACGATGTTGTCCGTGGGACACACCGCACCGACCAGCGCGTAGCGCCCGCCGATGCGCAGGAGCGGCACCGCTGCCTGCATTGCCTGCCGCGAGCCTGACAGTTCAATAGCCACATCGATGCCCCGGCCTTGCGTCAGTTCCTTGGCCAGCCTGGCCAGTTGAGCATCCCCTTCCGCATCACCCATGCGGACGGTGTGGGTGACACCAAACTGTCTGCCCAGTTCCAGCCGCTCTTGAACAACATCGCAGCCAATGACATACCGCGCGCCCATTTCCCTGGCCATGGCGCAGGCGGTGAGCCCCAATGCGCCCATGCCTTGGATGAGCACGGTCTGCCCCGCTCTGATGCGCGCTATGCGCAGCGCTGCAGCCACGGTGGCTGTGGCACAGTTGGCGGGACAGGCGACAAGGTCGCTGATGCAATCGGGCACGCGAACGATGGCGGTGCCCGGCGCCAGCAGGCAGTGCTGCGCCAGTCCGCCGCTGAGCGGGTGATCATCACTCACCTTCTCGTGGCCATACTTGAAAAGGTGTTCGCACTTCTGAGGCAAGGCATCGTTGCAGTAGAAACAATCGCCGCAGCTAGCGGCAATGGACCAGGTGATGCGATCGCCCACATGCAGCGCGATGCCTTCGTGATCGAGCACTTGCTGATCAGCCCCGATGGCATCGATCACACCCAGAATCTCGTGACCCAGCACGGTGGGCGTTGGCGTTAAACGATG
Organism: uncultured Phycisphaeraceae bacterium; assembly: GCA_964650055.1. GTDB lineage: Bacteria > Planctomycetota > Phycisphaerae > Phycisphaerales > Phycisphaeraceae > JTS-RE9. Next base: position 17,792 of record CAZYQL010000043.1, on the reverse strand, counting down.
GCCTCGGTAGGTGTGCACATCGCTGCCGCAGATGGTGCAGCAACTGACGCGGACGCGCACCTCGCCAGCGCGCGGCTGGCGCAAAGGCAAGGCCACCAGTCCAAACGGATTGCCCGGGGCGTAGAAAATGGCTGCCTGCGATGTCTGAGTGGTCGTGACCGTGGTACTCATATTCTTTCTCACCAGGGCAATGAAAAGGTCTTGACGTAGCTCATCACACGCATGGCTTCGATGACGCCTTCCTTGACGCCCAGGCCTGAGTCTTTCACACCGCCAAAGGGAGAGGATTCAATGCGATAGCCCGGAATCTCGTTGATGTTCACCGTGCCGGTACGAACGCTTTTGATGATGCGGATGGCGGCATCGATGCTCTGCGTGACCACGCCAGTGGACAGGCCATACGCGGTGCCGTTGGCCAGGGCGATGGCATCATCGACATCCTTGATGGCCATGATCGGAGCGAGAGGACCAAACGATTCGCACACGACCATTTCCACATGGCGCGGCACATCGGCAATGACCGTCGGCGGCATCAGTGCCCCTTCATGCTTGCCCCCCAGCAGCACCCTTGCACCATGCGTGACCGCATCATCCACCACGCGCTGCAAACCAGCCGCCGCTGCTTCACTGATCACCGTGCCCACGCGCGTCGCTTCATCGGTTGGATCGCCGCAGGTGTACTCGCGCGACTTTTCAACGAAGCGCCTTGTGAACTCACCGATGATTTTTTCGTGCACCAGAATTCGCTTGACGGCAGTGCAGCGCTGGCCCGAGTTGCGATAGGAACCCTCGGCAGCAAGGCTCAGCGCCAGCTCCATGTCCGCATCATCCAGAATGATCAGCGGCGAGTTGCCGCCTAATTCCAGGCACAATTTCTTATAGCCGGCAATCCGAGAGATATGCTTGCCGATCGCCACGCTGCCTGTGAAACTCACCAGCTCCACCCGCTCATCACAGATGAGCGGCTCGATGACCCCGGCAATGTCGCCCACCAGAACGCTGAGCATCCAAGGCGGCAGGCCCGCTTCATAAAGCAGTTCGGTAAAGCGGATCGCGGTGAGCGGCGTCTTGTCGGAAGGCTTGAGAATGATCGGCGTACCGGCAGCGATGGCCGGGGCCACTTTGTGCGCGACCTGGTTCAAGGGGTGATTGAACGGCGTGATCGCTGCCGCCAGACGCAAGGGTTCTCGCACTGTGAAAATCTTGCGCGCCTTGCCCTGCGGACTCACATCGCCAGAAAAAATCTGCCCATCATCACGCAGCGCTTCAATCGCGGAAAAGCGCAGCACATCCAGCGCCCGCCCCACTTCGTACCGCGTCTCACGCATGCACAGACCCGACTCACTGCAGATCAGCGCGGCAAAGGATTCACGATCTTCCTTGAGTTTGTCATGCGCACGCATGAGGATGTCGTAACGCTGCGACCGTGTCAGCGGCTGCCCGCCGCCCCCGGTTAGCGCGGCAGTGATGGCCGCTTCCAGATCGTGCCGCTGCGCCTGAAGCACCTCGCCCACGACTTCACCGTGATAAGGATTTCGCACCTCAAGGCGCGGCGCATCTTCACCCACAGGCTTGCCTGCGACATAGCAAGGCAGCGCGTGAGTAGCTGCCAGTGAATGACTTTTGCCGGGTGCTGCACTGAGACTCATATCGCAACTCCGTTGCAGACAAAATCAAACACATCGAAGTTGCGCGGGTCGCCTTGCGCCAAGGTGGTGTGCAAGGGGGTCAGCGATTCACTGAGCACCAGCGGTACCATCTCTTCATATCGGCCACCATGGGTGCGCAGCTTGCCGTTGAGCAGCGATAGATCGTGATCGCGCTCGGTGCGCCCCAGAGCCACATCGCGGCCGCAGAGCACGACCAGGTCGCCGATGCGGTCGGCGGGCAGTTGCATTTTCTTCGCAGCCGTGTTGCGATCATACACCTCGGTGATGCCCTCCAGATCGAGAATCATCTGCGCCACTTCGCTGATGCGCGAAAGATCCTTCAGATGCACCATGACCAGCGATCCCAGCGCACCATGATGCACAACATAAGGATCGGTGATCGGGCAGACCACTTCGCTGCCAGCCTGAGGGCAGTGCTTGTCCAGGAACGATTGCAGGTAGATGACGTGGGGCGAACCATCGCGCAGGTTCTTGGCGTTCATGCCATGGTCCGCGGTGATGGCGACGATCGCGCCCATCTCAATGAGGCAGCCGATCTGTTCATCGAGTTCGCTGTAGAAGCTGAGTGATTCATCTGCTTCAGGTGGATACTTGTGCTGTATGTAGTCGGTGAGCGAAAGATACATGAAGTCAGACTTCTGCTGCCGAAGCAGCGCAGCACCGGCGCGCAGGACGAACACGCTGGCATCTCCGCTATAGATTTTGGGCAGAGGCTGTCCGACAAATTGAGGCACATCATCAATACCAAATCGCTCAAGATTCGCTTCATCAGCTTTTTCAGCAGAGAAGGCGATGCCTTCCATGTCGTGCGACAGGATGTCGGTAAGTTTCTGCTTGGCGGTGACCATCGCGACCTTGCGGCCGGCGCGGGCGGCAGCGGCGAGAATGGTGGGACAGCGCAGGTAGGAGGCACTGTTCATCATCACCTGCTGGCCGGTCTGCGGATCAAGAAAAAAGTTGCCCGAGATGCCTGTGACACTGGGCGGCATGCCGGTGACGATGGCGGCATTATTCACATTGGTGAACGTGGGCAGCGCCGCCCTGACGAAGCCGCGATACCCTCCTGCCGCCATGCACGCCAGATGAGGCATGCTGCCCGCACCGATGCTGACGCTCAGGTATTCATCCGCACAGCCATCGATGCAGATGACCGCAATCGGACGACGCGACGGATGATAGGTGCGACCGTTGACTTCGAAGGGAGTCGATCGTTCAGAAGAAACATCTTGTGCCATGGGTGAATGCATTCATTAAGCCCCAGCGTGAAGGAAACGACTCAAACGAGGTTGAGGCGACAGACTCGCAAAGTATCAAAGTGTGACTATAAGTCAAGTTTCACAGGGCGTCGCAAGTCCGCGTCATGTGCAGCCCAGGCCTAATCGCAGGTGGTGATCAGAAAGGCGGACACCTGAAGAATATCAGATTAAGCCGGTTATAATTGCTGGTTTTAGCATCGGATTCGATCCGGTTCACCGCAGATATGGGGCGGCAAGCGAAATGGCAGCAACCGTTCCGCTCATAATGGCACTCGCTAAAAGTTGACTTAAAGTCCACAAATCTGTTACATGAGATCAGTGAATCAAAAGCACATCACGGCTCCATACCAGGGACGTCAAGGCTTTTCTTCTAACCGAGTTTTGTCTACCTACGGGTTTTTTCAATCGTGTCTATCATTCAGGCCAGTCCTAACCAGGCATAGTTTGTCATATATTAAACAATCATTTAATTGTTAAATTATTGATAAATACACCGTGAAATGCGCCGCGACTGCACAAGGTGGGCAGCGTTACCAAGGCGCGGCAGGCCACAAGTCTTCGATCGCCAGGGCGAAGGGCAAAATCGATCGGCAGTTCTGGCGCGACTTTCAGGGCAAACGCTACATGACGCTCGCCGCGCATCAGCCGCTGATCCAATGCATCAAGAACGGCAGGTAGCCGACCCCCGCGCGTCATGATCCGATCTTGAGATGGACGTATCGGTCTGTTTTGGGCAGCAAGGCTTGTAACGAAATCATTGCAAATCCCTAACGATCAAGAGGCACACTGTTACTTCAACTATGGAGATCCCCATGTTCGACCCTGAAGAAATCGATCGCCGTTCGTTTCTCAAATATGTTGGGCTGGGCACGACAGCCACCGCGATGACCCATGCGCTGGGGCCGCTCCACTGTGCGCAGGCATCGGCGAATCTGAGTGCCTGGGTTGCATCAGATGGCTCGCCCAATTGGGTGCCTGTGGAATATCCGGTGCCGCTGCCGGGCGATCGCAAGGACATTCGCGATGCGGTGCGTCTGGGCACGTATGAGGTGCGCGATGAGCTGATGCTGCCGCGTGGGTTTCGCAGTGATGTGGTTGTTCAATGGGGCGACAAGCTGGGGCCGGTGAACAAGCAGATTTCTTTTGGTTTCAATGCGGACTACACCGGGCTGGTGCCCATCGAAGGCAAGAGCGATGAGTATTATCTCCTCGTCAATCACGAATACATTTCTGGCCGAACCTGGCTGGCGGGATTTGAGGATGCTCATGGGCAGCGGCTGCCTCGCGTTCGGCTTATCACCGATCCTGACAAGGCTCGCTATCCCGATGGTCGGCTCGAAATCGATGGCGACCTGCTCGATACGCATCGCATCGATCTGGACAATCCTGATATGGTCGCCAAGCTCAAGCCTGCCACGCTTGCTGCGATCCGCACGATGTGCCAGGCGGCGATGGCGGATCTTGGCATCACGATTGTGCATGTGAAACAGTTGGACAACGGCCGATTTGAAGTGGTTCGATCCGCAGGCGATCACAAGCGTTTCACCGGCATCGATCAGCCGGTGGGCACCTTCTCCAACTGCTCGGGTGACACGACAACCTGGGGCACATTTCTTTCCTGCGAAGAAAACTTTCAGGATCAGGTGACGGAATGGACTGCGCCCGATGGCTCGCCGCTTGGCAATGTGAAGCAGCAGTTTAAGGGTGTGGGTGCGCATGCGGAGATCGGGTTGCCGTTCGAGTTTGAAGGGCTTGGTCAAGGCTGCGAGCCGCCGCTCGATGGCCGTGAGTTTGGATGGGTGGTGGAAGTAGATCCTGCCAGGGGCACGATCCGCAAGCACAAAACGCTGGGGCGGTTTCGCCATGAGAATGTGGCGCTGCGTGTGGAGCAGGGCAAGCAACTGATCGCTTACATGGGCGATGATCGGCGCGGCGGCCACGTCTGGAAATTTGTGAGTGATGACGTGGTGCGCGATCCCAAGGCAAAGACCAATTCGCGGCTGCTGCGCAAAGGCACGCTTTATGTTTCGCAGTGGAATGCAGACTTCACGGGTCGCTGGGTGCCTGTGTCGCCTGACTCGCCGGTGGTCGTGCCCGAGCCGAAGCATTGTTCGAGCGGTCACATGTGGCTGCCTGATCGCGGGCATGTGAATTCGCTGCCGCTCAATGGAGTGATCCGCACGAAGCCGATGGGCGGCCATGTGGCGGTGAGCGAGAGCGGATTCGAAGGCCGCCGGGTGTCGCCTGCTGAGTGGGTTGCTGGAATCGAGAAATTCACCGGCAAGAAATGGGCGCAGGTGACACTGGCCGATCTCGTGCAGGCGCCGCAAGGGCGCAAGCTTTCGCCAGAGAAACTGCGCGAGCATCAGGAGTGGGTGATTCAGCTCGATGTGTTTGCGATGGCCAATGCAGCAGGTGGCACACCGCTGTCGCGCCCCGAGGATATTGAAGTTCATCCGATTGATAAGAGTGTCTACATCGCCTTTACGGATTCGACCGGGTCTGGTGATGGCTCTCCTGACACGCGCATCTTCCCGCACTCGCGCGGCAAGAATTCGCTGCAATATGGGGCGATTTACAGACTTGTGGAAGATCGAAATGATCCGGCGGCAATGACTTTCAAGTGGGGCAAGTTCATCACCAGCGGCGAGGTGGCCGACCCTGGTGCGGGTAAGGATCGCGTGGGCGGATTCGCCTGTGCGGACAATCTCGCATTTGATCCGCAAGGCAATATGTGGGTCGTCACCGACATCAGCACACCTTCGCACAATCATCCGGTGACCCGTGCCGATCAAGTAACGCAGCCCGGCGGCTCGCGCTTCGTCGGCATCTTCGGCAACAACGCACTCTTCATGATCCCCACACGCGGGCCCAAAGCAGGCATCCCGCAATGCTTCGCCATCGGCCCGATGGAGTGCGAACTCACCGGCCCAACCTTCACCGCTGATGGCAAGACCCTCATCCTCTCAGTGCAGCATCCTGGTGAACTGCACGGCCCGCGCGGCATGTTCGCAGGTGTTCCCACTCAGGAGCCGCGCACCATGAGAATTCTCGATCGTGAGGGAAAACTCTTCGAGCAAAAACGCACCGTACCGCTGGGCAGCAACTTCCCTTCCAAGACACTGGGCAAACCGCCCAAGCCTTGTGTTGTGTGCATCACGCGAAGTGAGTGAAAAGCAAAGAATAAACAAGGCAGATCGGCAGCCTCTTAACCGTTGACGCATTTCTGCACAATCAATGCCTAGCACAGTTTCGATTCACTTCTCACGCGCTGCCCACGTCCGCCACATGTTGTTGCCTCAGAATACTTCCGCTCGCCAGAGCAGGATCGGACTCCCATGGCTGTTCACGGATCGTGACTTCCAGCCAGGGACGTCGTTATGAGTCAGCGATACATAGCCCTTAGTAAACCCCAGTGTCTCACTCTTATTTCCCCACTCATTTTGGAAGGATTTGAATCATGCGAGGACTTAGAAGAAAGATCGGTACGCTCACGATCGGCTGCATCACTGCAATGATCGCCCAGCAGGCCAAGGCGATCGAATATGGCAACATTCAGGTGGTTCAAAATGATGCGCTCAACAACGCATCATCTGTGACCATCACCACGCCGCAGGCCACGGCTGGATTTTCTGTGCCCACCGGCAATCGTGGCGACTACGACGTGACCATCGGTGCCAGCAACGCCGACGATGTTGCCGGCGGCATCCTTATCACCGCCGTTTCACAGAACGGCCGAAACAACAATGCTTTTGGTGACACGACCGGCTTCACCATGGCGACCAGTGCGGTGGAAGTATCTGGCGGACGCTATTTCATTCCCGTTCACGCGTCCCAGCAAGGCACCGAGTTCAACATCAACGTTGCCGCCGCCTTCTTTCCCTATGCCGACGGCTGGACCGGTGGCATCTCGCGAGTCACCACCAACGGCGGGGCGATCACTTCGCTGCTGAGTTCGCCCAATCTCAACCTTGGAACCGAGTTCGTTGATCTGGGCGGCGGCCGCGCCAACCTTTTTCTGCCAGGCGTTGATGCCCGTGTCGATGGCATCGTGCTCGTCAACGGCGGCAAGAACGAAGATAACTTTGCCCTCTCGCGACCGAGTGCCGACGGCACCAGCTTCCAGTTGGCCATTAAGGACAACGGTTCCAACGGCAGCGGACTGGAGCAGGATCCCGTCGCCTTTGTTTACATCCCCAAGAACACCCAAGGCCTGGTGCTCGGCCGCGTTTCCGGTGGTGGCAACCCGACGACCAGCGCGGGCGGTGGCTCCGGTGCGATCTTAAGCCAGGGTGACTTCACGATTCAAACACTGGGCGTGGGTCGCTATCAACTCGACATCGCCGGCCAGACTTCCACCAGCGGCGTGCTGCTCATTTCGCCCGAAGGCATGGACAACCTGAACGTGGACAACATCGTCACCTACCAAGCCAGCGGCACCGGCTGGGAAATTCAGACGAGAGACCTCACAGGCACCGCTTCGGACGTCCCCGGCCTTGAGACCATCACCAACCCTGAAGCAGCATTCAACTTTGTCTTCCTCCCCTTCGTTGGTGCACCGACGAATCCCGGCGCTGCCTTGCCTGCTTTCAATCCCACTGCCGTGGCCGCAGGTAATGTGAAAGTTACGGAATTCAGCAGCGGCAACAACCCCGGCGACAACTTCGCGCTCGTTGTGGAAGGTTCGCGTGGCCTGGGCACCAGCGCCAGCAACCGAGGTGATAACACCATGTCCTGGCTGGGTACTTCGATGAAGTCAGCCGACGGTGTGCTGCTCGCCACCGCCCGCGAAGACTTCCGCAACAACTCCGCTACCGGCGGCGTGTCGGGCATCGGCATGCACACCCCCTGGGTCTCCGGCGGCGAATACCTCGTCGCCACTCACGCCCTCGATGGCTCCAATCCCGGCGAGATGAACGCCAACTTCGCGGTCGCCTTTTTCCCCAACGCATCGGGTTTCCTTACAGGTCACGACATCCCCACCTCAGGCGGCACCGCCACATTGAGTCTGTCCGGGGTGAGCAGCGCCACCGATGGCCTGCTCTTCGTCAACGCCTTTGGCAACGATGACAACTTCGCCACCGCCAATCCCAACGGCGCAGGCGGCTGGACGGTGCAGGTCCGCGACAATTCGGGTGGTCTCGAAGGGGATAGCTACAGCTACGTCTTCATTCCCCGCAGCACACCCAATATGATCATGGGTGCGGTCAGCAATGGCGGCATCATCCTCGACAGCGTCGGTGCATTCACACTGCAGCGCTCGGCCCTTGGCGAGTATGTACTCAATGTCTTTGGCGAATCGCCTCTCACCGGCATGCTGCTCCTTACCGCCAACCATGGTGACATCCCCGCAGGCGGCAACAGCAGCGACAACTATCTCACCTATTTCGCTGATGGCGATTCCTTCGTCATCCGTGGCTACGACGCCAACGGCAGCCAAGGCGCAAGGCAGGACACCGACTTCTCCTTTGCCTTCATCCGCTTCGGCGCTGCTCCGCAAGCGACCAACAACAATGCCATCCCCGAACCTGCATCACTGCTGATGCTCGGCTTGGCCGCCATGGTGCTGGCCACCCGCCGCCGCAAGCAGGCTTGAATCTCGCCCGCCCCGCTTCAGGAGCACGGAACGGAATCGATGGTCGGCTGGGTTTGTGTATGCCCAGCCGACCACAGTGAAAAAGGACTTTTTTATCCGGAGGCACGCTCATGAACTTTTCAACAGCGAATCATTCCATGAAACATCGAAATGGTTTCACTCTGGTCGAAATGCTGGTCGTTGTTTCGATCATTATCGTACTGGCTGCGATCGTTACCCCCGGCATTCTCAAGGCGACGGAGGAAGCCCGTCGCGTCCACTGCCGTTCGAATCAGCGGCAATTTGTTTACGCCACGCTCTCTCACTCGAACGATACCACGTCCAAGGTTTACATCCCCACGCGCAGTGGCGGCGATGATGCCATTGCATTTCTCTACCCCAACTATCTGCCTGATCCGAACGTGGCCCGCTGCCCCAGCACGGAGAATAAGATTCGCCGCGATGTGACTTACGCCACCAGTCAGGAAGCATTTGGCCGCGATGTACCTCACGATCTGGTCGTTGCTGCGAGCAACGCCCTTGATGAGAGTGGGCATAGCTATGAAATCTTCGCCTGGAATGATGGGCCGGCCATCTTCCCCGACGGTACCGACTGGAACGGCAACCTGCTGGGAACCATAAACCAGCAGCGCGGCATTCTCCCCGGTATGCCCAGCTACGATCCCACCAATGCCAAAAGCAGCAGCACGCTGAAGAACCGCCGAAATGTCAGATCTGCCTCCAATGAACTGATCATCCTCGACAGCGATCAAGGCGGCGATGTCAACTCCGCCAACATCAACAACTGGCCCGATCCCATCAACAACCATATGGAACAGGGCCTGAACATCGCCTTTTGTGATGGTCATGTTCAATGGATCGATGCCTCACCCAAGCTCATCGAAACCTACATGAGCGCCCACATGGTCGCTGCCGCCAATTGGTATCTGATTCATCCAACACTCAAAGTCACCAATACCGTACACAATGGACTCAACTACAAAAAGTATTACTACCAATGAGTAGTAACGAAGTTTGTTGCTCGTCACCCGACAGAACAAGGCACCCTCGGGTCACGATGTTGTTCTTGAATATCCCGGAACCTCTCCATGAAACGCCGTGCCTTCACACTCGTCGAAACCATCATGGTCATCTCGCTGATTGCGCTGCTGCTCTCGCTTTTGCTGCCCAGCTTGGGGCGTGTACGCGAGTCCTCCCGGCGCACCACCTGTCTCAGCAATCTCAAGCAGCTATCGCTGGCCTTCATCAACTATTGCATCAGCAATGATGAACGCTTTCCCGCAGGCTCCTACAGCCATGAGAGTGGCAAACTCATCAAGCCCAATCTGCACAATCCTGGTACTGCCATCGAGTCGTGGTGGGATTGGCCTTATTACCTTGATCCCTATGTCAGCAACGCAAAGATTCACGACTGCCCGACCAGCCCCGATCCCTATCCACCGCCACACAACGATGCCGATGGCAACTACGGCTGGAATTACAACGGCCTCTCCTCCAGTGCTTCACTGTCACGCAAGAGCCTCAAGCGCGTGCGCAATCCTGCGGAGCTCATCATGGTCATGGACAACGGCGACGCCTATCTCTGGCAAGGCTCCGACACTGCCGCCGGGGTGATCGAAGACTTCGACCTCGACTGGAATCCAATCACACTCGAACGCACCAATCGCCACGCGGGTGACACCGCCAACGTGGGCTTCGTCGATGGCCACGTTGAACCCCACGATCTCAAGTGGCTCCTCGACTACAACCGTGGCCCCGAAAAACTGCCTTATGGCGTACAGATTAACTGAGCATACACCGGTGGAAGCGCGAAGGACGTTCGCTGATGCCCAGTCATCCTAGTTCACGATCTCACGAGGGCGTTATCACTTGATTGCTTCTCAAATCCTTTCATGGCGAACGTGAAAGGTGAGCGTGGATTGCGTCCCTTCGCTGCGTCCAGTGAAAAGGAAAGCGGCGATCCACCAGCCTTCACCACCACCCGTAAAAAAGATTCGCCTGACCTGTTTACCCTCAGGTACGCACTGCTTTGATGTAAAGACTCGCATCGCCAAAGCAGTGGGAAAAAATGGACGGTGAGCCCCAACGCTTGAGTAGGCCCAAGCGGGAGGAGGAAGCAAAACGAGCATAAAAGCGAGGGAAAATGGTTAAGTGACTGGCATTCTACTTAGCTCCTTTTCTTGCCCCGACGGTAGTGCTTGAGCCGTCCGCCCAGCCGTGTATCGCAGACGACGTTGCCAATCTCGCCATTTTCGCTCATTTTGAGTTTCTGCAGCGGCTCATTGCCTATGCTCTGGTGCGGTCGATCGGTGTTGCAATAGTCGAGGTACTCATCAACGAAATGATCAATGTGTTGCTCGCCACACACAAGGAAGTGATCGTGGCATTCGTGCTTGATGGACTGATTCACCGCTCGATATATGCATTCAGATTCGGCGAGCCCGGCATGAGCAGCGTACGGGTATCCAAGCGGTAAGGAGCAGCGCATCGACAGCCTTGCGAAACGGGTATCCCGATCCCGCAGCAGATAAATGGAGCCCGGCGAATCCCCGACGCTCATGATCCGGCCTGGGCCGGATCGAACAGGCATGGCTTAGAGGCCTATCTGCCGCCAACGCCTTACACGATGCTAGGTACGGTGGTCCATTAACTGCAGCCAGGACTAACACGATATGAATTCCTCACAATCGCTCCCTGCCAAGCCTGAGACCGGAACCGTACGACCCGCCACGCCTGCAGACAATGGCTATGGCCGAGCCAGACTGCGTCTGGGCGTGATCGGGGTCGGGATGTGGGTCGTTATCAGCAGCGGAGTCTTATCGCTAAACGCCATCGATTCGGCGCGCGAACTACTTCCGTCAGGAATATCAGGTGATGTAATCTTAATGGGTCTGCTTATTCTGGCCTATGTGCTGATCCAACTACCCCTTGATTGGCTTGGCGGGCACCAGTTTCCCAAGCAATTCGGCAGACGTGTCTCAAAGCCTGCTGGTTATGCATGGACGCTGGTACGTGGGATCACTTGCCATTCACTTCTATTGTTAACGAGCGCGGTCTTGTTGTACTGCGGAGGAAAATTATTCGGGCTACCTGGCGCGTATGCAGCCGGCCTGGTCTGGATTGCGGCGCTCGCGGCCGGGCGGGGCTGGGTCGCTCGGGTTGTTGCCCGGCTTCCGAGAGCGGCTCTCATTCAGAATCCCAACTTACCTGACGCCACGCCTACAGAACTAACGCACAGCACGGACGAGGGTTTCACAGGTGGGATCACAGGCTTCCTTTCACCAAACAAGAATATTTTACCCGTAGCTTGGAAAGACAGACTTGATCCCAAGCAATTCGACTTGACCGAGGCAAGACGTCAGAAAGTCGTGCAAACCGGGGCATGGCGCGCTGGCCGACTGGCCGCGTTTATTTTCACCGCTACGGGTCTTTTGTTTGCGCTGTTGATGGCGGGGCCAGCGTCTGCGGGTACCGCTATAGGCGTGATTGAGACAAGCCTTTGGTTCACACTCTGGTCCTTCGCCGGTCTGCTCATTCTTCCATCGTTATCACGGGCCGCAGTCTACCGCGTTGATCAGCAACTGATAGTCGAAGGGCTTGATCCGCAGGAGTTCGAGAGACTGTCTGCCGTGCTCGATGGCTTTCAAGACGCCGAGCCGGATCGTAGCCGCTGGATTGAACGCATTTTCCACCCGATCCCCAGTGTCTCTAACCGCAGCAGCAGCGAGCCTAAGGCCGGTGCAGGCTTCTGGGATATCGCCCGCACTTCGGTCTATCTCGGCATCGGCTGCTTGAGCCTGCTGACACGCTCAGTACACTGCAACGTCGGCCGTCCCGCGCTCTGGGTTTGGCTTCCGACGGACTAAGTCATGAATTGGTTGGCTGGTTGGCTGGTTGGCTGGTTGGCTTGCTGGCTTCATCCGCTGATATGATGATCTGTCTGGAAGATTTCTATGAGGCATGAATATGCAGATCATCGGTGATATCGCTCAGGTTGCAATCGCGTTGGGTATCTTCAACGTCTGGATCCTTCGCTACAACAAGTCCACAGGCTACCGGGGTGGTGATGCTAAGAACATGCGCGAGGAGTTCGCTGCGTACGGACTGCCTTTCTGGTTGATGTGTGTCATCGGCGTGATGAAGATTATTTTGGCGATATGCCTGGTCGTCGGACTTTGGTTCCCCGACATCGCTCGCCCCGCAGCGATTGGGATGGCGTTTTTGATGCTTGGAGCTGTGACCATGCACATCAAAGTGAAGGACCCGCCACTCAAGGCGGTGCCAGCCTGCACGATGCTGCTGCTGTCAGTCATTGCCGCGGTGTAGTAACTATCCTTTCTAGTAACTGCCCTTGCAATGATCTCTGCGTGACGCACGTGGTATTAGGCTCGTAAGAACATGATCGTTAAGTAGAGACTAAGCACCATGTAGATGGCGGCCGGGAAAGCCTGCACCAGTGAATCGTGGATACGGATCCGAACCGCGAGTCCTAATGCCATCAGTAAAGCAAGACCACCGGCAGCCACCACGCCTAGCCACGGTAGATAGAGTCCCGCGATAATGCCCAAACCACCTGTTAGCTGAAGGACACCCACCAGCACACGGAAGGGCCCGAGTCCGTAACGTAGGAACTCTAGTTTCAGGCGTTGTGACGTAAGAGCAGCGAAACCGTAGAACAGAAACGAGAGAGAGCAGAAGATCGTAGATACAAGTTGAAGGATAGTAGAGGAGTATAACCGCTCTAAGAAACCACGGCAGAACTGCCAGCGCAGCACCGGCCAGTTTGAAGCATGGCTTTCGATCGATCGCCTGACATTCACTCAGCACGGTGCTGTTTGTCGGTCTGACAACCATTAAAAATCATCCTTGTCCGTGCTCACCTGCATGCCTGATCGTGCAATACTCGACGACAAGATTCGCCGGTTCACAATGGAGTCCGCCATGACATTTCGAATGGGATTAACTTCGTTCCTCATCACGCTGGCACTGCTTGCATCAGCAGAGTTTCTGCAGGCCTGGACCGCATTGGAGGAGCGGATCCAGCGTGATATCGCGCTTGCTGAGCAGGCGACTGCCGCGCCCAAGCAGAAGCTGGTGGCTGAGCTGTTGCCCGCTTCCGCGAAAGTCTGGCAGCAGCTCGACAAGCTGGCCGGTCCCGATGAAACACTTAAAACCATCGACCGCGAGATGCGTGAAGCGATGGCGGCGATGAAACTGATCAACCCCGCTCAGCTCCAGACCCGCGCCCAGCTTGATGATTACGATCGCCTCGCCCAGCGCCGGGCCGCCAGTCAGCGTCAGCTCGATCTGGCCGTCGCAAGGCGACGGGCACAAGTGCTGGCGCATGCCAGGGAATCCGAAGCAGGCCGCAAGCTGATCGCCGAGTTTGAAACCATCGAAAAACAAATTGCAGCAACCTATGAAGAACTCGACAGACTCAGTGAGCAGGCGCTGTCGGCGAAGAATCGACTCAAGTATTACACCTCACCACCTCCGCCGCCGGGCAAGGTGGCGGGCAACGGCGAGATGCTCGTGATTCGACCGCCCGCCGATGCCGTCGCCCGAGCGCAGCGATTTGCCGCTCGAAATTCGCCTGAAGGTATTGCTGCGCTGTCGCGTGAGTTCTTTGCACGGATCGACCTCAACGCTAAAGGTCTGGAGAAAGTCGGCCCGCTGCTTGCCGCCGGTCAACATGCTCAGGCGCTTGATGCCTGGCGCGATGCGTTTCTGCTGCGCCTGCGCGAGCCGCAAAAACATGGCCTGCCTGCCAATTGGGGCGGCGATCTGGACACTGCCAGCCTATTGCGCCTGCCGGTGAAAGCGAGGCTTGATGAAGCAATGCAAGGCATCTTTTCCACTCCTCGCGCCAAGGCGAAAGTCGGCGCGCCGGGCACCATCAACTGGGGCGATCCCGGCCCCGATCCCCATGCTGACCCAGCCCGCAATCCGCAACTGGATTTCTACACCATGCGCGGCCAGATGGGTTTCGTCGATGTTGTGGGTCCCCACCTCGTGCTGCTCGAAGGCTACGCAGCGACCGGTGAAAAGAAATACCTCGATCGGTGGTGTGAAGTCATTGATGACTGGGCGATGAACGCGCCCGGCGACATGGAAAGAAACCCCTTCAATATCCGCCAGTATCCAGTGCTTTGTTCGTTTCGTCCTGTCGCACTGGCCAGCACGCTCACCGATGTGATCGATGCCCAGCCAGGCTTTGCACAGACGATGCCTGCACCGACCTTGGCGCGGCTGATGCTCACCGTCATGGAGGAATATCCCGCTTCTTTTGTGCGAAAGGCACGGCGAGGCATCTACAACTGGCGCTGCATCGCGATGACCGGTTCTGTTCTCACCGCGCAGGTCTTGCCTGAATTTCACATCGCACACTGGCAGCTTGATGAAGCTCGGAAACTGATGGAACTGAACTGGTCGCACAAAATCCTGCGCGATGGTGGCAATCTCGAGCAAGGTAACTGGGGGCATGAACCCAATGATCAGGTACACCTTGGCCGCGCTTATCGGCTGCTGGAAACGCAGCCGCCGGTGTGGCTTGATGATGCTTGGCGCGATGAGTGGCGCGACAACGTGAAGGTCAACGCGCGGTACTACCTGCACACGCTCAAGCCCGATGGGTTTTCCTATCGTTTCAGTCGCGTCTCCACCTCGGACAAGTTCATCAAGCGCGATCGCTTCGATGATCCGGCCATGCCCATTCAGACCAATCTGCTACTCGATGAACCGGAAGCCCGGCGGCGACTTGCTTGGATCTTCGGCGAGTACGCCATCGAAACACCACAGGTCCATTCCGAAGCGCTGCCTTACCTGGGAGCCTACATGCTTCGCGGCGGCTGGGAGCCCGATGCCTCCTTCCTTTACTTCCAGAGCAATCCCAATCTCGATTGCAACGGACGCGAGGATGCCAACGGCTTCTCCTATTACGCCTACGGCCACGCCCTTCTGCTCGCCCCGCCTCTGGCAGTCGATGACCGCACCCAGAACATTCATCACGGCCTGGTCGCAGACCCCGGCGGCAAGACCATCTGGCTCACCTACGATCATCGCAACCAACCTGTCCAATCGCGCTTTCATGCTTCAAAAACGTTTGATTTCGCAGAGGGGGAATATCGCGGCGTCTATCAGCTTCATTCAGGTCCAGAGGCTGAAATCTTTGGCGACTATGGCTACACGAAGATTGCTGAAAAACTCCGACCCCAAGGCGATGAACCCATCCGAGATGTGCATCACGTACGGCAGATACTCTCGGTGCGCGGCGAGGATGTCGTCATCATCACCGATCGCTTCAACAGCGAAGGGCAGCGGAAGTTCTCGCAGAATTACACGATGTTCACCCCCGTGGCCCGCGAGTCGTGGAGCAGGCGTGTCGAGCTGAAGAAAGAGGAAAACCGGCCACCGCTGGTCATCGATGCCAAGACGCGATCGCTGCGCACTGACAACGGCACACTGCCCGGCATCAGCGTGCATCACTTCGGTAGCGCCCAGCCCAGCTACACCCTCATCGAAGATGGTTTCGCAAAGCTCGGCAATGCGCAGACCTACGATGAAGCCCTCGCCACGCTGGGAAGCAGCAAGCTCAAGAAGTGGACCATGGGCCTGCCTTTGCCGCTGAGCAAAAAAGTGCGCGTTGATTGGACGACACGCGGTCCGCAGGTGATCGTCACCGCACTGGCATCACGCCCCGGTGACTTCACCGGCCAACCATTTTCCGCTGACCTTCAGAATGTCGAGCCGATCACCGGCGAGAACATCACCGGCTTCCGCGCCACCACGCGCCGAGGCACGAAGGTGGAGTATGCCACGACAACGCAAGCGGTGAGCAAACTTCAACTGGGCAACATCATGATCGAAGGCGAATCGCTGCTTGTGACAGCGAATAGCGGCCAGCGCCGGGGCATCGCACTGGGCTGTCGCCAGATGATCACGGATGGAAAGCAATCAAATGCACAAGGTGATTTTGAGTTCTCCCTCCTCAATAACAACCTTGAAATCACACCGATTCATCGTCCGATTCAACCGGTGACCCTCTTGCCCCAGGCAACGGTGTTCACGGATACGGTGAACGTGGAACTTGCCTGCGCGACCCCGGGCGTGGAGATTCGCTACACGCTTGATGGCAGCGACCCGACAGTGCAATCGCTGCAATACCGCAGCCCCATCACGCTCAGCGCCACCACGCGCATCAAGGCCCGTGCGTTTCGCGCAGGCCTTTCCGAGATGCCATGGACCAGTGATGGCACGCACGCCACGGCGATGAGTTGGACCACTTACGAGAAGAAGGCCCCGTTCGCTGCGGTGGCGACGACCAGCACGAAGCCCGGCCTCGCATGGGAATATGTCGAAGGGCGATGGGCCCAGCTGCTGAGTGATGTCGATCGGCTGCCCGCGCTGAAAGACGGCAGCAGCGAAGCGATGATCGATGTTTCGATGCGATCGACCGATGGTGCTTTTGCCGTGCGATCCAGCGGTTTCATCCATGTCCCTGCCGATGGTGTTTACACCTTCCACGCACCGCGCGAGTGGCAGTTCCCCGACAACGAGCCGGGCTACGATCTTCGGCTTTCAATTCACGGTCAGGACTGGGAGCCCGCGACACGTCGCCATGCGCACGGCACCTGGTCTGTCGCTCTGAAAAAAGGTGCGCATCCTATTCGCATCGTTTTCATCGACATGCGTGCGCGAAAGTTCAAGTACGAACTCTGGAACAACTTTCCGAACCCGCAAATCGTCTGGAAAGGCGCTGTGCCCGCACTGGAAATCTCCGCTCCCGGTCTTGGCCAGTCGGCGATCCCCGAGGCATGGCTCACTCATCAACCCGTTGATAAGAGCGCGCGTCGCGACACGATTGGACGCTGATGCGAAAACACTTCATGCACGGACAAGGCTCATGCTTATGATGAGATGGTCGCTTTCGCTCCCTGCATGAGGGCTAGCTCCATCGAACTCGGCACCGTGAGCCCGGTCGAGCTACATGCGCATCCTTGGCGAACTTAAGAAGCTGTGCGCTGTTCAAACGTGGTCGATGGCCCTGTCGATGACGGCCCGCTTGATACGCCGGCTGGGTGAGCAGGGCAATCGCATGTAAGCCTTGTGCCGTCGCCTTAACTCCCCTCAATTGGGTAGGGGCTGGGGGAGGGCCGTCTATACAAGCGAGAATGACTGTGCGCGGCGTCACTTCAAGTCAATGCAGTGCCCTCACCTAGCCCCAATTATTCACCCCATCTCGAAAACAACGGCCTCCCTCAAGCGTAATTC
>CAZYQL010000042.1:15353-27752 GCA_964650055.1 uncultured Phycisphaeraceae bacterium | reverse complement strand
CGGCCTTGGCCGGGGTGGGGGTGCGGGTTTGGATGGGGTTGCATGGCGTGCGTGACCCCCGGCAAGCCGGGGACTATGTGGGGGTATCCGAGGGCTGTCCGGAGGTGTGTGCATGGACATTTTTAGCCTCAATTTCAGATAAATAGCGAGGGGTAGACGTCTAGGAGTTTACACGTAGACATCGATTAAAGACAGTGTTTTCAATGGTTTGCGTGAAGACAGAAAACAGAAAAATCGTTGAGGTAGACATGATTATTGCGAAACAAATTGGGGCAAATGACCAAAGGGATGGGGCTCATTCTCTTTGCGTTTTTCATGCTGGACATGATTCCCACGCACGGGAATGCGTGGGCTTTGGGTCTGGTTGTTATGCTGTTCTGAAGTCCACTTTCCTGTCCTCTTTACGGAACATCATCATGTTCACTCGTCTGACTTTTACCGTGGTTGTTGGCGTCGCCTTTTTCGCGGGGCTGTTCACTGCGAATGTTCGCGCTGCGGAGGTTGATCCGTTTGATCAGTCGGATGTGCCGCTCGAGGTGGACACGACCGATGCGAAGGCGACGAAGATCATCCTCGTGGCGGGGGCGATGAGCGTCGGGTCCAAGCCTCGCAAGCATGAATACTTTGCGGGCTGTGCGCTGCTGGCTGACATGCTCAAGAAAACCGAAGGCGTGCATCCGGTGATGGTGCTGGGCGGCTGGCCTAAGGATGAGAAGATTTTTGAGGGGGCCAAGGCGATTGTGTTTTATATGGATGGAGGCGGGAAGCAGCCGTTCGTTCTTGATAAAGCCAAGGGTGACAAGATCACCGCGCTCGTGAAGCAAGGCGTGGGCATCGTGCATCTGCATCAGGTGATTGATTATCCGATTGGGCCTGGTGAGATGGCGATTGCGTGGATGGGCGGGGCGTATCAGCCGAAGGTGTCGGCGAGGGGGCACTGGGATTCGACGTTTGATAATTTCCCGGAGCACGAGATCACGCGCGGGGTGAAGCCGTTCGAGCTGAACGATGGATTTCTGGTGAAGATGAAATGGACAGAGGATGTCAAGCGCGTGACGCCGTTGCTGTTCACGGATGCGAAATCGAAGGTGGCCAAGCCTTCGCTCGATGCGTGTATTGCCTGGGCGTATGAGCGAGCCGATGGTGGCAGATCGTTCACCTACACGGGCATCGATGGGCATGAAGCGTGGGAACTTGAGGGCCTACGCAAGTTCACCGTCAACGGAATTCTGTGGTCCGCGAAAGTTGCGATACCCAAGGAGGGCGCGAGCGCGGAGTTTGATCAGACGCTGCTGAACCGCCACTTCGATCGCAAAGGCGGCGCGAAGCCTGCGGTGAAGCCTGCGGTGAAGGCGAAGACGGCGAAGACGGATAAGTAAAAAAAAGCCCACGCACACCTGTGCGTGGGAACTTTTTTCAATACCCCCAACGGGATTTGAACCCGTGTTACCAGGATGAGAACCTGGTGTCCTAGGCCTCTAGACGATGGGGGCATTGGGCCAGGACAAGCGGGAAAGAATAGGGCAAGGCGAGGCAGGCCGTCAAATGGAAGACCGAAGTTTATGCTTGGCGCTGCGCCATTCGCTCACGCCATTCGGCGAAGTTGATCGCGGGTGATACCAAGCGCTGGCAGATGGGGTTCGACTTCGCTCCAGAAACGCTTGGCATCAGAACCATAGCCTGCGGTCGGGGCGATGGCGGGGAGCTTCTCGGTGAACCAGGCTTTGAAGCGGTGCATGAGCATTTCGCGGGTGTACTTGCTGATCATGCTGGCAAGGGCGATGGGCAGGTGTAAGCCGTCACCGTTGACCTCGAACTGCACGGTCATGACACGCGGCACGGAGCCTGTGGCATCACGAAGACGATAAGCGCTGATCTTATTCGTCTCATCGAGCACGGTGATGCTGGCGGAGGGAAAGCACTGGGCGAGGAGTTCCCGATAGCGCGTGCGACCGGACTGCCGATCGACGGCAACAACAGGGCTGTGCTGGCCGTAGTGTTGCCAGATGTGATTCAGATGCGAAGCGACGAAGGTGAAACTCGCTGACGCTTTGGATCGCGTGGCAGCGACCATGCGGTTGAAGCGATCTTCAAACACCACCGCAGCGCCCATGTCGAGTATCTCGACGCCCGCAGCCTTGGCGTGCTGGGCGAGCATGTTGCGCGCGATGGCCAGTTCGCCGGTGGTGGTTTCGAGGGGCAAGGCGTTCCAGGGGCGCTCGTCATCAGCGTGATACCAAGGCAGTTGCGTGAGGTCACGATGCGTCACTTCGCCCACGGAATTGAGCCAATCGCAGATGGTTGCGGGATGAGCAATGCCTTGGCGCTGAGCAGCGAAGGCGAGCACGCCCAGTTCCATATGGCGAAGGCCCGCAGCGGGAGTCTTGAGCTTCTTGGAGTCGTTGACCGCAATGCGGCCGCGCTTGTCGTTGAGCGTTTTGCAGACCGCGCGGGTGAGCGTCTTCCACAGATCGGGAGCGATTGCGGTCGCTTGTTCGTCTGCGCCTGGCGCGCCATCGCCGGTGTGTCCCGATGCAATGCCAAAGACAGCCCGGCCGATGACCAGCGGACCAAACAGCGGGCCATATCCCGCCTCATCAATGCCTGCGTAGATGAACACGCAGCCACTATAACCAGAAGCATGTGGAGAATTATTCGGATTCTTGCCAAATTAGGCTTGACAAACCGGTCATGATAGTCGATCATTTCTGTATAGACAGAAACAAGTGAAGGGCGAGATTGGATTTCAAGACGCTTTTCGCTCGGATCAACCACGCCGGATCAGCAACGCCAGGTCAACACCGCCAGATCGGAGATTCTCATGCAACTCACACCGGTTCAGGAAAAGTTTGTGCTTCACTGGGGCGAGATGGGCACGCGCTGGGGGATCAACCGCACGGTGGCACAGATTCACGCGCTGCTGTTCATCGCAGCCAAGCCGCTGGATGCGGAAGAAATGTCGATGACGCTGTCGGTGGCGCGATCCAATGTTTCGACGAGCCTCAAGGAATTGCAAAGCTGGGGCATCGTGCGGGTGGTGCATGTGATGGGCGATCGCCGTGATCACTTTGAATCGATGAAGGATGTGTGGGAAATGTTTGAGGTGGTACTCACCGAACGCAAGCGACGCGAGATTGACCCCACACTGGCGGTGCTTCGTGACTGCGTCATCGAGGCGGAAAAAGCGGGTGCCTCCGAAGCTCACACGAAACAAAGGCTCGGCGAGCTTCTGGGCTTTTTCGAAACGATGAGCGACTGGTACGACCAGATGCGAAAGCTCCCCACGCAAGCAATGCTCAAGTTCGTCAAGCTCGGCAGCAAGGTAAAAAAATTCCTCGGCCTAAGTGCGTGAGAAGAAGCTATCAGCCATCAGCCATCAGCTTTCAGCCATCAGCAATCTGAATCCTGACCTCTGACCTCTGGTCCTCCCATGACACGCCTCACTCGAAATCTTGATGCGGATCCCGACAAACCGGTCGAGCTTTTTATTTGGAATGGCCGTTCTGTTCATACAGAAACAACGAACAATACAGGAAGCGTGCTGCTTCGCAGCTATCTGGCTTACGACGCTGATTGCGCCTTCTGTGTGCGCTGGGTGGAGCGGGTGAGATTGATGGTGGAAGCGCGTGGCATCGTACTGCTGCCACTGGCCACGCCTTGGGTTCGCGCTCGATTAGGCCTTGCCCAAGGGCAGGTTACCGATCGCATCTGGCTCTTTCTGCCTGATGGTCGCAAGCTGGGCGGGGCTGACGCCGTCATCGAAATCGGCCATCGCGTCGGCTGGGCCAAGCCGCTAGCCTTCATCGCGGGCTTCCCGGGGATTCGCAGCCTTGTGCATGTGGGCTACAACTGGATCGCAGCGCACCGCCACTGTCTGGGCGGTCAATGCACTTTGCCTTCGCACAGTGTTCGCAAGCCTCGCAGCAGCGCTGCGCCACGCGATCACTTCTTCGACTGGCTGCCGCTGGTCGCCATGGTTCTCGCGGTCATTTTCGCGATGCCGCGCGAGCCAGCGTGGCTCTTCATGTGGGTGCTCGCAATTGCGATCTTCGCAGGATTCAAGTGGCTGATGTTTCGCCGCGCTCTGCGCGCGAGTCCTCGCACCGGCCTGCGCACCACACTGCCTCGCATGGTCGCCTTCCTCCTGCTCTGGCCCGGTCTCGATGCCAAAGCAGTGCTCGATGTCACTCTAAAGCCAGCCGCTCCTCCGCGCCTGCCCGAGTTCGCACTGGCACTGAGCAAAACATTCTTCGGCGCAGCGCTCTTCTTCGCCATCGTGCGTCTGATCCCGCCACAGCTTCCGCTCCTTGCAGGCTGGGTCGCGATGGTCGGCTTGATCTTCATGCTTCACTTTGGACTCTTCCATCTCATCACACTCCTGTGGCGTGCCCGCAGAATCGATGCGCCGATGATGATGAACAATCCGATCGCTTCGCAGAGCATTGGCGAGTTCTGGGGCAGGCGATGGAATCGCGATTTCCGTGTGCTATCGCACGAGGTTCTGTTTCAGCCGATCGTTCGCAAGATTGGCGGCCGCGCCGCTGCGGCGCTTGTGTTTCTCTTCTCGGGCCTCGTGCATGATCTGGTGATATCGCTGCCTGCACGCGGCGGCTACGGCTTACCCACGCTCTATTTCATGATTCAGTTCGCAGGCTTGTGGTTCGAAGGAACTAGCCTGGGCAAACGATGCGGACTAGGCCAAGGCGCAATCGGCTGGTCGTTCACACTGCTCATCACTACAGCTCCGATCCTGCTCCTCTTTCATCTGCCTTTTGTTCATGAAGTGATTCTCCCGTTCGCTCAGGCCTTAGGTGCCTGGTGAAAATTCACATCAGCTCATGGCACAGGCGCTAGAGCTGAGAAAGGTTCGATCATGATCACGCTTCAAACACTCATCTTCATCGCCGGCTGCCTTCACTTTGGCATTCTCATCGCCAGCGCTTTGGTGCCACAGGTTCTGGATTGGCGCAGCGACCTTCAGCGCGTCAGCCCGCTGACGCGTCAGCTCGTCTGGACGCATGGCATCTTCATCGTGCTCGTCATCATCGGCTTCGGTTTGCTGGGCATCACGCAAAGCGCAGCACTCGCCAGTGGCGATGCGCTGGCCCGCGCGGTGAGCGGCTTCGTGGCCATCTTCTGGGGGAGCAGGCTCATGCTGCAATACACCTGGCTTGATGCGCGGGCCTATCTGACCAAGGCATATTTGAAACTGGGCTACCACAGTCTCACGCTGCTTTTCGCTTATTTTACTGGTGTTTTCGGATATGCGGCTTTGCGATGACGTGACTCCACGCGTGCAGATGGCCCTAGTCTGAACTGAGTCAACAGGGAGGTTGTCATGCTGGCTACGAAAGTACAACAATGGCAAACACAACCCACGACGCTCAGTGTGGAAGCTCGCGTTCGCATGCTGGCGCGTGAGAAGACGCCGCTGCTTTATAGCGACTGGATGCGCTCGCTTTTTGTGCACTACGAAGTTGAGCCGGCGGTTCTTCAGAAGGTGGTGCCGTTTGAATTGGATCTGCGCGAAGGCAAGGCTTATGTGAGTCTCGTCGCGTTTGCGATGCACAATCTTCGCCCGCATCTGGGGGGCAGAATCAGCGCCTGGCTGAGCAGGCCGGTGGCGAATCATGGCTTTTTGAATGTGCGTACTTATGTGAAACATCGCGGCGAAACAGGCATCTTTTTTCTGGCGGAGTGGCTGCCCAATGCACTGAGTGTTTTCATCGGGCCGCGCACGTTTGGTTTGCCTTATCGGCTGGGCCAACTGGAGTACGAACATCATCACGAGCGCGGCACCCTGCAAGGCAGCGTGACGGCGAAAGGGGCGCAGGGAAACGATCAGCTTCGCTATCACGCACAAGTCGATGGTGAAGCGAGCTTCGTTCCTTGCGAGGCAGATTCGCTCGATGAGTTTCTCCTTGAGCGCTACACGGCGTACACAGAACGTCACGGAGTGCGAAGGCGCTTTCGCGTCTGGCATGAACCCTGGCCGCAGCAGCGCGTGGAAGTGGTGGTCGATGAGGATGCGCTCATCGATCAAACTGGAGAGTGGTTTCGTCAGTCGCGTTTGATTGGCGCGAACTATTCGACGGGTGTGAAGGATGTGCAGCTTGGCCGACCGGTGTGTATCAACGGCGAGCACTGTGAACGAGGCTGGTCAGAGAACACGCTGAAAACGAGCTGAAAATACACGATTAGCGAATCGCCCCTTGAGAAGCATCATTGCAACTGAAAGGCAGCAGCCATGAACCTCATCATTCATCTTCGCATCGTCGGCTTCATCATGTTCGGCATCGTGCTTCTGAATTTCGCGGTATGGAAAAAGTACCAATGGAAGCAGGAGATTCAGAAGCTGACCGTGCTCACACGGCAGGTTTTTGTCGTGCACAGTTTCTACATCATGCTCAGCGTCGCCGCGTTTGGTGCGATGTCGCTCTTCTTTCCGCAGACGCTGGTGGAGCGATCAGAACTGGCGATGATCGTGCTCGTGTTTCTGGTCATCTTCTGGGCCACGCGGCTGATCGCGCAGCTCTTTTACTACGACGCATCGCTGTGGCGTGGTCACCGTTTCAACACGTTCATCCATGTGACGTTTACAGGTGTGTGGGCGTATTTCACAGGGGTTTATGGTTGGGCGCTGGCGGGGCAGTTGGGAACGTAGGCTCGCGCGGAGCGACGGCGGCCTTTGCTCTGCGGCTAAACAGAAGCGTTGGTTCAGTTGACAGGTTTCGCAAAAATGTGTTCGGAAATTGAATGGCCAGGAGATCAACATGCTCACACGTACCATGAATAGTCCAATGACGGAAATGACATCGCGCGATGACGCTGCGCTCACGCGATCCGCGCAGCGCCAAGTAAGAAGAATCGAACTGACGCGCTTGGCGCGTGCGCTTTTGATCGCAGTCGCCTTCGCAGGTTCGGCAGTCTATGCGGGCAGCTATCGGCTCATCGCCAGTGCCAGCGATCTCACCTCCATCGCCGCCGCCATCGGTATCGCGGCAGCCATTGCGTGGGTGGGATTTGGCTTTCTGCTGCTGACGGTGGCGCAAATGCAACCACGCCGATTTGCGACAGTGTCGGTCTGGCACTGGGCCGATGTGTGCCTGGTTTCCATGTCCATCGGCATGGCGATCAAGTTCATCGGCGTAGGCGGCAACGTCATCGCCAGCGCGCTGATGGGTGATCGCGTGGAGCTGGCGCTGATCGCACCAATGCAACTTGCGCTGCTCGTTTTCACGGATGTTGTCATGGGCTGCATCTTCGTTCGACTTTCGGCGCGGCTGGGCTTACCAACGAGTAAAGCAGTGATGCTATGGGTGGTCGCGCTCAACGGCATCTTCGCGGCGGCGCTTTCAGGGCTGCTTGTTTATGGAGGGTTTCTGCTATGAAACTGAACATGCAAGGACAGTTGTCCAAGTGTCTGCTCTTGGCATATCGCACACCGGCTGCGTCGGTGCGTGACCTTCTGCCCCAGGGTTTGGAACTGATCACGCACGGGCCTTGGGCGTTCTGGAATGTGGTGGTTTGCGACGTCGAAAAGATGCGGCCGACGGTGGCGTCGGTAGATACGCCCGGCTTGTGCGGCATCAGCTATCGCCACGTCGCTTACCGGTTGTATGTGAAGGCGGCGACGCAGACGCATGGCCGACTGCGCGGGTTGTACTTTGTGCGAAGTGATGCGGATCACTGCCTCATTTCGCGCGGCGGCAACCTCATGAGTGATTTCAAATTCCACGGCGGAGACATCCGCATCAGCGACACCACGGATGAGTTTGCTGCGAACATCACAAGCACGCGCGATCACGAAGCTGATGGTGTGGTGCGCGCTCGGCGCGGTGAGCCTGCGCTGCTGCCGGGCTCCTGTTTTGCGACTCTCGAAGAAGCGCGAGCGATGCTCAAGTATCAGCCATTGGGTTTGTCCGCTTCCAGAAGTGGAAGCTGGCTCAAACTCGCGGAAGTGTTTCGCGATGAAAACGCATGGAGCGAAGAGAGCATGCAGATCGAAGAGGCATCGCTGGCCTTTTTCAATCACATGAAGCAGCACGATGTGCATCTGGAACTGGCCACGCGCATCGCGCCGCTGGCTTATCGCTGGCGACTGGGCAGGCGCGTGAAAATGGCGGCAGATCAGGGCTTTTCGGCGGGCAGTCCCGCTTCCTTCCAGGCACGGTAGCCGCCATCCATCGACCAGACATTGGTGTAGCCCATCTTCTGAAGATTGTCCGCGGCGAGGGCCGAGCGGTAGCCGCCGCCGCAGTAAAGAATCATCTCGGCACTGGTGTCAGGCACCTTGCCTTCGATGTCGCGCTCGATGATGCCTTTGCCCAGATGTATGGCGCCGGGAATGTGGCCCGCAGCAAATTCGCTTTCTTCGCGCACATCAATGAGCAGGAATTTTTCCTGTTTCATCACGCGTGGCTGCACATCGGCAAGGGTCAATTCCTTGATGCGAGAGCGTGCATCTGTGACGATCTTGAGGAAGCCTGGGGTGTGTTTCATTTTTGTGTTCCTGTGTGATTCACTTCTTGGTTTTGATTTGTTCCAGCAACACCTCAACTGATTTGCGAAGCTGTGCGTCTTCGCCTTTGCTCATGTTGTTGGGGTCGTTATAGACGAGCACATCGGGATCGAGCGTCATGTTTTCGAGGTACTTTCCATCAGCAGTCACGATGCCCACTTGGGGGATGCCGAAGTTGAGCGAGGGATCGATCTGCGTTTCCCACCATACAGCGGTTGCTGTGCCGGCGACAGGTGCGCCCACGAGTTTACCCAAGCCCAGCGTCTTGAAAGCGAAGGGGAAAAAGTGGGCATCAGAATAGTTGCTTTCACTTTGCACGACGACGACGGGACGTGACCAGCGATGCTGCGGCTCAGCGCCCAGATCGCCTTTGTTCTTTCCGCGCGGCATGAACCAGACGTAGTCGCGGCCGCCCAGAAAACCGACGAGATCATCATGGAGCCAGCCGCCGCCGTTGTAACGGGTATCGACGACGAGGGCTTCTTTGTCGCTGTTGAGTCCGATGGTGTCTTCGAAGGTTCTGCGGAAACTGGAATCGCTCATGCTGCGCACGTGCACGTACCCGACGCGGCCATCGGAAATTTTTTCAACGAAAGCACGGCGCTGTTTGATCCATCGTTCATAGAGCAAGCCGGACTCGGTGCCCAGTGAGATCGGCTTGATGATTTCTTCCCACGATTTGCCGGCGGCATCTTTGAGGGTCAGCCGAACTGCGACGTCGGTCTTGCGGTTGAGCAGCGGCCAGGGGTTGGTGGCAGCGGTGAGTTCGTTGCCATCGATGTGCGTGATGAGCACGCCTGCTGCGAGTTTGGAATCGGCTTTGTCGGCAGGACCTCGGGCAATGATCTCGGCGATGAGCAGGCCCGGGCCGGTGTGATTCATGTCATACATCAGGCCCAGCGCAGCGGTCGAATCGCCATCGCGCCCAGAAGGGCGGTAGTAGCAACCGGTGTGGGAAGCATTGAGTTCGCCCAGCAGTTCGCTCATCATTTCCGCGAAGTCGTAATTGTTGTTGATCGTGGAAAGCATCGGGGCGTAGGCTTTTTTGTAGGCAAGCCAATCAACACTGTGCAGTTTGGGATCGTAGAACTTCTGCTGCGCCTGGCGCCACATGTGTTCGAAGATATAGGCGCGTTCCTCGGGTGAACTGACGAGTAGCTGCGCGGAGTAAGTGATGGCGTCGATTTTGGGCGCACTGGAGGAGCGGTCCTTGGCGCGATTGAGTGTGGTGCCCAGATCGATGCGCTCGATGCGGCCGTTGCCTCGGCGAATGAAGAGATACTTGCCGGTCTTGGAGAGAATGATGTCGCCGGCGGAATCGTCGCCGTACGAGATGAGTTTTCGCGTCTCGCCATCGCGTGGCCGATTGACCCACAAGTCCCATTTGCGCTCAACCTTGGCGAAATAAACGATTGCTTCGCCATCGACAGACATCACGTAGTCGCCGATGCCTGAGGAACTGAGCGTGCCTCGGCGAAGGCGATATTCGCGATCTTCAAACTCGATTTCCACCTTGATCACCGGCACGGGTTTCTTCGCGTCAGCGTCGTCAACTTTCTTGTCGTCTTCTTTCTTGTCATCCTTCTCATCAATATCTTTCTTGTCTTCGCCATCGTCCTCTTGCTTATCCTTGTCCTGCTCCGGTTCCTTTTTGGTTTTGCCGGCTTCGATGCGTTTCTTTTCGTCTTCTTTTTTCTTGAGGCGGTCGAAATCTTCGGGGCTGAGCATGGCGCGGTCGTAGGCTTCGCGATTCAGATATTGAATGAAGACATCGCCATCGCTGCCCCATCCGCCATGGCTCTTTTGGCCGAAGCGGTTGGAGTAATAGAGCAGCGATTTGCCGTCACGGCTGAACTTGGGACTGGCCTCGATGTAGCCGCTTTCGCTCATGTTCACGATCTTGCCGGTGGCGATTTCAGCCACGCCGATTTCATTGATCCACCGTCGCTGGGCGTAGTAATTGAACGACAACCAGGCGCTGTCAGGCGACCAGTCAAAACTGATATCCCCATCGCGATACGAGTAATTCCGCGCTGCGGGCACGATCGTCTTCACTTCCTTCGTCGCCAGTGTCAGCACGCGAATCTCATCGCGGTTGTAGAGAAACGCAATCTGTTTTCCATCAGGCGAAAGCACCGGCTGAAACATTTCACCTTCACCCACCAGCACCGGCTTCTCTTGAGCAATCGTCGAGTTGAAAAAGCGATCTTCATCCTTGCGCGAAAGCTCCGTGCAATAAATCCCCCAAGAGCCATCGCGCTCCGATGCGTAATAAATCGAGCGGCCATCGGGCGAGAAACTGATCGACCGCTCCTGATGCGGCGTCTCCGTAATTCGCCTCGTCGTGCTGTGATCCACACTGGTCACGAAGATGTCGCCACGCATCACAAAGGCCACTTCATCTTCCTTGGGCGAGATCGCAATTTCCGTGGCGCCTTCCTTATAGGTTTTCATCTCGGCGGCATTGGTGCGCTCATCGCTGATGAGGGTGATGCTCACGCGTGAAGGCTTGGCGCCGGCGGGCTTGATGTAGATTTCGCCGTGGTAGCCGTAGCAGAGAGTGGCGTCATTGGCGATGGTGAGGAAGCGAACGGGATGCGTGTCGTGGCTGGTGATCTGCGTGGGATTCTGCGGAAATTTTAGATCGAGAGCCCAGATGTTGAAGCTGCCAGATTTCTCGCTTAGGTAGAAAAGCGAAGGATTGTTTTTGCTGTCCGGTGCCCAGACAGGATCGCGATCTTCACCGGCGAAAGTAGTGAGCTGTGTGTGCTGTTTGGTCTTGGTGTCGTAGAGCCAGAGGTCGCGTGTGATCGGTGACTGGTGATGCTTACGCCATTCGTTCTCGAAGCCTTTGTGATCGTAGTAGGCGATGGCGCTGCCATCGTGGTTGTACCTGGCAGCCTCGGCGGGCGTGGTCAATTCCTGGCGCGGCGGGCCTCCACTAATGGCGATGGAATAGAGTTCGCCAAGTCGTGCATTGCCCACGGTCGCCTGCGGCGCATCAAGACGATTGGAGGTGAAGAGAATGCGCTGACCATCGGGCGAGAAACCGGTGGGCTCATCGGAAGCGGAGTGATAAGTCAGTCGCTGTGCGCTGCCGCCCTCGGCTGACATTAGAAACACATCGAAGTCGCCATGCCGATCGGACGCGAAGGCGATCGACTTGGAATCAGGCGACCAGACCGGGCTGCGCTCGTGGTCAGCATGCGTGGTGATCTGCACCGCGCGGCCACCGGTCACCGGCACCCGCCACAGGTCACCCTGATAGGAGAATGCAATCGTCTTGCCATCGGGTGAGATGGCGGGATAACGCATCCAGCGCGATTCTGTTGCAGCGCCATCATCCGCATGCGCAGCGAGCGCGAAAGAAATAGTGAGCAGTGCAGACAGACAAAGGACAGCCAATCTTTTCATGTTCGCCTCGCGGTTGGGATCAATGGGGCGGGCTATTCTAGCGGGGAATGCGGTATTTATGTGAGCAGGATTGCTCCACAGCTTAGCGGCGGAGCAACGGGCCGATTCCGGGGCGTCGCTTCGCGCTGGCCGTCGCAAAGCCATTGGCCAGCGGCTAAACGGGGGATGTGATCTTGGATCAATGGGTGACGCTAGGATGTGCCTGAGATTCAAAGCCTAATCCAGAGGAAAATGAACATGCGTGTGTTAGCGGTGCAATTGAATATTCAGTGGGAGAACAAAGTCGCCAACTGCGAGCGGGTCAAAGAGCTGCTGCTGGAGGCGGGTGTACAGACGGGCGATCTGGTGGTGCTGCCGGAGATGTTCGCCACCGGGTTCAGCATGAACGTGGCGGTGACCAGTGAAGGCAAGGAGCGCGCAACTGAAAAATATCTGGCGAAGCTCGCGCAGGAAATGCAGATCGC
>CAZYQL010000042.1:6901-15253 GCA_964650055.1 uncultured Phycisphaeraceae bacterium | reverse complement strand
CTGGGCGCGGAAGTGATCTGTGTGATTTCGAGCTGGCCCGCCACGCGCACGCATCACATGGTGCGCTTGCTGCAAGCCCGCGCCATTGAGAATCAGGCGTTTGTCATCGGCGTCAATCGCTGCGGCGATGATCCTTGTTTTCACTATGCAGGGCGTACGGTGATCGTCGATCAAGATGGCGAGATCGTCGCTGATGCGGGTGACAGCGAAGGCGTGGTTCAGGCGGAACTGAATTTGGAGGCGCTGCGCAGCTACCGGGCGAAGCTGCCGTTTTTGAAGGATATGAAGAACTGAATATGTTCTGAACTTTCGCTGGATTGTGTGGCATTGGCAAACCGCTCAGAGCGACGGCCTGCCAGTGCCACACAGAACGGTCTATTCAACGTAGAAAATATTCTACGCTCGCCTGAACTTTCGCATCGCGGCGACGATCAGCGCGATAGTCACGCACATCATTAAGAAGTAGTGCACCGCACTGCTGAATCGGCCATCACGAATCGGATCGAGTCCAGCGGCTGCGGCGCGAATGATGCGCACAGGATTTGCTTGTGCATCGCCTGTATCTCGCACAGCAGTAAGCGAACGAATAATCGCATCGAGCACCAGCACGCCTTCATCGCGGTGGGGCGAGTCGAAGGTTAGTTCGATGACACCGTCGGCTGCGGCGGTGGCGTGCATCTCATCGCGCAAGGTCTGCCTCATGTCGGCGGGCGTGGAGAAGAGGCGAATGCCGCGCTGTTCGAGTGTGGTCATGCTCTGGCTCAGCGTTGCATCACTGATCCACGCGGTGGCGTCAGCCGTCGCAGGTGAAAGCGCGGCAGCATCCACATTCAAACCCGCGACGGTAGCGCTGGCGCGGTACGTCGGCGTAAACGAAAGCCACGCCATCGCGAAGCTCAGGCCCATCATGGCGACGAGTGCCAAGCCAGCCAGCGCAGCCGTGCGCATGAGAACCATGTGACTGGCGTAATGGCGCGTGGTGATCGAATGATTCTTCGGGGCATCATTGAGCGCTGCCAGCGGGGCGGTGATGGCCTTGGCTTGTTCTTCCATCGAAGCGCGGTCAGCTTCGAGTTGTGCGCGAGCAGCATCGAGTTCCTGCCGCAGTTGTTCGAGTGTCTGTCGCTCCTGATCGAGATTCTGTTTGTCGCGATGGAAGGCCGCGGTGTTCTGCTCGAGTTCGGTTTCCTGTTGACGAAGGTGGTGCGTGGCAGAGCGGAAGGATCGCAACTTTAATTGCAACGTCTGGCTTTCCTGAATCAGGAAAAACTCTTCCTGTGCGGCTGCTTTGGCACGGGTGTGGATCGTCACTTCTTCCAGATGAAGGGCCTGCTCAAGCTGACATAGATCGCGCAGCCTCGCTTGGATGGGGGTGGCATCGACAGGCGTGTCCGGGCTATCCGATGAAGCATCGTCACTCGTTAGGCGCTTGCGTTTAAGGTTGGCACCCGGGTCTTGCTTGTTTTCGACCTTGGCGATGCGCCGCTTCAGTTCTTCAATGACCTTGGCCAGATCGCCGGTGGTGGTAGGCTCAGATGTGACATCGCTGGCACCGGCTGAATCTTTGGCAGCGGATCGCCTGGCGGCTGCGGGGGTCGCAGCCGATTGCACGGATCTCACAGAGGATTTCGCCTGAGCCACGTGGAGCATCCCTCACCAGCCCGGAGGTTTGAGCGAGCCTGAGCATTGTAGCGGAAAGGATGGGGCTGCACCGCTTGCCAAAAGTGATGCTGGCGAGGATAGTGCTAGGCTCGTACGGTTGAACCGTTGCATCGGTCTGGCCGTATGAAAGTCGTTGTGAACCTTCTACTCATTTTGAGTTTCAGCCGGGGCTGGTTTGAGGAATGTGTGTATGGCCCACAATTACGTGAAGCAGGACCTTCAGCTCGAGAGCGAAACCGGTCGCATCAGCATTCAGATCATTGCCACGCTGCTGGGCGGTGTGCTGCTGGTCTGTTCTATCCTGGCCCGGCTGGTCTTTGCCGACGAGTTTTACGCCACCTTTCTCGCCATGATCTCCGCAATTCTCTTGGGCGCGCCGCTCGTCTGGGTCGCACTCAAAGATCTGGCCAACGGCCACGCGCACATGAACGAACTGGTTGCCCTCGCGGTGCTGGCCGCCTTCGCCAAAGGCGCGGGTGGGCACAACGACGCGTTCTTTAATGACTATCAAGAGGCAGCGCTGATCGCCTTCCTCATGATCATTTCGGTACTGATCGAATCGCGCACCGCTCTGGGCGCACAGGCCAGTATCGAATCGCTCATTCGCATCACACCCACGCGTGCGCAGCTGATTACCAAAGATGGTGAGTTGGAAGTCGATGCCTCGCAGCTTAAGCCCGGCGACATTGTGCGCGTGCGTCCTGGCGACAACATTCCCGCTGATGGCAAAGTCGTGCGCGGCGAATCGACCGTCAATCAAGCGAACATCACCGGCGAATCACTGCCCGCAGACAAAAATCTGGGCGATGAAGTCTTCGGCGGCACGATCAACATCACCGGTGCCATGGATATTCAGGTGACGACGGCGGGCAAAGACACGACGCTTGGCCGTGTGAAGGATTTGATCATGCAGGCGGAGCGCACGCGCATTCCGATCATGCGCATGATCGATCGTTATGCCACGTGGTACACGCCAACCGTGCTCATGCTCGTGGGCATCGTGCTCTTTTTCACGCTCGGCGGCGAAGGGGCTAATCCCTGGGAACGCGCCATCGCCATGCTCGTCGTGGCTTGTCCTTGTGCTCTCGTGCTGGCGACGCCGACGGCGATGGTGGCGGGCCTTTCATCAGCAGCGCGGCTGGGCGTACTGGTGAAAAGCGTGGTCGATCTGGAAGCAGCCCGCAATCTCACCGCGATGGTCTTCGATAAAACCGGCACGCTCACCACCGGTCAACTCGAAGTCACCCGCCTCAGTCCCGCGCCAGGAATAGAAGCAGTCGAGCTACTGCGAAATGCCGCGATCGTCGAGCAAAATAGTCGCCATCCCGTGGCCCGCGCTATCACCGAAGTTGCCCGCAAGGCGCGAGTGAATCTCCCTGAATGCAAGGGCTTTGAAGAGGTCGCCGGTCGCGGCGTCAGCGGCGGTGTCGATCAGCGGCGCGTGCATGTTGGCAGAGGTAATTGGGTCACCGATCCTGCCACGACATTGCTCGAAGCTGATGCCATCGATTACGTCAACACCGCGCAGGCCAGCGCCGAAGCAGAAGGCCTGAGTCTGCTCTTTGTCGTCCGCGAAGGCAAAGTGCTCGGCTGGATCGGCCTCGCTGACAACACCCGCCCCGAAGCTGCTTCATCCATCGATCAGCTTCGCGAAGAAGGCATCAAGCGACTGATCATCGTCACCGGCGACCGCGAGTCGGTGGCCAAGCGCGTCGCAGCGCAGATGCACACTGATTACAAAGCGGAAGTGCTGCCGCATCAGAAGCTCGAGATGGTGGATGAACTCAAAGCCCAGGGCCATCGCGTGGCGGTCATCGGCGACGGTGTCAACGATGCTCCCGCGCTGGCGGCGGGTGATATTTCCATCGCCATGGGCGCAGCGGGTTCTGATGTGGCGATTCATTCCGCATCGATTGCGCTGATGAATAACAACCTCAACCGCATTCCGTTTCTCATTCGTCTATCGAAGGCGACCAGTCGCGTGATTCGTCAGAACCTGACCATCGGCGTCGGCTTCATCATCATCGGCATGACCGCAGCAGCGATGGATTACATCAACGCCATCTTTGCAGCGGTGCTGCACGTGGCCAGCGGCCTGGTCGTGATCTTCAATTCAGCAAGGCTCGTCCGTACCGGCGAAGACATCGAAATCGCCGAGGCCGCAGCACTGGAAAAAGTGAAGGCGACGGCCAAGCCTGTGAGTCAACATGAAGACGCACCCAAGGGCGCGGTGGCGACGGCGTAGTGAGGAAAATCTCAAATCTCAAATCTCAAATTTGAAATTGATATTTGAGAATCTGAGATTTTCGCCTTGCGATCACCCCACTTCGCGGGTCTGGAACAGGGCGACGGCCAGGCTCAAGAGGGCGACGATGAAGAGCAGGCTGTAGAGGGAAACGGAAAGAACATACGTGCTGGAAACGGTCAGACCGCTGGACAGATCATCGGCGACCCACAGGAAGTTCAAGTCGGGCGTAATGTGATAAATCAGATTGATCAGCAACTGGAACCCGCGCTCAAGGATGCCATCGGCAGGCCCGCTCACTGCTGCGCGCCACGCGCCGATCTGCGACATAAGCACGCCGCCCACCAGCGTGAAGAGAATCGTCATAACCTGCCCGAGCCTCGTCGAAAAGAGAATCGCCATCGCGCAGTAAATCAGAAGCGCTTCATAAAGCAGCAGTACACCCATGAGCACCGGCGCGAACAGGCTTTTTTCAGCGACAAATTCGCTATGAATCGGTTGCAGTTCCCAGTGCTTACTGACCACCATCACCAAGAGGACAGCGCCGCTCATCAGGGCAGCCAGCGAATAGACGAAGGTGGAAACAAAGGGCCAGCGGTAGAGGTAATTCACCAGCAGCGAGCCAAAGAGGGCGACAGTGAACGCGGCGGTGCCGAACACCAGCACGGGGCCATCGAACTCATGCGACGCGGTCTGCATCACGCCATGCCGCAGACACAGAAGCAGGATCATCACCATCGGCCAGATGGCCAGCGTCATCGCGCCGGCAGCGCCGACATATTTCCCCAGAATCACCAGCGGCCGAGGCACTGGCTTACTGACAACGGTGAGTACCGTTTTATTCTCGATTTCCAGCGTGAGCACGCCCGTCGCCGTGAAGCCCGCCATGAACAAGCCAGCGAGCAGCAGGGTGCTCAGCCCGATCTGAATGAACATGAGCGTATCATCGTCGAGCGTGTTGGCCGCCCCTGCGGTGGAGAGGACCAGCAGCAATGCGACCGCGAGAATGAGCACCACCATGATGGGCTGCCGCACACTCTCGACAAAGGCATTGCGAAGGATCGCGAGGAATTGGGTCAGCATAAAAAAGCGGTTCCGAGTTTCGAGTTCAAAGTTCCAAGTTATGAAAGTCGCAGGTCAGAGTTCGGATGCTCCAATGCACGAAACTCAGAACTCAGAACTTTGAACTCAGAACTTAGTTGCTTCGCAGCTTATTCGACTGTTGCCTCGATGACAACGAGTGATTTCAGATAGCGTGTTTCTATCGTGCTTCTATATAGAGTGTTTCCATGGCACATGATCAGCAAACTTATCGCCGCGGCGCCGCAGCCTGCATCCTCGGCTTCTCCATTCAACTGGTGTTGGCCATCGCCTTGCTGCTGGCCAGCTTCTGGATGGACAACACCGGCTGGGCCCAAGGCACCGTCTCTCTTTACGCACTCACGTGGTACCTGTTCGCGGCGCTGCCCATCTGGGTGATCCTGCTGATCACCTTCAACGAACAGCGCCGCGAACGCATCGAAACCCTCGAAGCGCAGGCCCTTTCCAAATCCGATGCCTCAGCCGCCAAGATTTTTGATGACCATGCCGATGACCTGGCGCTGGCCCGCCGAAGGCTTGCGAATGTTTTCAAGTGGGGCGTGCCTGTTCTGGCGGCGATCGTCTCCGGTTTTCTCATCATCGTCGGTACCATCCTCACGCTCAAAGCCTACGGCCGCCTGCAATCCGATGGCGTCAAGCCGATGCCTGAAAACGTCAGCACCGCGATTCTCATGGTGCTCACCGCTGCGGTCGCGTTCATCGCCTTCACCGTCGCTCGCTATCTGGCGGGTATGACCAAAGTCAAAGAATGGCAGCTTCTGCGCGGCGGCGCTGGCCATCTCATGGGCAGCGCGCTCATTGCCATTTTGCTCCTGATCGCCTCCGTGTTCGCTCACTTGGGCAGCCTCTCCATGTTCGCCGCCATGTCGGTGGTCATCCCCGCACTGATGGTGCTGCTAGGCATCGAGATCATCGTTTCTTTCATGCTCGGTTTCTACCGGCCACGCAAGCCCGGCGAAGCCATCCGCACACCCTTTGATTCGCGTCTTCTGGGTTGGCTGATCAGTCCGGAATCGCTGGGCAAGATCGTCAGCGAGACGATCAATTACCAGTTCGGTTTCGAGGTTTCGCGAAGCTGGTTTTATCAGTTGCTTTCGCGCTCGGTGACTTGGATGGTGGTGTTCGGTGTGGGCACGCTGCTCTTGATGAGTTGCATCGTGATTGTGCAGCCAGAGGAGCAGGCAATCATCACCCGCTTCGGGCAGATCGTCGGGCAAGGCGATGCGGCTGTAAAAGGCCCGGGGCTTTATCTCAAATTGCCTTGGCCTTTTAGTACGAAATACAGCTACCCCACTGGGCGCATTCAGGAGCTGTCAGTCGGTTCGATCAAGACGAAACTCAAGGCCAACGAGTCGCTGCTTTGGACCACACCGCACGGCCCTGAAAAAGAAGAATGGCTCATCACCGCGCCCAGCCCTGCACCGGCAGGCAGCAGCGGCGGCAGTGACGACAACCGAGGTGTGGAACTGGCAGGCGCCGAGATCATCGTGCAGTACCGCGTCACTTCGCTTTTGAATTATTTTCAGTCCGCCAGTGATCCGACCGGTTTGTTGGCAACACTGATTGAGCGCGAGATCAATCTATATTTCGTCACTCACGATCTGGACATGCTCATCTCCCGTGGCCGCGTCGTTGCGGCAGCGCAGCTCGAGCAGCGCATTCAGGCGGAGGCGGATAAATACAAGCTGGGCGTGACCATCGCCCACGTCGGGCTCAAGAGCATTCATCCGCCGCAGGAAGAGGAAGTGGCCGACAAATTCCTCGAACAGATCGGCGCGCTGCAAGAGAGCGAAAGCCTGATCGAAAAGGCCAAGCAGGAAGCGACCGAGACTTATGCGAGCGTCGCAGGCTCGCCGGAAAAGGCGCTGATCATCGGCGGCCTCATCAGCGAAGCCAACGCGCTCAACGGGCAGATCGAAACGCTTCGCCGGGATGCTGCGGTGACGCCCCAGCGTCTGGCTGAGCTGACTAAGAAGCGAGCGGAAAAGGAAATCGAAATCATCGCCGCCATCGCCGACTCACCGGGCGAAGCAGCGGAACAGATTTATGCAGCCCGCGCTGATCGCTGGGAGCGTGTGAACTCTGAGCGCGGCAAGACACTCAAATTCCTCGCCGAGCTTGCCGCCTATCAGAACGCCAAGAAATATTACGCCACCAAGCTTTATCTGGATGTGCTCGTCACCGGTATCAGCGAACGCCGTAAGTATGTCATCACCGCACAGCAGAGCGCACCGCTGATGATTGAGATCGATCTTTCGGATGAGAACGATGTCCTCTCAGGCATTCTGGGTGGTCAGGACAGGTAGCCTCGGGATTTCACTCTGATTTAAGTTTCGCTGTCAACCAACGTCACTCGCAACAAACATCAACGATTCACCTGAATTCAAGTTTCCGCCATCGCGTATGGAGCAGTCATGAAGAACAAACTATTTCTCCTTGTCGGTATCGGCGTCGCCTGTGTGCTGCTGAGCTACATGCTCGTCTTCGTCGTTCGCTTCGATCAGGTGGCGGTTCGCGCCAGCTTCGGCAGTGCCGATGATTCGAGCGTGATCAAGGAGGCGGGATTCAAGTTCCGTCTGCCCTGGCCCTTCCAGCAGATTTATCACTACTCCACACGCACGCAGTTGGTGGAGACTGCTTCCAACCAGATCCTCACCGAGGATGGTTCGAGCATCATCATCCGCACCTATCTGGCGTGGCGCATTGAAGACCCGCTCAAGTTTTACAAGACGCTGCGCGAAGAATCTGCCGCCACGGAAAAACTCACCAGCCTGCTGGGCAGCTTGTCCAGTCAGATCGGCACTGTGAAGTTCACTGATCTGGTCAACACCGATCCATCGAAGGTGAAGCTGGCCCAGGTGGAAAAGGATCTGCTCGACAGGCTCGTCGCTGATCTGGCCAAGCTGGACTACGGCATCACCGCGGAACATGCGGGCATTCGCCGTATCGTGCTGCCACAGGCGGTGACGGGCAAGGTGTTCGAGCGTATGAAGAGCGACCGTGAAAACCGCGCCGCTTCCGTGCGAACCCGCGGCACCGCTCAGGCCAGCGCGATCGTCAGCGATGCCCGCTCGATTCGCAAGTCCATTCTTTCCTTCGCCAACAAACATGCAGAAGAAATCAAGACGCGTGGTCTGACGCAGGCTGCGGAGGAATACAAAGTCTTCGCTGCGGATGAACAGTTCGCGATTTATCTGCGTCAGATGGAAGCACTGGAAAAAATTCTGAAGATCAACACGACGTTCGTCATCGATGCGAACAAGGTGGATGAATACAGCCCGTTCCGTTTGCTGGTGAATGAGCCGGGCGCATCAGCGAAGCCGCCGCTGCGGCCGTGATGTGGC
>CAZYQL010000042.1:4092-6801 GCA_964650055.1 uncultured Phycisphaeraceae bacterium | reverse complement strand
CATCACGATCACAGCGATCACGATCATGACCACGCCCATGATGATCTGCTCGATCCCGGTCAGCGCTCGCTCAATGATTCGCTGAAGGTGAGCTTCTTCATCCTCAAGCTGATCATGCTCGCGATGGTCATCGTCTATCTGTGCAGCGGCATCTTCTTCGTGAAGAACGGCGAAGTCGCCATCGTCCTTCGCTTTGGCGCCATCGTCGGGAGCGCTGCCAGCGATCAGGTCAAGGAAACCGGCAAGCTCCACTTCGCGCTGCCTTACCCCATCGATCAGATCATCCGCATTCCAACCAATGAACGTCAGTTCGAACTCAATGACGAGTTCTGGTTCACCAAAGCCAATGCGACACAGACCGATGACGAAGCTGCCATGAGCGCCGGGCCACTGGATCCTGAGAGGCAAGGCTCACTCGTCACCGGCGATGCGAACATCGTGCATGCCCGCTGGGTCATCAAGTATCACGTGAAAAGTCCGGTGCTCTTTGCCCGCAGTCTCGCCAATGCGCAGCTCACCGATTCACAGAAAATGATGAAGCAGGCTGAGCTGATCATCCGTGCAGCGGCAGAAGAAGGCGTCGTGTTTGCTGTGGCCCGTGTCTCCGCTGATGCGATGATTCGCAGCCAGACTTCGCAGGTGCAGATCGATGCTCAGACGCACCTTCAAGAGACGCTGGATCATCTTAAGAGCGGCATCCAGATCATCTCCTTCACTGCCCGCGAAACCGCCATGCCGCTCTCGGTGCGCACGGCCTATCAGGCTGTGATCAGTGCGGAAAACGAAAGCGCTGGCATCATCGCCCAGGCCAATAAGATGCGTGCAGAAATTCTGGGCGGTACTGCAGGCGAGGCGCATGAAGCCCTGTGGGAACTGGTCAAGCGATACGAGATTGCGGTGGAAGCCAACAAGCGCGACGAGATTGCGGCACTGGAAGCGGAATTTGAATCAGCGTTTGTGATGAAGAAGATGAAGCTGGAGGGCGGGCGCGAAGTGAACATCAGCGGCGATGTCGCCAGCGCCATCAGCGAAGCTGAAGCGTTCCAGAATCAGATCGCCACCAGTGCCCGGCGAGAGGCGGCGACGTTTGCGAAGCTCAAGACCGATTACGATGCGAACCCGCGCATCTTCCTGAATCGCCACTGGGAAAACATTCGCGAGCGCATCTTCAGCAATCCTGAATTTGAAACCTTCGTGTTGCCGCCCAGCCAGATGCGTCTGCACCTCAGCCGTGATCCGAAGCTGGTGAAGGAGCGCGAATTGAAGCGGCAACAGGAATTGCAGAATCGTCAAAACGGCACGAGGTAGTGAATGGCATTGGCGTGTCCGCCGCCAACTTGCCAGTGACACAATAGGATTTACGCGAGAACACGCATGACGCTCACGCCCAACGTCAGCCCGACACCCGCCGCCGTCACCCGCAGCAGCAGCAGCAGCGCGAATGTGGTGATCAAGTGCGCTGGGGTCAACAAGACCTTCAGCGACTTCTGGATGCGGCCGCGCGTCAAGGCAGTGGTCGATGTCAATCTTGAAGTTCGCCGTGGCGAAGTGTTCGGCCTGCTTGGCCCCAATGGTTCGGGCAAGTCCACCACCATCAAACTCATTCTCGGGCTGCTTCATCCCACCTCCGGTCGCATCGCGGTCTTTGGCAAACGTCCCGAAGATGTGGCGACGAAAGAGCTCATCGGCTACCTCCCCGAAGA
Source organism: uncultured Phycisphaeraceae bacterium (assembly GCA_964650055.1). Taxonomy (GTDB): domain Bacteria; phylum Planctomycetota; class Phycisphaerae; order Phycisphaerales; family Phycisphaeraceae; genus JTS-RE9. The sequence continues at coordinate 5,098 of CAZYQL010000042.1, read as the reverse complement.
GTCGTATCTCTACCGCTTTCTCAATGCCCGTGAAACGCTCGACTACTACGGACGCCTCTTTCATCTGCCCCGGCATACCCGCCAGAAACGCATCGATATGCTGCTGGAAATGGTCGGCCTCGATGCAGCACAGCATCGGCCGGTGGGCGAGTATTCCAAAGGTATGCAAAGGCGCATCGGGCTGGCGCAGGCGCTGATCAATCAGCCGCAGCTTCTGATTCTCGATGAGCCCACGGCCGGTATGGACCCCATCGGCACACGCCAGATGAAGGACCTGATCATTCGCCTCAAAGAGCGCGGCATCACCATCCTGCTTTGCTCGCATCTGCTCGCTGATGTCGAAGATGTCTGCGAACGCGTCACCATCATGTTCGGCGGTCGCGTCGTTGAAGAAGGCACCATCGATGAGCTTCTCGTGCAGCGCGATCTGACATCGATCGAAGCCGCCAAAATGGATGATGACACGATCCAGCAGATCGAACAATTGCTCGCCAAGCGCGGCAAACACATCGAGCGCGTCAGCCATCCGAGGCAGACCCTCGAACAAAAATTTCTCGACCTCGTGGAGCGCGAGCGCACCAAAGGCTCGCTCACCAGCGGTGCCAAATCGGGCGGCCAGATCGCAGGATTTCTGCTGGATGAAGATGGTCGCCCCGCGCAGGGTAGTGTTGAAAGTGAAGCGGCGGCAGTCATCGATGAACTGACGCGGACAGAGCCAACGAAGACGCAAACTCCGGCAGAGGCAACCAAGCAATCGCAATCCACCGCTGAAAGACCGAGCGAGCCTGCAGTGGATGATTCACTGCTGAGCGAACTGGCGGGCGAAAAGCCCAGGAGCAAAGCAGACGTTTCATCTCGTGAAGTAGAGACAAATGCGCCAACTGAACCCGAGGCTGATCTGTCGGTCCTCGCGGGGCTTGTCGCACCTTCACCGTCCGAAGTTTCGCCGAAGAAAAAATCAGACAAGCCACTGCCGCCTAAGACATCGTCAAATGATTTTGCGAAG
>CAZYQL010000042.1:0-3992 GCA_964650055.1 uncultured Phycisphaeraceae bacterium | reverse complement strand
GGGCCCAGCGAAGAGCACAGCGCCTGTTGAAGAAGAACAGGATGCATCACCGTCAGTGAATACGCCCAATGTGGAACCTTTGCAGCAGGCGAAGGCGCAAGCGAGTGGGGTGGTCGAAGCTACAGACGATGACAACTTGCATATAGAGCAGGAAGCCGAGCCAGCGCAGCCGCCGCCCAAGCCTCAGGTTTCCAAGGAATCAGGTGAGAGCGGGCTAGGTCTGCTCAGCGGGCTTTCAGCGGACGATGAGGAATTCGATCTGCCGCCAATTGATCCGCCCAAGGCTCCTCCGCGTGAGAGTACGAGTGGTGAGAAGCCTGATGCCGGTTTTCTCAAGGCACTGGAAGATGCGGATCAGGAAGATGAGAAGTTGTAAGGTGGTGAGACATGGGGCCGCAGAATCATCGAAAGAACGGGTCGCTTTATTTTGTCATAACCAACATACGTTTAGCGCACGCTGATCGTGCAATGTAATCGTGCAAAAATATCCCTGGATAAAGTGGCTGCTCGTTCTGCTGGTGCTCATCGTCATCGGTGTAGCCCTGCGCGTGGTGCTGGCGTGGCGCGATCTCGCAGGCATCGCGCGGGTGGTGGACATCGCCACGGTCGCGCTCGTTTCGATCTGGTGCTACTACGGCTTGTACCTTCGCCGTGATCGCCTCTGGGCAAATACACAGCGCAGCTACCTCGCCGTCAGTAATGTCGTCTGGGTACTGGCCTACATCTTCTATGTCAGCGACCGAATCACCTGGGCTGTCAACGTCATGGGCATCTGGTCGCTGGTGGCCATCGGCATCTTCGGCGTCTGGCTTATTCAAGTGGTAGTGGCCATTGGCCATCCCATTGCTGGCGTCGCACGCACGGTCATCCTTCAGGCGACCCGGTTGTATGTCGTCTGGTTCGTCATCGCAGCCGTCGTGCTCATGCTCATTCTCCTGCCCGGCAGTCTAGATCCCGCAGAACGCCTCAACTACCGCGTGAGTTTCTATCTCGTCTGGTCAATGCGACTGGCGACATTCATGCTCAGCATCATGACCGCAGTGCTGGGCTGCTACACCATCTGCTCCGATCTGACGGGCCGGCAGATGTTCATGCTCGCTTCTAAACCCGTGGGGCGATTTCAATATCTCTTTGGCAAATGGCTGGGTCTGATGCTGCTCAATATTGTGCTCTGCACGATTGTCGGCGTCGGCGTCTGGCTGGGCGCGCGTTTACTTTCCCAAGAGCCGCCGCCTAGGCCCATCACTCAGGAAGCGGTGAATAATTACGTCATCACCCACAACGATGTCCTTGCCGCCCGCGTCACCGCTTACCCCGTTCCCGCTGATGTGGCCCAGCTTGGCAGCATGATCAAGTCCGAGTTTGATCGTCTCAAAGCTGAGTTCCCCGGCATGTACCCCGACAAGATCGAAGACCTCGACGAAGCACGCCTCAATGAACTGCGCGGCAAGGCCATCGCCACCTGGCACACCATCGCGCCGCTGGGTTCGCGCGCTTATTACTTCGACGGCTTCAAGCCGCTGGCCGATGCGTATGCCAACTGGATCGCCAGGCAGCGCGAGCTTAAGGCGCAATACGATCAACTGATCGCCGAGCGAAGGAACGATGAAGCGCTCGCTGTTCGCAGGCAGGCCGAGCAGATTCCGCCGCCCTCCCAAGCTCTGAAGCTGCGCCTCAAACCGAAATATTCCAACAACTCTGGCGACGGTATGCTTCACATGGTCCTGCGCATCAGCGGGCAGGTCATGCAACTGGACCCGATGCAGAACGACACCGTCCGCGAAATCCCCATTCCGCTGGCAGCCATCGATCAAAACGGCCGCCTTGAAGTCATGATCGCCAATGCCAATGTCGCCAATCGCGAAGCCACTCACAAATCCAACATCGTCTTCGATCCCTATGAAGACATCGAAATGCTTTACTCCGCAGGCACCTTCGAAGGCAACATCGTGCGCGGCATGATCGTGCACTGGGTTCGCCTTGGCTTTCTCGCCATGCTCTCGATCACCGCAGGCACCGTGCTCGGGTTCCCGATGGCCTGCCTCACGAGCATTTTTGTTTACTCCGTCGCGGTGTTCAATTCCTTCGCAGCCGAGTCACTGGCCAACTACACCTCGCTCGACCTTAAAGGCAAGAGCAAGTGGGATGTGTTCATGGCAGTGCTGCAAGGCATCTGGGATTCGATTGCCAGCGGCGACTTCGTCGCGCTTCTCAAACTCGTCGCGAAACTCATCGGCGATATCACGTTGCTCATCGTGCCATCGTTTGGCTATTACAACTCGACACCGCTCATCGCCGATGGCCGCATGGTCCCGGTGGAACTGGTGACCGAGTCCATCTTCTTCGTCGGCTTCATCGCCAGCGGTTTCTGTTTGCTGGTGGGCTGGCTCATCTTCCGCCGCAAGGAACTGGCGCGCGTGACGGTGTAGCTCGAGTCATCGCACGAGTCGCATTGAAAAATCTGGCATTCATCAGATCAACGGGCTTTATGGTGTCGACTGCACCAAAATTGCAATACATTCCCGCGCTGCTCAGTTACTCTCGTTGGCGGCGAGACAACTATAGAATGACATCGCCTTTCGTTGTTAAAAGTCTCTGGCATAAGGAACCTCACCATGAAGCGACATTTGATTTTGCCTTTCTCACTGCTGCTTGTTTCGAGTTCGCTCGTGATCGCTGCCGACTGGCCGCAGTTTCGCGGGCCTGATCGCACGGATAATTCCAGCGAGACCGGGCTGCTCAAGACCTGGCCACAGGGCGGGCCCAAGGTCGTCTGGATGAATAAGGATGCGGGCCTGGGCTATGCGGGTTACGCCATCGTCGGCGACACGCTCTACACCATGGGCGCGCGTGGTGAGGAACAACTCATCGCCATCAGCGTCAAAGATGGCAAAGAAAAATGGAAAGCGGACATCGGCCCAAGCTACGGCAACAACTGGGGCGATGGCCCACGCGGCACGCCCACTGTTGATGGCGACCATGTCTATGCCATGGGCGGTCAGGGCAATCTCATCTGCGCTGACGCCAAGACCGGCAAGGTCGTCTGGGAAACCAGCATGAAAAAACTCGGCGGCAACACGCCCGGCTGGGGCTACTGCGAATCCGTCCTGGTCGATGGCGACAACGTCATCTGCACCCCCGGCGGCAAACAAGGTGCTCTCGCAGCACTCGATAAAAAAACCGGCAAGCTCGTCTGGCAGAGCAAAGAGTTCACCGATGGGGCGCACTATGCTTCGATCATCGTCGCTGAGCACAACGGAGCCAGGCAATACATCCAGCGAACTGCTGAGTCCATCGTCGGCATCGATTCCAAGAACGGCAAGCTGCTTTGGAAAACTGATTTCCCCGGCAGGACGGCTGTGATTCCTACGCCGATATTTCATGATGGACACGTCTATGTGTCGGCGGGCTACGGCGCAGGCTGCAAGATGGTGAAGATCGCTGCAGGCAACAAGGTGGAGGAGATCTACTCCAACAAGAACATGACCAACCACCACGGCGGCGTTGTCCTCGTGGGCGAACATCTCTATGGCTACTCCGATGGCAAAGGCTGGGTCTGCCAGGATTTTAAGACCGGCGAGATGGTCTGGAACGAGAAGGGCGGTATGGGCAAAGGCGCCATTACCTATGCAGATGGCATGCTCTACCTGCTCGATGAATCCAACGGCAACGTCGCGCTGATCGAAGCATCACCCAAGGGCTACAAGGAAGTGAGCAAGTTCACACTCAAGCCACAGACCACCAAACGCAAACCTTCGGGCCGCATCTGGACGCACCCGGTGATAGCCGATGGCAAGCTTTATCTGCGCGATCAGGAGTTGCTGTTTTGCTTTGATGTGAAGAACAAGAACAACTGATGATGGTGGACCTGTTTCATAGAGCCCCGGCCTTGGCCGGGGGAACGCCGCGAAGTCGTACCGTTCCCCCGGCTAAAGCCGGGGCTATTTATAAGGCAGATAATCAACCACCGATGACCACCGATGACCACCGAT
>CAZYQL010000041.1:19736-28502 GCA_964650055.1 uncultured Phycisphaeraceae bacterium | reverse complement strand
ATCGCGAACAATTTGAATGTTCATCGAAACCCGCTTCCCAAAGGAGGCGGGTTTCATTGCACGAGGTCTTCATGTTTAGCCGCGGAGCAAAGGTCCGCTGGCGCTCCGCGCGGGGCGACACAAGTCATTCGCCCAAGTACAAACCATGAACCTCAAACCGCCGACGGGATATGCCGTGGTCATCGAACAGACCAATGACGGTTTTGGCGCATACGTGCCTGACCTTGCAGGTTGCGTTGCTGTCGGCGATACGGTCGAAGAAGTGGAAAGTTTGATTCGCGAGGCGATCGCCATGCACATCGATGGCATGCTCGAAGACGGATTGGAAGTGCCTAGGCCGACGACTCGGATCGAGTACGTTTCGCCGCGCGTCGCCTGATCGGCAATGAGGAATCTGAATGTGATTACTTCCCTTGTGCGACGAATCTCCATGATCAAAGCCCGCATGCAACGCTTCATGTTCCCGGTAATGGCGCTTCTGGTCTTTCCCTTTCTTTGCACTTCCGATGCTTTCGCCGCCTCGCCGCGCTCGAGCAGCCTCATGACCCTCTCGGCTGATGGCACGCTCCTGGCCTGCTCCAATCGCGACAGCGGGACGGTCACCATCGTTGATCTGAAAACCAACACCAAAAAGCGCGAAATAACCGTCGGCACCACGCTCTCCAAACCCGAAGGCGTCGCGTTTCTGGGTGACTCGCATCATCTCGCAGTAGCGCTTTATCACGATGACAAAATCATCTTCGCCGACGGCGACACCGGCAAAGTCACCGGCGAAACCGAAGTCTTCGATGAACCCTATGGCCTCGTCTCTAGCGCAAGTGGCGACAAACTTTTTGTCACACTCAGCTACCCCGGCCAGGTGGTCGAGATCGACACCGCTTCGCGCAAAGTCACTCGCACCTTCACCGCAGGAAAATTCCCGCGCGGCATCGCCATCACCGCCGACGACGCACGCCTCTTCATCACCGAATTTCACACCGCCAACGTCTTCGCCCTCGATACTGTCACCGGCAAAGAAGTCGATCGCTGGAACGGCATCGCCTCCGACAACCTGTGCAGACAGATCGCGCTTCACCCCACGCGCCCCAAGGCGTACATCCCGCACATCCGCTCTGCCACCGAACGCGCCCACGGCGAAGGCTCCATCTTTCCCTACATCACCGTCATCGACACCGATCAGCGCGACGGCAAACGGCGAAACCGAATCCCCATGGACAGCTTCATCAGCATCCATGTCACCGCCAACCCATGGGAAGTCGCCATCGCTCCTGATGGCCGTCAGCTTTACTCCGTTTTCAGCGGCACCAATGACATGTATGTGACGCAGGTTCTCGATGATGACTACCGCGAGATACGCCACCGGGCCACACTTGAGCTTGGCAACAATCCGCGTGCGGTCTGCGTCGCGCCTGATTCGAAGTCGTTCTATATTTACAACGCGCTCGATTTTCAGGTGGTGGTTTACGATGCCAATTCACTGCGGCAACTCGCGAAAATCAATGTGACCGATACGCCATTGAGCAATGAAATGCTGCTCGGGAAACAGCTCTTTTATACGGCGCTTCAGCCGATGGCCAGCCGAAGGTGGATTTCGTGTTCGAGTTGTCATCCCGATGGTGAAAGCGATGCGCGCACCTGGCAGAATCCCGAAGGGCTGCGCGACACGCCTTCGCTGGCGGCGATGGCCTGGACGCATCCGCTGCACTGGTCAGCAGACCGCGATGAGGTGCAGGATTTTGAACACACCATCCGCGGCAACCTGATGCAAGGCCGGGGTCTGCTTCGCAATCAGCGCGCCCTCGAAAAAGAACTAGGCCAGTCGCTTCGCGGCTCATCGCCTGAACTCGATGCGCTGGCTGCCTACAGCAACACGCACAAAACGCCGCTGAGTCCTCATGCAAAAAATGGGCTGAGCGAAGAGGCCCAGCGCGGCCGCGAGATTTTCTTCTCCAAACAAACCAGCTGCGCCACTTGCCACAGCGGCCCGTATTTCACCAACTCCACCCCCAGCGAAAAAATCCTTCGCCACGATGTAGGCACCGGCAAAGATGATCCTTCCGAAAAAATGGGCCCGCTCTACGACACGCCCACACTCCTGGGCATCTACCGCACCGCGCCCTACCTCCACCACGGCAAAGCAGCCACGCTCACCGATGTGCTCACCACGCAAAACAAAAACGATCAGCACGGCAAGACCAGTCATCTCTCCAAAGAACAGGTCAGCAATCTCGTCGAGTTTCTCAAGGCTCTGCCTTATGAAGACCCCGAGCCACGCGCTAAAGAATTGAAAATGAAAAAGGTGGAGCGCTGAGTAATTAGCCGTTCGCCTTGGCGAACGAAGATCACCGGGGCTAAACCAATGAAGCCAAAGAAGCTGTATGAACGACTTCGCAGTGGGGCATTGGCCAATGTATCGTTCAAGTATTTTGTGAAGCTGCTGGAGGCATTTGAGTTCAAGCTGGATCGCTGTCGCGGCGACCACTTCATTTATATTCATTGGGACTGTCCCGATGACATGAATGTGCAGCCGGTCGATAGTGATGCTAAGCCGTATCAGATCAAGCAGTTTCTCGCCGGTGTAAAGAGCATACAATCTCCGTATGCAGGATTAACTCATGACGGACTACCACATCAACGTATTTTTCAGTGACGAGGACGGCTGCTGGGTCGCGGATATTCCCGACCTTCGCCACTGTTCAGCGATGGGCAAGACGCCCGAAGATGCGGTCAGAGAAGTCATGATCGCCCGAGACCTCTGGCTGGAGTCGGCGAAGGCGAGAAACAAACGCATTCCCGTTCCAACCTATCGTCCGACTGCAAGAAGAAAAGCCAGTGCTTAATTGAATGTCCGTTGCTTTGAGAGCGATGGCGTAATTTGTCCCGATTCATTTTTTCATCGATTGGAAACCACGAATGGAATTCGTCCCCGCTGATCTGGATTGTTCAAACTGGTCGCAGCTTGAGCCGCTTTACAAATCGCTTCAGGATCGCGTCATCACCACCAAGGCTGATCTCAAGGCCTGGCTGCACGATTTTTCGCAGCTTGATGAGACGGTCGATGAGTACGGCTCATGGAAATACATCGACAACACCTGTCACACCGATGATGCCGCCATTGAGAAGGCGTTCATGCAGTATGTCGAGGAGATCGAGCCGAAGATTAAGCCGGTGTATGTCGCGCTGCAAAAGAAATTTCTCGAAGCCATGAAACTGACGGGGATGACTGATGCGCCGCTGCCTTACCTGGCCAAGCGGTGGGATGCGGAAGTGGCGATTTTTCGCGATGCCAACATTCCGCTTCAGACGCAGGAGACCAAACTCTCCACCGAATATGGCAAGCTCTGCGGCGCGATGATGGTGGAGTTCCAAGGTCAGCAGCGCACGCTTCAGCAGATGGGCCGATTCTTTGAAGAGAACGATCGCACTGTTCGTCAGCAGGCGTGGGAAACCGTCGCCAAGCGCAGAATGGAAGATCGCAAGACCGTTGATGATCAGCTCGACAAGCTCGTCGTGCTGCGCGATCAGATGGCTCGCAATGCGGATCATCCGGATTACCGCTCCTACATTTGGCAGGTGAAAAAGCGTTTCGATTACACGCCGCAGATGTGCCTCGAGTTTGGCGACAGCGTGGCGAAGCTGGTGGTGCCGCTGATCGAAGAGCTCGATAGTCAGGATGCCGCTGACATGGGCCTTGCGAAGCTGCGCCCGTGGGACACGGCGGTGGATGCCAAAGCGCGTGAGCCTTTGCGTCCGTTTGAACAGAACGACATTGCCGGTTTCGTCGAGAAAACCCGGCGAATGTTCGAGCGTCTTTCGCCTTATCTGGGCAAGCAGTTCGCCACGATGAAGCTGGGCGAGACGCTCGATCTCGACAGCCGCAAGGGCAAACGGCCAGGCGGCTACCAATGCTCGCTTGAGAAAAGCAAGAAGCCGTTCATCTTCATGAATGCTGCGGGTATGCAAGGCGATGTCGAAACGCTCCTCCACGAAGGCGGCCACGCGTTCCATCATCTGGAAGCTTGCGACAACGTGGATCTCACGTTTGTGCGCCATGCACCATTAGAGTTCTGCGAAGTGGCGAGCATGTCGATGGAGCTATTGGCTGCGGATATGTACGACGAGTTTTACAGTGCCGATGATGCGCAGCGCGCCAAGCGCAAGACCATCGAGCGGGCCATTCGCGTGCTGCCTTGGGTGGCGATCATCGATGGCTTCCAGCACTGGCTCTACACCCATCCCAAGCACACGCAGACCGAACGCACCACCGCCTGGCTGGCGCTGCTCGATCGCTTCTCCAGCAAGGCTGTCGACTGGTCAGGTCTCGATGAAGCCCGCGCTGCGATGTGGCAACGACAGAGCCATCTCTTTGGCGCGCCGTTTTACTACATCGAATACGGCATCGCCGAGCTTGGCGCTTTGCAACTCTGGCTGGCCTACAAGAAAGATCCGCAGACGGCGCTTGCGAATTATCGTAAAGGCCTAGGCCTGGGCGGCACGCGCCCGCTGCCTGAGCTGTTTGCCGCGGCAGGTGTGAAGTTTGATTTCGGCGCTGCAACGATTGCGCCGCTGGTCGATGCTGTCCGCGAAGAACTGGCCGCCATCCCGGCGTGAGTGGATCACCGCGCGCTGATGACGCTACGCCGCAAGCGGCGACAGAGCGAAGCCGCAAGCGGCGACAGACTTGAAACTACTTCGCGCCTTCCGCAAACTTGCCCAGTTCCATCATGCGATTGCGCAGGTCTTCCACCACGGCTTCGTAGCTCATCGATGGGTCGGGTGTGTAGGCTTCGCCGAAGTACACGCGGCAGTGGCTAGGCCTCAGGAAGTGCCAGATCATATTCTTCGCCCTAGGCGTACCCGTGATCCAGACGGGGATGATCTTCGCGCCGCTGCGCACAGCGATCATGCCGATGCCCGGCTGAAATGGCTGCAAATTGCGATGATCGCGCTGCAACCCGCCTTCGGGGAAGATGCCGGCGATTTCTTCATTCTTAAGCGCATCGAGCATCGTCTTGAGCTGGCGAATGGGAGCCTTGCCCTCTTCGATAACGATGGGGTCAATCGTCTTCCAGAGGAAGCCCAGAATCTTGTAGTGATTCTTCTTCACCATGACCCAGCGGATGCGCCTTTGCAGTGAAGCCTGCACCAGGAAAGGATCGATGCCTGCGGTGTGATTCGATGCGAGGATGGCGCGGCCATGCATCGGCACGCGGTGGCTGTTGAACCAGCGCAGGTGATGCCAGGAGAGCATGAAGATTCGGTCGAGATGCCAGACCGTGTTCTGATACCAGAGCACCATACGACCGGCAGGCAGCGTGCGATAGAGCGCGATGCAGGCGATGATCATCAGCAGCAGGCCGGTGGGAACCAGGGCGCTGACCATGAGCGAATCAGCCTCGCTGGAAGGGAGTTGCCAGATGATGAAATTGACGAGCACGATGGCGATGGTGGTGGCGAGACTGTTGAGTCCCATGACGCGGCCACGGATGTAATTGGGACAGATGCCCATGAGCAGGCTGAAGGTGCAGATGATGGTCATGTTGCCGAAGAACCCGATGGCGAAGGCCAGCGCCAGGCCGACGATGTAGAACGGATTGATCGCCAGCAGCGCAACAGAGAATCCAGCGACAAACAAGCTGAGCATGCCGGTGGGCACCGCTTCACGGCGGGTATTCATCCAAGCTGCGAAGAGGCCGCCGCCGAGCATGCCAGCGCCCAAGGCAGCAGTCATGCGCGCCATGATCTTGATGCTCATGTCGGGCGGGTAGCCGTATTGTTTTTCACTGAGCGCGATGAAGACGTTGGAGACGATCATCGCAGCGCCCCAGACGAGCACGTTGAAAAAGGTGAGCACCCAGGTCTTGGGGTGCTGCTTCATGTAGTTGAACGCAGCAAAGAGGCGGGCGAAGCCGCGATCCTGACTGACCGCTTTGGGCATGCGTCCGGGGATGCGCAGGAACAGGAGCATGATGCCGCTGACGAAGTAAAAGACGATCGCCATGAGCAGGCAGGTGCGCAGCGTGGATGCGCGATCGACATCGATCAGTTCACCGCCCACGAGCATGCCGATGAGCGAAGCGATGGTGGCGATGGAGATGATGATGCCGTTGGCAGCAGGAAGCTGAAAGCGGGGGACAAGCTGCGGGACGGTGGCATTTCGCACAGGATTGAAGATGGCGGCAAAGCATCCGACGGCTGCGATGAGCCCGAAGATGCGCCAGTGAAGCTCAGTTGCAAGGGCGGCAGCGCCGACAGCGGGAATGAGCAGGAACGCATAGAAAAGCAGCCCGGCCCGCGCCTCATCGCAGATCGCCATGACCCACTTGCGCGGGAACGTATCAGCCAGCCAGCCACCGGGCGGCGAGAGAAACAGATAGGGCAAGTGAAACCAGAAGTAGATACCCGCGGTGAGCGTGACCTTGCCTTCGCTGTTGGCCGTGACCCCCATCAGCGCCAGGCCGATGAGCATGATCAGGCGATCGCCAAAACCGCTGGCGGCCACACTGGTCCACATCAGCGTGAAGTTCGGGTTTCGCACAAGCGAAGGTGCAGGAGCATCGACTATCGGAGCGTGCTGACTCATAGAGGCGAAAATGTAGCAGAAAGAAAGATGGGCAAGTGCGAGGGCGATGGGGAAGTTCGCCCTTTCCTCCTTCCGCTTTTGTGCTTCCCGCTCTGTCCGTTATGATGCCGCGCTGATGGCGGAAGATGGATCTTCCGCTTGGGGCACACTCAAAGCCCTTGCATGTTTTTCGCCGGTGTACGCCGGCTCCTTAGATAGATTGAATTCACACGCCATGGCGAACAGCGCAGCCCCATCGCTCTCCCCCTCGAATTCTCCCGCCGCTCCCGATGCGATCATTCTCGCTGCGGGCAAAGGCAAGCGCATGACTGGCGCGGCCGGCGGCCCAGATGGTCAGCCGCTGCCCAAGGTGCTCTATCCCGTCGCGGGTAAGCCCATGGTCTGGTGGGTCGTCAAAGCATGTCAGGCCGCTGGCGTGGCACGCTGCATCATCGTCATCGGCTACGAAGGGCAGCAGGTGCGCGATGCACTCAAGGATGAAACCGGTTGCCATTTCGTTGAGCAAACCGAGCAACTAGGCACCGGCCACGCAACTCAGATGGCAGCGCCGCTCTTTGAAAATCGTCCCGCCAGTGATGTATTCGTTCTCGCCGGTGACGGCCCGCTCATTCGTGAAGCAACGCTCAGTCAGCTTCTTGATGTGCATCGCAAGAGCAGCGCTGCTTCAACGCTGGCCACGGCAATCCTCGATGATCCGACAGGCTACGGCCGAGTGATTCGAGAGAGCGATGGCTCCTTGTCCGCGATCATCGAGCACAAAGATGCCACGCCTGCTCAGCTTGCCTGCAAGGAAGTGAACCCGAGCTATTACCTGTTTCGCTCCGATGAACTTTTCTCTACCTTAGACAAGGTTCGTCCCAACAACAGCCAAGGCGAGTATTACCTGACCGATGTGCCAGGCATGCTCAAACGCGAAGGTAAGACTGTGAAGGTCGTCGATGCCGTGCCGCAGGAAGATGTACACAGTGTGAATAATCCTGATCAGCTTGCGCTGGTGGATCGGCTGATGCGGGAGAGGCTTTTAAGAAAATGACCGGTGTGAATTGAATCGTCATCTGACAACTTGAGAGTTCAACAAAAGCCGTCAGAGGTCCAACGTCAGAGATCAGCACAAGCGTCAAATGCAGATGTGAGAAAAACCCGAGGATCACAGCGATTTTCGGCTTTTTCTGACCTCTGACTTCTGACCTCTGATCTCTGACAAGGATTCCCATGAGTCGCTCTGATCGTGATGGACTGAAGATTTTCTCCGGCCGCGCTTCCATGGCGCTGACGGAGTCCATTTGCCGTTACCTCGACCTGCCGATGGGGCAGGGGCATACGGATATGTTTCCCGATGGCGAAATCCTCGTGAAGGTCGAAGAGGATGTGCGTGGCCGCGATTGCTTCATCGTGCAATCGACCAATCATCCGGTCAATGCGAACCTGATGGAGCTTCTGATTTACATCGATTGCCTCAAGCGCGCCAGCGCCAGTCGCATCACAGCGGTGCTGCCTTATATGGGTTACGCCAGGCAGGATCGCAAGGATGCCGGCCGGGTGCCGATCACTGCGAAACTCGTCGCCAATCTGATCACCACTGCCGGTGCTGATCGCGTGCTGGCGCTGGACATGCACGCAGAACAAATCCAAGGCTTCTTCGATATCCCCGTCGATCACCTGCATGCCGCCCCGGTCATCGTCAAGTATTTCAATTCCATTCGCGAAGAGCTTGGCGATCTCGTGCTCGTCAGTCCCGACGTCGGCAACGTGAAGATGGCCAACAGTTACGCCAACTGGATCGGCGGCGATCTGGCGATCATCGATAAACGCCGTGAGTCTGGCAGCCAGGTGGTCTCGAACAACATCATCGGCAACGTGGAAGGCAAGACCGTGGTCATGGTCGATGACATGATTTCCACGGCAGGCACCATGTGCGAAGCAGCCAAGCTCTGCATCAAGCGCGGCGCCAAGGACATCATCTGTGCCGCGACGCATCCGGTGCTGGTGGGCCTGGCGATGGAGCGACTCAGCGAAGCGCCGATTTCCAAGATCGTCGTGACCGATTCAATTCCCACAGGCCCGCGCTGTGCGCCAATTGAAGCGAAGCTGATCGAGTTGACTGTCGCCGAACTGCTGGGCGAAGCGATCCACCGCATCCACCACAATCAATCGGTGTCCAGCCTGTTCCGCAAAGACGGCGG
>CAZYQL010000041.1:3610-19636 GCA_964650055.1 uncultured Phycisphaeraceae bacterium | reverse complement strand
TTCACAATTCTGTTTTTCACGCCTCAGGCGTAAACCCGATCACCACATCAAACTTCGCCGCCAGTTCACCAGCCTTGGCGTCCTTGATCGGCGCGAAGTCGATGATGATATTCTCCCGCTGCTTTTCATCGCGGATGCTGCGCAGAATGCCATCGCGATCATTGCCGGCATGACCCTTCACATAACACTGCGTGGTGAGCAGTTCCTTGCCTTTGTGTTTGACCTTCACATGAATGTGCGGCGTGCGGCCGGGGTAGGACACAGGCTTGATGGTGCGGAAAAGATACTCGCCCGATGAACTGGTCATGAAGCGACCAAAGCCTTGGAAGTTTTTGTCCTGCTTGTCCTGTTTGCGATCACTGTCGCGGGTGTGGAGATAGACGCCGTTCTGATCGCACTGCCAGATTTCGATGGTCGCGTTTTTGATCGGATCACCCTTGGCATCAAGAATGCGTCCGCTCAGGTAAGCCACCTCACCGATGGCGGCGGTCGTCTTGTCGTTGATGATGAGCAGATCGTTGTCCGTGTCCAGCGGCAGCTTGTCAGGATAGAAGGGGCCTTCGGTCTGTTTCGGAGTGAGCGCGAGCTGCTCGGCAAAGGCACCGGGCGTCATCATCGCAGCGGCGGTCAGCGACAGGGTGCGAATGAAGGATCGACGATTGACGGGCGGAAGAAAAATCGGAAATCGTGACACGGCGGCCTCCTGCAATGTAAGGGGAATATAGCGTTCACATTCATCATAATCACAACGCACCGCATGCGAGCGCCATTGCAAGTCGCGCCAGAACAGCTCCAGAAGTCCCGTTTGTTTCAGCGCTCGCCCGCTGCTTGGCGGTCAGTGCATTTTATTGTGTTTGTTAAACAATAAACCATTGAAACTACGTTGAATACATGATATACTATGGCTGGCTTGTTCCTCTCTTTCGCTGCTAAAGGGAGGAGGGTAGACGTCTACCCGTTTACCCCTAGACATGAGATAAACACAGTAAATAAAATGATTTAACGTCGTGACGTGAAATGAAAAATCGCTTGGGTAGACAAACTCAGGCCAAGAAAAAGTGCAAGACTTGATCCCGGGGGCAACCATGTTTCCTTTGAACAACACGATCGATAACACAGAAACCCAGAAAACTGCGGTGAGCGCTTCGGCGAATCACGTTGACGTTCTTCGCTATCATCCTCCCATGTCCAAATCGTTTCACCTATCGCAGAAGGCCGCCCGCACCAATGAGCAGCCCATCACCTACCTGATGGCGCAGGCGGTCAGCAATCCGAACATGATCTCCCTGGCTGCCGGCCTCGTCGATTACGAATCGCTGCCCGTCCCCGAGTCGGAGAAACTACTGGGCCAGATGCTGCGCGATCCTGCCCTGGCGCGCATCGCGCTGCAGTACGGCACGACCCACGGCCTGACTGAGCTGCGCCAGATGCTGCTGTCCCACCTCGAATCACTCGACGGCGTCAGCGCTTCGCAGCTCAGCGCGACAGCCAACGACATCATCATCACCACCGGCAGCCAGCAAATGCTTTTCGTGCTGACTGACATTCTCATCGATCCCGGTGACATCGTCATCACCGAATGGCCCAGCTATTTCGTTTACACCGGCTTGCTTGAATCCGCTGGTGCCATCGTGCGCGGCGTCGAAATGGACGACCAGGGCATGATCCCCGATCGCCTCGAAGCAGTGTTCGCCAAGATCGCTGATGAAGGGCAACTTCACCGCGTCAAGATGGTTTACACCTGTGACTATCACCAGAACCCGACCGGCCTGACGCTTAGCGAAGATCGCAGGCCGCGCGTACTCGACATCGTTCGCAAATGGTCGAACGATCCTGAATCAGGCGGGCGCATTCTGCTCCTCGAAGATGCGGCTTACCGCGAACTGACTTACGAAGGCTCCGTGCCTCATTCGATTAAGAAGCATGACAGTACGGGTGAATATGTGGCGCTGCTTCAGACTTTTAGTAAGCCGTTCTCGCCGGGCTTTAAGACGGGGTATGGATTGCTGCCGAGCGATCTGGTCGATCCGGCACTGGCGCAAAAGGGCAATCACGATTTTGGATCGAACAATCTGTCGCAGCATCTGCTGCTGGCGGCGATGAAGAGCGGGCTGTATCACAAGCATGTGAAGGAGCTTTGCCGTGTGTATGCGATCAAACGCGATGCGATGCTCGCGGCGCTGAAGGAACATTTGGGGGGGTATCCCGGTGCAAGCTGGACGCAGCCGACGGGTGGTTTGTATGTTTATCTGACGCTGCCTGAGCATGTGCAGACGGGTCGCCATTCCGATCTGTTTGTGCGCTGTCTGAAAGAGGGCGTGATCTATGTGCCCGGTGGATATTGCTACGGCCCGGACACCACGCGGGTCATTCCGCAGAACACGATGCGGCTAAGCTTTGGCGTCAGTACCGTGAAGCAAATCCACGAAGGCATCGCCCGACTGGCGAAGGCGATTAAGGGGTAACCGTTCGGCCATCGACAGCGTCTGGCGGATCATCAGTGGCGGCGTTTTGCGGGCCGCGCGGGCTGGTGGTTTCGACGTTCTTTGCCAGGCGCGCGAAGCTGCTCCGCAGGCAAGGGTTGCCTGAGGTGAAGGCATTGCCGAGGTTCGTTAACCGGATGAGCCTAAAATGTTCAGACTGCAATAGAGAGATGCTTGGACCTTGCCTGCGATTCACCACACATCGTCACCCACCATCGTCATGCGAGGCATCGGCAACTGCTCGATGGTTGTCGCCTGCTGCGGAGGGTGGATGAGACTTTCGAGATGCGCTTTCGTGGCGATGAACTGCGGCGATGCCAGATCATCACGCGATCGTTGTCGTGCCAGCGGCACATCGATCGTCTCCACAATGCGACTGGGGTTGGCGCCCAGAACGATCACGCGATCCGCAAGATAGATCGCTTCTTCCAGATCGTGTGTGATGAAAATGATCGTCACATCCACGTTCTGCCAGATCTGAAGCAGATGGGCCTGCATCTTCGAGCGGGTCTGTGCATCGAGTGCGCCAAAGGGTTCATCCATGAGGAGCACGCGTGGCTGATTGGCCAGTGCACGGGCGATGGCGACGCGCTGCTTCATGCCGCCTGAGAGTTGATCGGGGTAGGCATCGGTGAAGGCGGAGAGGCCGACCATGTCGATCCATTCACAGGCGCGAGCGGAGGCTTCATTGGGGCCGATGCCGCGACTGAGCGGGCCGAACATGACATTGCGATGGACGGTAAGCCAGGGAAAAAGCGTGTAGCCTTGGAAGACCATGCCACGCTCTGGGCCGGGGCCGGTGACAGGCATGTCATCGACAAGCACCTGACCTGCGGTGGGATGATCGAGGCCTGCGAGAATGCGTGCGAGCGTGCTCTTGCCGCAGCCGGACTGGCCAACCACACAAAGAAACTCACGGCGATGTACCTGAAAACTAATATCGTGCAGTGCATCGATGTGCTTCTTGCCTCGCGTGAAACGCTTGCCCAGATGTAGCACATCAAGAACGACAGGTCTTTCATCGATGCGTTTGAATCTTGCAGCGAGCGCATCGCTCATCGGAAGCAGCGGAGTTGTTGTGGCGATATCGGAAGGATTCACTGATCACCTCCGGGGACGACGCCGACGTCGTGCGCTGCTGCGCCATCGAGTTCGCTGCTACTGCGTTGATCGAATAGTGGCAGGGGTCTTCGCGTGTATCTGCCGCCACTGATCCAGTAGAAGAAGCCGCCCGAACTGCCTGCCCCTTTGCGAAGCCATGGAAAGAGAACTGGGCGCATGCGAGCGAGGAATTGATCGGTGATGAGGCCGATGAGTCCGATGATGATGATGCCTGCGAAGACGTTTTCGTAGTTGCGATACTTGCCTTGCTGATTGATGAAGTAGCTGATACCGGAGGTCGCGCCGATAAGTTCAGCGATGATGAGCAGTGTCCATGCGGAGCCAAGGAGAATGCGCAGGTCGTTGTAAAGATTGGGCAGGATGCCGGGCACGATGACGCGGCTGATCAGGCGTTTGCGGTTGGCCCCGAGCGTTTGCGCAGCTTCGAGCAGGGCGGGATCGAGCAGGCGCGTGGTGTTGGCGATGATCAGCACCATGTGAAAAAACGTACCGATGAAAATGATGGCGATCTTGGGCGCATCTGCCAATCCAAGGACGGCGATGCACAGTGCACCAAAGACGGGCGCAGGCATGTAGCGGACGAAATCGACGAAGGGTTCGGTGAGCCGGGCCAGAGTTGGGAAGGTTCCGCTGATGATGCCCAGCGGTACGCCGATGATGCACGAGAGCGAGAAGCCCCAGAAAATAATCTGCATACTGTGCCAGAGGCTTTCATGAAACCACGGATCGCCTTTACGCTGTGGCGGGGTTTTGAAAGCGGTGAAGAGCGCGCGGCCTACTTCGTGCGGAGCGGGCAGGAAGATCGGGTTGGCTGGTGATCCTGCGGCGATGGTGAGCTTCTCTTCACGCAATCGGTCGTTCTCTTTGTCGAACTCCGCACGGTCGATGAGCATGTCCGGCTGAAGAAAATCGGAGCCGCCTTGATCTGTGATGCGAACCAGCGGATGCCAGATGAAGGGCACGTAACTGATCATGCACCAGATAGCGAGCGGAATCAGAAACGAGAAAATCTTGAGCACCAGCGACCGCTTGGCTGGCGGGTCTGCGCGGATCGCCAGCCATGCGGGAGCGCGTGGCTTTGTCGAGTTTGAATCGGCCTTCGAGTTCAACGGCGAGACCTTTACAAACGGTTCGATTCAGAACCAATCGATTCAGAACAAACCCGATGGCAGTTGCAAGAGTGCATTGCCATCGGGCCTGTGTGTTCTCATGATGCCTGAGCAGAGCTGATCACTTCTTCATCTTCGCGACGTCAGCAACCAGGCTCGGATCGAAGTAGCTCTTCACATCCTCCGGCTTCATGTATACCTCATGCTTCACATTGAAATCGTTGACCAGCTTGCTCGATCCGTAAATCGACTCAAGCGTGTCGGTCATCTTGAAGGCCTTCGTGTTGCCTTCGAGATCAAGAAGGAAAGTGCCTTCGAGCAGACCCGCATATTCCTCTGCACTGATGCCCACGCGGGCGGCCATGATTTTCAGCGCATCAGGCTGGGTCTTGGGATCTTTGATGTACGCAACGACTTTGAACCACACAGCGGCAACTTTGGTCCACTCAGCTTTATTGCTGGCAAGGCTTTCCTTGCTGACGAACAGGCCGTCGTAAATCAGGCCGGGGATATCGACGCTGGAGTAGATCGCTTTGGAGCCGGGCACCTGCTTGAGGGCCTGACCTGAGTTGGGCTGCCAGGCAGCAATCGCATCGACGCCGCCGGAGGCCAAGGCCTGAGGTGTGTCGTTGGTCGCCATGTTGACGAGGGTGACATCTTTCTCGCTCATGCCTGCAGATTCGAGGGCTTTGAGCAGCAGCAGGTGATCGACGAAGTTGAGTTCAACGCCGATTTTTTTACCTTTGAGGTCAGCCATCTTTCGGATGCCAGGCTTGGCGACGATCATGTCGTTGCCGTAGCTGAAATCGTTGATGACGATGCAGGTTGATTTCTTACCGGTGGCCCCGGTGACCATGGCGTCGCCGTTGGTGACGCAAACTGCATCGACCTTGCCCGCGGCGAAGGCATCCATCGAAGGCACATATTCAAGCCAGACAAATTCGACATCGACACCGGCTTCCTTGAACCAGCCTTTTTGAATGGCGACATCCCACGCGACCCATCCGGGCCAGTCGCTGTAAGCGATCTTGAGCTTCTCAGCGAAGCCGGTCGCTTGCAGGGGCAGCATCATCAGCAAGGTCAGAACAAAAGTGAACCGTTTCATGTGCGCTCTCCAGTGTGGGTTGAGTTGCAAGTCAGCGCCAACAGCGGCGAATCTGGTGACAGCCCAATCAGTGGTGACCGTTTGGGGGCATAGCACCGATGACCAATTCAAAGGCAAAGCCAGTGCCAGTGAACGCGAAGCGAGGGCGATCGCAGATGAATCGTGATTTCTGATGCTGTGAGTGCGAAAAAATGTTTGAACGCTCTCAAATCTGTTTCGCTTTTCGTTGTGTTGTCACGAATGGGTGTGCGCGGAAACTTGGCATCGCATCCATCAGGGCCATATCCTGCCTTGAAAATGCGCGACGCGAAGTTGCGAATCAAATCCACGGTTCCCATATGAAAAACCGCAACTGTCGCGACTTCGACAGATGTTCAAAACAAGACGTGTTCAGATATCGCGCACCACACCACCCTTGAGCAGCATGCGACTGCCCAATGAAGAGTCACGCTCATGCGTTGCCGATCGACATAACTCAATCGAGCGGCTTCACCAACATCAGCGGCTGACCCGCCTGCACGATCTGCCCTGTCTTGCAGAGCAGTTTCGTGACCACAGCGCGGCGAAGCGACGCAATGGAAGTCTCCATCTTCATCGCTTCCAGCACCGCCACTTCCTCATCCGCCTCCACGGTCTGTCCTTCTTTCACCAGCAGCTTCCACACACTCGCGCCCATCGGCGACTCGATCGCTTCCTGTCCAACAGGAATGATCAGTGCATCAGCGGGCAATGCTGCCGCGATAGATTCGGTTGCTGCGGCCCGCTGAAATTCGCCTCGCCTCTCCCACTGGGTACGCTCCGCATCGAAGGCTGTCTGTTGCTTGGCCTTGAACGCCTGGCATTCGCCCTCGATGGAGTCGAGCCATGCGAAGTAATCGCGCAAGTTGAAACGAGCCGGTTCGATTTTGAGCGAGGTCCGGCCTTGCAGAAAATCATGGCGAAACTTCAGTAGCTCCTCATGGCTCACCGGGTAAAAGCGAATCTGATCGAAGAAGCGAAGCAGCCACGGCTTGCCCTCGTTGAAATCCTTCGTCTGTTTGAAGGTGTTCCACACTTGCGAAGTGCGGCCGACGAATTGATAGCCGCCCGGGCCTTCCATGCCGTAGATGCACATGTAGGCGCCGCCGATGCCCACCGCATTCTCAGGTGTCCATGTGCGAGCCGGGTTGTATTTCGTGGTGACCAGACGATGCCTTGGATCGAGCGGCGTGGCAACAGGTGCGCCCAGATACACATCGCCTAGGCCAAGCACAAGGTAGCTCGCATCAAACACGATTCGCTTGACATCCTCGATTGAGCTGAGCCCGTTGATTCGGCGGATGAATTCGATATTGCTCGGACACCACGGCGCATCATCACGCACACCCTTCATGTAGCGATCGATGGCCAGAAGTGTGGCCGCATCCTCCCAGGAGAGCGGCATGTGAACGATGCGCGAGTCGACTTCCATCTCTTCCACCGGCGGTAATTCACGTTCGGCTTCGACAAGCGCATCAAGTAGATCATCAAGGTGCAGCACACGGCTGTCATAGTGAATCTGAAGCGAACGGATGCCGGGCGTGAGATCGATGATGCCTTGAATATCACCACGCTGCATCGCGCCGCGTATGGCGTACATCAATGCGTGAATGCGAAAGCGGAGTTTCATGTCCAGCACGATCGGGCCGTACTCGACGAGCAGATATTTGTCGCCACTGCGCCGATAGACGACGCGCGGACTGATCTCTGATGCTGGGATTTGACGCAGGATGTACTTTGGAGAATCAGGCGAGGATTGCAGCGAGTCCGGCTGCTTTACGGGTGAATCGCCGCGCAGCATCGCATCTTGTTCGCGCTCGAGTCTCGATGCTTCTTCACTGGTCAATCGCACGAACTGCACTTTGTCGCCGGGTGCGAGTTGGCCGATTTTCCAAAGCTCAGCTTGCACGATCGTGGCGGGGCAGACGAAACCGCCCAGGCTCGGACCATCGGGGCCAAGGATGATGGGCATGTCGCCGGTGAAGTCGATGGTGCCGATGGCGTAGGCGTTATCGTGAATGTTGGATGGATGCAGGCCCGCTTCGCCGCCGTCCTTGCGTGCCCACTGCGGCTTGGGGCCGATGAGTCGAACACCGGTGCGTGCAGAATTGAAGTGCACTTCCCATGCGGTGGCGAAGAGCATGTCGATATCGTCATCGGTGAAGAAATCGGGCGAACCATGCGGGCCATCGAAGACGCCGATGTGCCAGTGTTTGGCGAGAGTGGGGGGCACCACTTTGCTGATGGGCGCAGAATCATTCGGTGTGTCGCGATTCAGATGCAGCACATCGCCAGTGCGAAGTGTGCGGCCGCCGTGGCCACCGAAATTGCCAAGCGTGAAGGTTGATTTGCTGCCCAGATAATCGGGCACATCAATGCCGCCGCGCACGAGCAGATAAGTTCGGCAGCCGGGGCCTTCGATTTTCCCTAGTTGCAAAGTTGAACCGGCAGCCACATCAACAGGCTCGTGATAAGGCACGCGCTGACCGCCGAGGGTTGCACGCATGGCTGCGCCTGTGAGGCAGATGGTGGCGTCGCAATTGAATCGAAGCGTGGGGCCGATGACGGTGCACTCGAGGCCAGCAGCGCCTTCATCGTTGCCGAGAAGGCGGTTGCCCATGCGGAAAGAAAGATGATCCATCGGGCCATTGGGTGGCACGCCGACATCCCAGTAGCCGATGCGGCCGGGGTAATCCTGCACGGTTGTAAAATTACCCGCAGCCAGCACATCAAAAGTCGCTGGTGTATAAGCGAACTGCGACAGCGCACGCGTGGTCATCGTGCCTTCACGAAACTGCGGCGAGCTGATGACCTGTTGCAAATACTCAAGGTTGGTCTCGATGCCTGCGAGCGTGGTGCACGCGAGAGCATCTTCAAGATTCGCAATGGCTTCTTCACGCGTCGTGCCATGCACGATCGTCTTGGCAAGCAGTGGGTCGTAGAACGGACTCACACTTGTGCCGCTGGCGACCCAGCCATCAACGCGGTGGTCGTGATCGTGGGAAACATGCGTGAGCAATCCGGAACTGGGCTGAAAATCCTTCGCGGGATTCTCGGCGTAGATGCGCACCTGTATCGAATGGCCGCGCGGCTGATGGGTGTAGGAGTCGAGCATCGACCGATCGCCTGCCGCCAGTTGCACCATCCATTGCACGAGATCAATGCCCGTGACAGTTTCGGTGATGCCATGCTCCACTTGCAGCCGCGTGTTGACTTCGAGGAAGTAAAACTTGTTGCGCTGCGCATCAAAAACAAACTCGACGGTGCCCGCCGATCGGTAGCTGACAGCTGCGCCCAGTCGCTTCGCCGAATCGCAAAGCTGCGCTCTGGCCTCGGGTGATAGATTGGGTGCCGGAGTTTCTTCGATGACTTTCTGATTGCGCCTTTGAGAAGAACAATCGCGCTCGCCCAGCGTGATGACATTGCCCTGGCCGTCGCCAAAGAGTTGAACTTCGATGTGTCTCGCATCGGTGACGAAGCGTTCGAGATAGACGCCGGATGCTTTGAAATTCGCTTCGCCTAGATGTTTCACCACATCGAAGGCATCGCTCAGATCGTCTTCATTCTGGCAGATGCGCATACCGATGCCGCCGCCGCCTGCGGTGGCTTTGAGGATGACGGGGTAGCCGATGGTGCTGGCCGCTTCAATGGCAGCCTGCGGCGAGTCGAGCAGATCGGTGCCCGGCAGCAGCGGCACGCCATTGCGCGAAGCCAGTGCGCGGGCGGTGTGCTTGAGACCGAAGTCGCGCATCTGCTGACCAGTGGGGCCGATGAAGGCAATGCCCGCCGCTTCGCAGGTGTCGGCAAAGTCTGCATTTTCACTGAGAAAACCGTAGCCCGGATGAATCGCCTGTGCCCCGGTCTGCCGCGCCGCATCGAGAATGGCGCTGACATTGAGATAACTCTTTTCCACCGGCGCTGGCCCGATGCAGACAGCCTCATCCGCCAGCGAAACATGCATCGCATCGACATCCGCTTCCGAGTAAACCGCGACAGCGCACACGCCCAGCTTTCGCAGTGTCTTTATCACACGGCAGGCAATTTCGCCTCGGTTGGCAATCAGCACAGTCTTGAACATCACGCGCTCACGTTTCCCAGATGATCATTCGCACGGGTGTCGGATTGAACCCGTTGCAGGGGTTGTTGATTTGCGGACAGTTCGACACGACACAGAGGCAATCCATCTCCGCACGGAGATCGACATACTTGCCCGGTGCCGAGATACCATCGACGATGCCCAGGCTGCCATCAGCTTCGACAGGCACATTCATGAACCAGTTGATGTTGCTGACCATGTCGCGCTTGCCCATGCCACGGCGAACCAGGGCATCAAGAAAATTATCCACACATGCATGCTGGCAACGAGTGTGATGGCCATAGCGAAGGGCGTTTGATTCGACGCTGCATGCCCCGCCGATGGTGTCGTGCCTGCCGCAGTTGTCAGCGGTGATGGTCATCATCTCGTTGCCGTCGCTGCTCATGAGCACGGTGCCGACGGTGAGATAGAGATTGCGCTGGTTCGCGATCGTCTCTGCAGCGCTGTAGCGCTCCGCTTCATCGTGCAGGTGATATGCGAGAAAATCGGCCGCCTGATTGCCTTGCAGATCGAGGATGCGAAGCGTCTGCCCTTTGAGCACCGGGCGCGCCCATGGCGCACGCGCAGGGACCACATCATCGAATAGGATGCGTCCGGTGATCGGCGGTGAGGTGGTGTCTTGCTCAGTCATGTGAATATCAATCCTGCGATGCTGTCGTCAAACAGTGCCGTGCCCGCGCTCATCGAATGAAGAAATCCTCCGTGTTCTCAATCGCACGCATAGCTTCTGGGCTGGCGTTTCGCACAGCGTCATCGAGCGGCGTGACCTGGCCCCGCCAAGCGGTCAATCGCACCGGCGTTGCGTGATACTCAGGGCGAGGGTCCAGCACATGCGGCGTGTTCGCAAGTACCACGAGCACGTTCATTTCCGCACGTAGTTCCACGAACAAACCCGGCTTGGTCACATCGCCGTGGAATGTTGTCGCGCCATCGGTTTCGATGTGAACACCCTTGAAGAGATTGATATTGGGTGCGATGTCCTTCTTGCCAAGGCCATACTTTCCCAGCGCGATTAGAAAACGATCGCGTGCACTGGGGGCAGTGGTGTAGTTGTCGCCTTGCCCGTACTTGGCGATGTTGGATTTAGGGCTGGACGCGGGGCAGAACGTGTCGTGCCGATTGCTTGTGTCATCGACAATCGACATGATCACCCGGCCCATATCCGAGAGGAGCAGCTTGCCTTTTCCTAGATAGGCATTCCACTGAACTTTGACAGTGTCAGCGACATTGAGCCGTTCGATCATGCGGTCAGCGTTGAAGAGCAGCAGGTTGACACATGCATCGCCATCCATATCTGTGATGCGCAGGCGCGAACCGCGCGACAGAATGCGATGAGCGTAGCCGCCTGCGCCGATGGTCTCATCCCAAACGACATCACCGGCGGCAACGCCCGTCGGTAGATCGCGTGCATCCGCCGCAGGAATCGTGGGCATGTTGCGAACCACCGTGCCTGCCATGGCGCGGGCATGTTCGCGGGCCTTGAGCGGCGTGGCGGTGTCGCATTTGACTGATCCAGCATCCATCATTCATTCCTGTTTCTGCCTGCGTTCCACTTAATACAAAGGCGGCAGGCGCTGTTCGGTGACGGACAATCGCACCTGCAATACGCCTTTGACTGCTGCGATTGCATTGCTGATGAGCTGCAACCGTTTGCCGGGGCCTTGCACCAGAAGCACCTCAAGGCTGTGATCGTGCTCAAGAAACACGTGCTGCGAGCTGATGGTTTCCTTGAGAAATTTCCGCTGCACCGCTGCCAGTTCATTGCGGATGCGTCCACGGCTGGCGCGGTAGACCACCGTGATGGTTCCCGCCAGCACCCGCTTGCCCAGACGCTGGGAGTGTTCAGCGAGCTGCTGGCGAATCGTCTCCGCCACTGCATGCGATCTGCTGGGCAAGCCTCGCTGCTTCACCATGGCATCGAGGTCATCAAGCAAATCCGCCGGCAGCGAAATGCTGATGCGGGTCAGATCAGATTCGGATTGCTTAGCACTCACGTATTACATTATGATCAAATCGTAATACTAGTCAATGGGCCTGCCATTGCCTTGAGCATTGCATGCCGAGCGAGTCATCATGAACCGTCAAGACCTGTTGGAACAAGTACAAGCGATCCAGTTCGGGCATCCGCTCATCTGGTTTGAATCGACCGACTCGACGAGCACTCAGGCAGCCAAGGCCGTCGCCAGCGGGCAGACCGACCATGGTGCTGTGTTTGTCGCGGGCCAGCAGACTGCCGGGCGTGGCACCGACGGCAATCGCTGGGAATCCAGCCAGCCCAAGGGCCTGTGGATGTCGCTGGTTCTGCGCCGTGAGTCGCCCTCTGCTACCGCCATTTCATTGATGCCTGGCATCGCCATCGCCAAAATCCTTCGGCAGAAATGGGGAATCGATGCACACCTGAAATGGCCTAACGATGTGCTTGTGGAAGATCGCAAGATTGCGGGCATTCTCGTTGAATCCATCGCACAGGCTGCGGGTGTGGTGCATGTCGTGGGCATCGGCGTGAATCTCAATCAGTCTTGCTTTGAAGCGGAACTCGCGACCATTGCCTGCTCAGCCAGCATGGTGCTTGACCGACAAATCCCGCTGCCGATTTTCTTTGGGCAACTCATGACAGAACTCGAACATCTCTGGCAAAGACCAAGCGATTGGATTGAGTGCTGGACTGCGATGTCGCGCATGGTTGGCAGGCAGATTCTGCTCAAACAAAATGGCCCCGAGACTGTAGCGACAGTGACAGGACTATCCGCAAGTGGCGGCCTGCTTGTTATCGATGCACAAGGTAAATCTCGTGAGATCATCAGCCGGGCTGGGCTTGATGTCAGGATCATCTAGCGATACGCGAAATGGAGCAATGATCGATGCCTCAAAAAGAATTGAATGACCCCATGGCGACCATCGCAAGCATTCTTGCAGCACCAATAGCTGAGCGCGAGCAGTTGCTATTGCGAGCGATGTCGCGCGCCGATGCCTATGTAGACCCGGCGGTCTGGATCGCAAGGCTGGCGCAAGATCAGGTGATGCAGCAATGGAGCGAAGCGAAGTCGCGAGCCGCTGCGGGCGCGGCGATGCCGCTACTGGGTGTTCCTTTTGCTGTGAAGGACAACATTGATGTCGCGGGCCTCCCGACGACGGCGGGCTGTCCGGATTTCGCGTACACGCCCAAGCAATCCGCCACATGCGTACATCGCCTTATGGATGCGGGCGCCATCCTCATTGGCAAGACGAATCTCGATCAGTTCGCTACCGGCCTCGTCGGCACGCGCTCGCCCTATGGAGCCTGTCGCAATACCTTTGATCCGTCATATATCTCCGGTGGTTCAAGTTCTGGCTCTGCGGTCGCTGTGGCGGCTGGCCTTGTCAGCTTTGCACTGGGCACCGATACCGCTGGCTCTGGCCGTATTCCTGCGGGATTCAACAACATCGTCGGACTCAAGCCTACGCGTGGCTACATCAGCACCCATTGCGTTGTTCCTGCTTGCCGTTCGCTCGACTGCGTTTCGATCTTCGCACTGACCTGCGATGATGCGGCGGCAGTCCTTCGCGTTGTGGCGGGTCATGATGCACATGATCCATTCTCTCGATCCTCGCCACTTAATTCCATGCAAGCGACTCTGCCGCAGCCTTTTCGCTTTGGAGTTCCGCGCCGCCATCTTCAGTTTTTTGGCAATGATGAATATGCATCGCTCTATGAAGCAGCCGCCCAGCGCATGCAATGGGCAGGGGGCGTCGCCGTCGAGATTGATTTCACACCCTTCGCCGATGCTGCGGCACTTCTCTATGGCGGGCCCTGGGTGGCGGAGCGTTATGCCGCCATTTCAAGTTTCATCAAGTCGCAGCCGAATTCACTACTGCCGGTGACACGATCGATCATTGAAAAGGCTTCGCAGATTTCAGCCGTGGAAACCTTTGAAGCGATGTACGAACTGGCTTGGCTCAAATCGATCGCCGACGAAGTGTGGAAATCAATCGACTTGATGTTGCTGCCCACGGCAGGAACGATCTATACACATGAGCAGGTCGCCGCTGAACCGATTCAGCTCAACACGAATTTGGGGTATTACACGAACTTCGTAAATTTGCTCGACTACTCGGCAATAGCTGTTCCCTCTGGGTTTACTTCGCACGGCCTGCCGTTTGGCGTCACCCTTGTGGCACCGGCCTGGTGCGATGGCATGCTCGCGCGGCTGGGCAGCAAGATCCACATCGCGGCAGCACTTGCACTGGGTACAGGAACCACGACGCTCGCCACGCATGACGGTGACACGCCTGAATCGGCCCAAGCACCACTACCAGGCTTCGTGCGACTCGCAGTGCTCGGCGCCCATCTGTCGGGCCAACCGCTCAACTGGCAACTGACCCAGCGCGGAGGAACGCTCATGCGAACCTGCCGCACCGCCCCGATTTATCGCTTCTACGCACTGGCCAATTCAGCGCCCGCCAAGCCCGGCATTTTGCGAGTGGGTGATGGTCAGACCGGCCACGCGATTGAAGTCGAACTATGGGACATCCCGCACGAATCCTTGGGCAGCTTTGTCGATGGTATTCCTTCACCCCTGGGCATTGGCACACTAACCCTTGAAGATGATTCAACCGTCAAGGGATTTATCTGTGAGCCGTTCGGCCTGACAGGAGCGACCGACATCAGCCACCATGGCGGATGGCGTGCCTATCTGTCATCGATCAGCAGGTGAGTGAAGTGCAGTATTCATCTTGTTGCTGCCTTCGGTGGTCGTGCGCAGGAACCCGCCACCACTACGCGCCTCTAAACTGAAGCGGGAGATCTGAAATAGATTTCGCTTGTCGTCAGTAATCTCTTCAGTGATGCTCAGGCCGAGTGCAGTTTTATGAATTAGGAAAACCGAATATGGCACGTGCCGACTGGTCACAAACTCATTTTTGCGATTTTTGCGACTTTTTCGGCCATGCCAAACTTCGTTCGCTAAGGCGAAGGGCCAATTACGCTGCCCCTGCTGCATGAATCTACTGCTTTCATGCCGACACCATTTTCCCTAGAATCCCGCTCCCATGACTGATCAAAAAGACAACATCGAAAAAGTCGTCATCGTCGGCTCCGGCCCCGCAGGCTGGACCGCTGCCATTTATGCCGCTCGCGCGAATCTCAGTCCGCTGATGTTCCCCGGCCGTGCCGCGGGCAGTCTCGTACCCGGCGGGCAACTCATGCTCACCACCGAAGTCGAAAATTACCCCGGCTTCCCTCACGGCATCCAAGGCCCGCAGATGATGCAGGAATTCGCCAAGCAGGCTCTGCGCTTTGGCACCCGCGTGGTCGGTGAAGAGGGCGTCAAGGGTGAAGCGGATCTCAATAAAGATTTCCCGCTTTACGCTTCGTTTCAAAATGTGGAGTCGGTCGATCTGAAGTCGCGGCCGTTCACGATCAAAGGTGATGCCGGTTTTGAAGTGAAAGCTCACAGCGTCATCATCGCCACCGGCGCCAAGGCCAATTGGCTCGGACTGGAAAATGAAATGCGGCTGGCAACCACCGGCGGCGGCGTGAGCGCTTGTGCCGTGTGCGATGGTGCGCTGCCCGTATTTCGCGGCGCGGAACTGGGCGTCGTCGGCGGCGGCGACTCCGCAGTGGAAGAAGCGACTTACCTCACCAAGTTTGCCAGCAAGGTTTATCTCTACGTTCGCCGAGATGAACTGCGTGCCAGCAAGATCATGGCGGACAGAGCCATGGAAAATCCCAAAATCGAAATCGTCTGGAATACGACTGTTGTTGATGTGCTTGGCGCAGAAAAAATCACCGGCGTCCGCCTCAAGAACGAGAAGACCAACGAGGAACGCGAACAAAAACTGGGCGGCCTCTTCTTGGCCATCGGCCACACACCGATCACTTCGTTCCTCAAGGGCCAACTCGACCTCGATGAGAAGGGTTACATCAAACTCGCTGACACCTACCGATCCACAACCAACATCGAAGGTGTCTTCGTTGGCGGCGATGTGGCTGACTCTGTTTATCGTCAGGCGATCACCGCAGCGGGCATGGGTTGCAAAGCGGCGATCGATGCAGAAAGATGGCTGGCAACGCAAGGGGTGCACTGAATAGGTTGGAGTTCAAGGTTCAAGGTT
>CAZYQL010000041.1:0-3510 GCA_964650055.1 uncultured Phycisphaeraceae bacterium | reverse complement strand
ATGGCTGGCAACGCAAGGGGTGCACTGAATAGGTTGGAGTTCAAGGTTCAAGGTTCAAGGTTCAAGGTTTAAGGTTCGAGGTTGAGATGGTTCTTGCCTACGATGTTTCCGGGCTCACAACTTTGAACCTTGAACTCGCAACTCGGAACTTCGAACTGCCGGGCGGGGCTGATGCTTCAGCCGATCATCGCCTTGATCTCATCGGGCAGGGCGGGCGTCGCGCCGCGGCGACTGGCGACAAAGGCCCCCATGTGATTCGCCAATTTCACGACCTTCTCCAGCGGCCATCGCTGCACCAAGCCTAGCAAGATCGCGGCAGTACACGCATCGCCAGCGCCAACGCGATCAGCACCGGTTTCAGCTTCATAACTCACAGCTTCGCCTTCCACCCGCGACGAAGGCGTCAGCAGCACCGTGCCGCGCTCGCCTCGGGTGAGCACGACCATTTTCAGCTCGTACTTTTTCATCAGCATCAGCGCTAGTGTTTCAAGGGGATCATCTGCCTTGATCAAAGCCGAAGGCATCAGCGCACAAAGCTCCGCGACGATTGGCATCTCCTGCTCGTTGAGTTTGACGACCGTGGAAAGCTCGCAAGACCTGCGAATGATCTGCGCGGTGTAGGCAGCCTGTCTGAGATTCACATCGAACAGGCGAATGGCTCTTTTGGCAGCAGTGAGAAAGCGTTGAATGCAGCTGCGCGATTCAGAGACGCGCTGGGCGAGGGTGCCAAAGCAAACAGCCTGGCAATTGCTCGCCAGTGATTCGGCATCGGGATCGAACTGCATCCAGTCCCAGGCGACGCCTTGCACGATGTCGTAAGTCGGCTCGCCGGTGGGGGAGAGTTCGACATAGACGGTGCCGGTGGGGCGGTCGGGGTCGGATTGCACGTACTCGGTGGACATGCTTCTCGATCGCAGTTCAGCCAAGAGGGCGTCTCCCAAAGTGTCCTGCCCGATTCGGCTGACGACGACACCGCGCCCGCCTTTGGGCTGCGCAAGTTGATGAGCGTGAACCGCGACATTGAGCGGTGCCCCGCCCAGAAGCTGCCGATCGGGAAAGACATCAAAGAGCGCTTCGCCCAGGCCAACAATGGTAAATCGTGCAGTCATGGTGAGAAGGATATCCGAAGGGCGAGGTAATCACTATTTAGCCGTTCACCTTGGCGAACGAAGAGAAGAATGGATGGCCGCAAAGAATCGCAAAAGTCGCAAAAGAAAAGGCGTCAAGGCACTGATGAACAAGCGAATGGGACTTCTGAAAAGCCCAAAAAAGTTTTTTTTAAGAAAACAGGAGGAAGAAGAAGACAGGAAAAACCCTAATTAACAGGCTTCTTTTCCTTTTTTACATTTTTCCTGATTTCCTTATAAAACGATTGCGTCAGCTTATTCAGTGGCTCCGAATGAAAATCGGCCAGCCCCTTGGACTCCCACGCCACGCAGCATTTCCGTTTTTGCAAGTGAAGCGAGCAGGTCATCCGATAAAAAGGTGGCGGCGAACGATTTGCTCTTGCTCAAACCTCCCCAATCTGCGAAAGTGTCTGGCGCATGGATGCATTCATTATTCACGGCGGAAAACGCCTGCGCGGCAACCTACGGATTCACGGCTCCAAAAACGCCAGTCTGCCTTTGATGGCAGCGGCGCTCCTCACGGATGAGCCTGTGGTGCTGCGCGACGTTCCCGATCTCTCCGACATTCAAAACATGTGCCGACTGCTTCAGTCCATCGGCTGCACAGCGAACTGGCGCATGGCGAGTGCGGCTAAAAACGCCAAGCCCAAGGTCATCACGGTCGCTTCGCCCGCCAGTTTGACGGCAGGGGGCAGCGACAACGGTGGCGTTGCGACAGCGGTCAGCCGAAAGGTCGGCGCGATTCCTCGCAGCGGCTCAGCCTCGCCTATCGAATACGGCGGCGCGACTGCTGACGAGATCAACGAGCTGACGCTGCACGTCACCGATCCGACCTCCAGTGAATGCGATTACGACATCGTCCGCACCATGCGTGCCTCTATTTGCACGCTTGGTCCGATGCTCGCCAAGCGCGGCTACGCCCGTGTCTCGATGCCCGGCGGCTGCAACATCGGCCCACGCCCGGTCGATCTACATATTCGCGGCCTCAAAGCCCTGGGCGCTCGCATCAGCCTCGATGAAGGCTATATCGTCGCCGAGGCCAAGCGGCTGCGCGGCACGCGCGTCTTCCTCGGCGGGCCCTTCGGCTCCACCGTGCTGGGCACTGCCAATGTCATGAGCGCTGCGGTCCTCGCGGAAGGCACGACCATCATCGAGTCCGCTGCGTGCGAACCAGAAATCGAAGATCTCGCCCGCATGCTCAATGCGATGGGCGCTCGCATCACCGGCCACGGCTCGCCGCGCATCGTCATCGAAGGCGTTGATGAACTGCATGGCGTCGATCACACCGTCATGCCTGACCGTATCGAAGCAGGCACCTATATCATGGCTGCGGCGGTGACCAACGGCGATGTGGTGCTGGATAATTGCCCAGTCGATGCCCTCACGGCTGCGATCGATCGTCTCAAAGAAGTCGGCGTCGAAATCGAACTGCCCAAGGATGACTGCACTCAGGTCGATCGCCTGCGCGAGACGGTTCGCGTCGCCAGTGCACGTCGGCTGGACCCTGTCGAAGTCACCACGCAGCCACACCCCGGCTTCCCGACTGATCTTCAGGCGCAGATCATGGCGCTGCTTTGCCTGGCCGATGGCAACTCGATCATCACGGAAAAGATTTTCCCCGATCGCTTCATGCACACAGCCGAGCTGCTGCGCATGGGTGCGAATATCATCCGCAACGGCCCGACTGCACTCGTCACCGGCGTCCGCAGGCTTGTCGGCGCTCCGGTGATGGCGAGCGACCTTCGCGCCAGTGCTGGCCTGATTATCGCCGGCCTTGCCGCGCGAGGTACGACGACGGTGCACCGCGTCTATCACCTGGACCGTGGCTATGAACGGATGGAAACGTGTCTGCAACAGCTTGGGGCGGATATCGAGCGCGTGGATCGTGATGCGTCGTGATTGCACTTGGTTCGCCAAGGCGAACGGCTAAATATTACGGCGGTTCAACTGAGTGATATGATGCACGCAAACGCGGAGATTCCCATGCCTGCATCTGTCACTATCGATCCTGATTTGCTCAAGATTCTCGTTTGTCCGCTAACGCGCTCGCCACTCGTTATGGAAGGGGCGTTTCTCGTCGGCAGCATCGGCGGCCTGCGCTATCCGATTCGCGATGGCATTCCGGTGCTGCTTGTGGATGAAGCGAAATTGCCCGCTGGTTGCGCTTCGCTTGATGAATTCAAGAAGAAATTCGCCGATCAGATTCCCAAGTGAGCATTCATCATTTAAGCGATCTTTCATAGCCGCAGCGTCCTCGCTGCGCGGACGTGCAATTGCACAGCGAGGACGCTGCGGCTGCAAATGAAGCTGTTCATTTCTTCCATTCGCTTAAATGATCGTGTACAAACGCATCATCGATCAGATGTGGATACGCATTGCAGAC
>CAZYQL010000040.1:24531-28575 GCA_964650055.1 uncultured Phycisphaeraceae bacterium | reverse complement strand
ATTTGAAATCTGAAATTACAATTTTCCTCACGTGCCTTTGTCGTTGGTTTCGGTCACGGTTTCTTCAGGCTTGGGCACCTTTTCCATTTCGGTTTTGTCCAGCCCTTTGACCAGTTCGGTGCGCAGTGTGTCGATGTTGAGGCCGCGCTTGAGGCTGCCACGCTCTGCGGTGCTGATGGTGCCGGTCTCTTCGGAGACGACGATGATCATGCAGTCCGCTTCCTGCGACAGCCCGATCGCTGCACGGTGGCGCGAGCCTAGCTCGGTATCGAACACCCCGCCATCAGCCAGTGGAAACTGCACACCGGCAGCAATGATCTTGTCACCTTGAATAACGACGCCCATGTCGTGCAGCGCGCTGCCTGGCCAGAAGATCGTGTTGAGCAGTTCTGCGGAGACGACAGCTTCAACGCGTGTGCCACCTTCGACGATATGGCGCAGACCGGTTTCGCGTTCGATGGCGATGAGCGCCCCGATTTTGTTTTTGCTGAGGTAGCCGATGGAAGAGAGAATTTCTTCGATGACGACCTTACGGCGAAGGCCGCTACCGGTACCGAAGAAAGATGTTTCCCCCAGTCGCACCAGGCCGCGCCGAATTTCAGGTTGAAAGAGAATGACCAGCGCGATGGCGGCAAAGCCGACAAAGCCGCTGTAGATGTAGTTGAGTCTTTCAAAAGTGTCTTCGCGCACGACGACACGAATGAACAGTGTGGCGACGATGAAGATAAGCGCAGCGCCTTTGAGGGCGCGAGCGCCGCGCGTGCCGCGCAGAAAATTGAAGATGAAAAAAACCAGTAGCCAGATGACGAGCAGTTCAATGAAAACCGTCAGGCGCTCGTTATCGAGATAGCCCCCGAGTCGGAAGAAGAGTTGCTCAAGTCGATCTCTCACAGGTGGTTGCTTCCCCTGGGCGATGGGTGAACAAAAAGTGGTTTACAAAAGCATCTTAGCAGCGCGAAGGCCCAGTGTCAGATGATGAAAATCTAAGGCAAGGCGAATCGATGGTCAGGGCCATCGCATGCGACTGTTTTTATTCCCCTCCCTCCTAGGGAGGGGCTAGGGGAGGGTCGAGTCCTCAGATGAACTGCATGAAACGTATCACTATTGTTAATCGGAAATCCAACCCTCCCCCGCCCCTCCTCGCCTTTGCGAGTCGCCTACGGAGACCTGGAAGGGAGGGGAGTACGAGCCCAATGCATCTTCCCTGACACGGCCCTATTTTAACAGTCATTATCTATTGACTTAAAGTTCAAAACATGCTAAACTATACCCGGCTCGATCCTCCCTCTCTTGTTTGGAGCCATTGCCATGACCACTGCCGAGTTTTCTGTACTGCCCAATTCTGTTTTGTCCAATGAGGTCGGTTGCGTTGGTGTTGTGCGTTTCTCCGTCGCAACATCGATCCGCTCCCGTTGAGGCATAAGGGTTTACGGGTAGACGTCTACTCGTTTCCCCCTAGACACGAATTAACCTCAGTAGTAAAAGGGGTTTAACAGTGTGGACGCAAATGAAAAAACCGTATGGTAGACAAAATTCGGAGGCTGTTGGAGGCGATGTTGCTGGATCGATTGTCCGCTTCCTTGAACCACGTACACCCGTCGTCGTACAATCCATCATGATCGTTTGTTCATTTCGTGCAGCCGTTGGCTGCAATTCGCTTGGAGGTGTTTCTTGAATTTACATCGACTACTCACTGGAACGCTGGGCCTGCTTCTGGTCAGCCTCTTTGCATATCCATCGCATGCTGATGTGCCTGATCCCAGTTTGGTTTCCAAGCTTTATCCTGATGTGCTCAAGGTCGGCCCGCCGCCCGCCATCAAAGCTGGCACCCGTCTGACGTACTACGGCGGCTCCGCCACCATCCCCGGCGTACGCAACAAACTCGTCCCCGATGTCAACGGCAACTGGGTCGATAAAAACACCGGCCAAAAGTTCGGCGAGAGCGAAGTCAAAGGCTCTGGCGGCGTGGGCTACACCATCGTCCGCATCGGCCACGTCGATAAAGAAGCTGTCGTTGTCAACCTCAGCAATTACCTGATCGACACGCTCGCCAACACCGTCAGCTACACCGGCGGCAATGGATTCGTTTCCAATGCAGGCGCTGCCAGTGATTACTGGATTCATCCTGACATTCTCAAGAAAATTCCCAATAGCAATAATGTGGGTTATGTCGTCAGTCGCATGCCTTATGTCATCGGCAACCGCAAGTTTAGCGCCATCCGCTTTCAATCCGAAAGTGCCAGCGGACACACTGCCTACATGTACGATCTCGACAGCGGCATCCTGCTTTACTTGGGCAGTTCTGCTGTTGGCGCTGGCGTGATTACGCCGGGCGTCAATGGGCAGGCCGCTGGTGGTGCGGGCAATACGTACATTTCGCATTCGCAGCTTGTGGAAGTGAAAGATGTGGACATTCCTTGGGCGGGCGCGCCGGTTCCGCAGTGGGTCACGAAATTCAATGAGCTGCGCTACGATGGCACGATCATCACCGCGATCGATGGTGTGCAGCCGATGACGCAGAGGCTCAATGCCACGTTGACGACCAAGGCTCGCGAAGATGGCTGGGTGCGTTTTGAAAACACCATCACGTCGCAGGTTCCCAACTTTCAGCCGTTGCAAAGTAAAACACAAGCGGCTGCGGGCCACGCATCGGTGGGTGGAATCTGGATCAGTCCGCAAGCACTGGCGAAACTGAAGGTCGGACAGGTCATCGATTCCATCGACACGATCAAGACCAAGACTGTCGTCACCGACATCGGCCGAGGCTACGTCACCATCAGCGAGATCGGCCAGCTCCACCGCGCAGATATCGGCTACGACACCACCACCGGCATCATGGCGGGCGTCACCCTTCAGCAGCGAAGCCAGCTCGCGCTGACCACCACGCAGCTTCGCCTCAGCGGGCAGAAGTGATGATCGTGAAAAAAGCCGCTCGCGGCTTCGCTCTTGGGCCGCTTGAAATGTAGCAACATCAACGCCGATCATTAACCATCGCCTGCGCCACCGCCTCCGCCACCTTGATGCCATCGACACCCGCCGACAGAATGCCGCCCGCATAACCGGCACCTTCGCCAGCGGGGAAAAGGCCCTTGGTATTGAGGCTCTGATACGACTCATCGCGTGTGATGCGAATGGGCGAAGATGTGCGCGTTTCAACGCCGGTCATCACGGCATCTGGCCGGGCGAAGCCGCGCATCTGTTTGTCCATGGCGACAATCGCTTCGCGCATTGCCGTCACGACGAAATCGGGCAGACACAAAGATAGATCGGTGAGTTTCACACCAGGCGTATAAGAAGGCTGGATATCGCCGAGCTTCGTTGAAGCGCGACCCGCAAGAAAATCGCCGACGAGCTGCGCGGGCGCATCGTAGTTGCTGCCGCCTGCTTCGAAGGCTTTCGATTCCCAGTGCCGCTGAAAAGCGATGCCTGCGAGAGGGCCATCTGGGTAGTCAACTTCAGGCGTGATACCGACGACCAGACCTGCATTGGCGTTGCGTTCGTTGCGTGAATACTGGCTCATGCCGTTGGTCACCACGCGGCCGACTTCGGATGTGGCTGCTACAACAGTCCCCCCGGGACACATGCAAAAGCTGTAAGCAGAACGATCGTTTTTGCAGTGATGTACGAGCTTGTAATCCGCAGCGCCAAGCAGCGGATGGCCTGCCGCCTCGCGCAGACGGCAGCGATCGATCATCGACTGCGGATGCTCAATGCGAACGCCAATTGAAAGCGGCTTGGCTTCGATGTGTACGCCGCGCGAGTGCAGCATCTCAAACGTGTCGCGGGCGCTGTGACCTACAGCAAGCACGACGTGATTCGTTTCAATCTTCTCGCCTGATGCGAGGCTGACGCTGCGCACCTGCATATAGCCCCGGCCTTGGCCGGGGTCGGCAAGTGTTGAAAATTGGGCACCGTTAGGATCCATCGATAAGTCACCCCCGGCAAGCCGGGGGCTATGTGCGAGTTCGATATCAACGACCTTCGAAGTAAAGCGAATCTCGCCGCCCAGTGATTCGATGGTGGCTCGCATATGTTCGACGATGC
>CAZYQL010000040.1:20565-24431 GCA_964650055.1 uncultured Phycisphaeraceae bacterium | reverse complement strand
AAGCGAATCTCGCCGCCCAGTGATTCGATGGTGGCTCGCATATGTTCGACGATGCCTACGAGTTTGAACGTGCCGATGTGAGGTTTGCTCACATACAGAATCTCCGGCGGAGCGCCAGCCGCGATGAATTCCTGAATTACTTTGCGACCGTAAAACTTGGGGTCCTTGATCTGGCTATAGAGCTTGCCATCGGAGAAAGTACCCGCGCCGCCTTCGCCGAACTGCACGTTGGATTCGGGATTGAGGATGTTATTGCGCCATAGGCCGAAGGTGTCTTTGGTGCGCTCGCGGACTGCTTTGCCGCGTTCGAGAATGATGGGGCGAAAACCCATTTGCGCCAGGATCAAACCGGCAAAGATGCCGCAAGGCCCGGTGCCGATGACGACGGGGCGGCGATTCTCCTTGCCCGTTGCTTTGGCGACCATGCGGTAGCTCATATCCGGCGAAGGCGTGATATTCCGCTGGTTTTTCAGTTGTTTTAGGGTTCTCGCTTCGTCACTGACTTCGACATCGATGGTGTAGATGAAGGAGATCGGGCCGGGTCTGCGGGCATCGACGCCGCGCTTGAAGATGGCGTGGCGCAGCAAAAACTTTCGCGGGATATTCAGTCGGCGCAGGATGGCAGCGAGGAGCGATTCTTCATCGTGCTCGATGGGCAGTTTGATTTCAGTCAGTCGCAGCACGCGCAAAGTCTCGGTGGAGTATTTAGCCGTTCGCTTTGGCGAACGATGTTTGAGAGAGTTACCCCGACGTTTCGCAAAGCCTCACCATCGGGCTTGATTTCGTCAAGGATTCGGCTTCTCTGCGGTGGAGGTGGTTTCCTTCGCGCGCTTGAGGTCATCGAGTTCGCTCTTCATCGAGCTGACCTGTTTCTTCAGATCGTCAATGAGCGTGGTGGCGGTGGTGTGATCGGCCGTCAGTGCTTCGATTTTCTTCTGTGCTTCGTCGCGCTGCGTGGCGAGTTGGGTGGTGAGCTGCGCGAGCGAGGCTTTCTGATCTTCCATCTGCTTATCGCTTTGAGTCAGTTTCGTTTTGAGCATCTCGCTCTGCTGCTGGGCGGCTTTCATATCTGCATCCAGTTCCGCGATGCGAGCCTTCTGTTCATCGATGGTCGTTTGCAGCGCCTGTGCGAGTGAACGAGCAGTTTCGATCTGTTTGTCAGCCAGTTGCTTGGTGAGCATGTGCTGGGAGACGAGTGTGTCAGCCTGGGTCTTGGTGAGGTTGGAACGCTCGATAGAAGCGGCGAGTTTGGCGTTGGCCTCGGCCAGTTCCTGCGAGCGCTGCGATACTTCCGCTTGAAGGTCCTCTGCTTTCTTCGACTGGCGATCGGCGACCTGCTCGACTTCTTTCAGTTTGCTCTGGGTCGATTCAAGCCTTCCCTGTGCATCGGTGACTGAGCGAGTCGAAAACCAGAGACCGATGCCACTGATGACGATGAGCGTTGCGACAAGCGACCAACTGAGCATGCCGACTTTGCGAGCCCGCGCCAGATCCTGATTGGAGGTTTCCGCCAGTCGCTGCCAGGCCGCAACCATGCCACCTGCCAGTTGCAGCTCGCGCTTAGAGACAAGCTCAAGATCGGTGGGGGCGGCCTGCGTATAGACGCGCTGAGCTTGTTCGGATGGCTCTTCGTGAACATCTGGCTGGGCACTGCCTTTTGTAGATGCAGCGGGATCGCCAGCGCTTTTATCCTGTGCGCTTTGACGGGTGGAGGATGTATCGGCGTCCGCGTCGTGCGTTGCACGACGGCTAAACGATTTGTCGTTGTCTGTGCTTGCAGTTTCCGGTTCGTCATCGAGCAGTTCGATGAGCACCTGCACCTTGCCCTGGTAGGTGCGCGAAGGGGCACGCCCGTCGTCGATCCACGTTTGAAGCGTGTGGGTATCGACTCCCAGCGTCCCTGCTGCTGCGTCGCGATCCTGCCATTGAAAGCTCATACTAAAACTAGGGTAATCGCAGGGCGTGGCCTGTCAATAGCGAAATTGAGGAAAGTGAGAATGAGGCCTGGTGACGGGCGTAGCGAACGGCGATCCGATGAGCCGCGACTCAACGAGTCGCGAACGCCAAACGCCTCAAGGAGGATGCGAATTCAGAACAGCTTAGGGCGAAAGAGAGCAACTGCGCGACTGACGCCCTTTCAGTCCGCTCACGTCCGCGACTCGTTGAGTCGCGGCTCATCATCAGGCTCATTATCAGGCTCATTATCCGCCGCGCCTGCCGCCTTTGCGGTGTTGTTTCTTTTTCTGTGAGCGCTTGATCTGTTTCACGGATGGGCCTTTTTTCTTGGTCTCTTTTGCAGGTTCTGCGGGGGCTTGCTTGGCCTGGGTGCCGGGCTTGAGTTTCTTAGGTTTCGTGGCGGGAGCTTGTTTGTCGCTGACGATAACGAGATCGAGTTTGCGGCGAGTGGTATCGACATTGGCAACGCGGACGGTGAACTTGCTGCCGATGGAAATGGTGCGGCCAGAGCGCATGGCGACGAGGCCGCCGGTGGTCTTGTTGAACTGCCAGCGATCGCCTTGCGCACCGACACTGCGTGAGACATCGTGCACACTGATAAAGCCATCGACGAGGAAGCGATCGAGCTGTACGAAGATGCCGCTGCCGGTGACGCCGGTGACGGTGCCGTCGTAATCATCGCCGAGGTTCTGACTCAGCAGATCGAGCACGAGATAAGTTCGCAGATCGCGCTCAGCAGCCTCGGCATTGCGCTCGGTGCCGGAGCAGTGACGACCGATTTCGTTAAGCCTTCGCACATCAGGCACGCGGTCGTCGGCCTGCATGTCGATGGTCAGCCGACCTCGTGCTTTGCCGCTGGGGATCGTCTGCTTCAGGTGTTCCGGGTGATGATCGAGATAAGCATCGAGGCCGCGGTGAATAATTAGATCGGGGTAACGGCGAATCGGGCTGGTGAAGTGCGTGTAGTGTTCGCTGGCTAACGCGAAGTGGCCGATGAGCAGCGGGGCGTATTCGGCTTTGCTGAGGGTGCGAAGCACCGCCATGTGCACCGCGTGCTGAGCCGGTTTGCCGCGCACGGTTTCGAGCAGTGTCTGAAGTTCCATGCGCGAAGGATTGGCGGGAATGTTGTAGCCCGCCACGCGAGCAAAGCTGCGCAGCTCGGTCATGTCATGCGTTGGCGGATCAGGATGGATACGCCGAATCATCGGCACGTTGAGCGTGTCGAAGAGGCGAGCAGTCGCTTCATTCGCCTCGACCATGAACATCTCAATGAGCTTGTGCGTGAACGCATCATCTTCGGGCACCGCATCAACGACGCGGCCGGAATCATCGAACACCAGTTCCACATCGGGCAGCCCCAGCACGATCATGCCTTCCTTCATGCGGCGAGCGCGAATCACCTTCGCCAGTTCATCCATCAGCTTGAGCGTCTGAATGAGCTGCGAGGGATACTTCGGCTCGGTCTTGGCATGGCGACGGGCTTCGC
Organism: uncultured Phycisphaeraceae bacterium; assembly: GCA_964650055.1. Taxonomy (GTDB): domain Bacteria; phylum Planctomycetota; class Phycisphaerae; order Phycisphaerales; family Phycisphaeraceae; genus JTS-RE9. The sequence continues at coordinate 20,989 of CAZYQL010000040.1, read as the reverse complement.
GAATGTCGTCATCAATGAGGGCCTGTGCTTCAAGATAGGTGAGTCTTTTTGCAGAACGAATCACGCTTCGGCTGAACCGTTGACCCACCACTTCGCCCTTGGCGTTGTAACGCATGAAGGCCGAGAGGCAGTGGCGATTGACGCCTTCTTGAAGCGAACAGATGCCGTTGCTCAAAATCTCGGGAAGCATCGGCACGACCTTGCGAGGTAGATAGCAACTGTTGCCACGCTTGTACGCTTCTTCATCAATCGCACTGCCGGGCTTTACGAAGCTCGATACGTGGGCGATGTGAACACCAAGTTCATAGACGGCATCGTCGAGCGGAGGGGAAGAAGGGCCTCGGGAAGAGGGCCTAGGGCCTAGGGAAGAAATTCTTTCGTTTTCTTCCGCGTCATTTCGTGTCCCCTCTTCCCTCTCCGACTC
>CAZYQL010000040.1:10860-20465 GCA_964650055.1 uncultured Phycisphaeraceae bacterium | reverse complement strand
CCCTAGACCCTATTCTCCGTATCGAAATCGCATCGTCATAATCTTTCGCATCCGGCGGATCGATGGTGCAGATGAAAACATTCGTGAGGTCTTCGCGGTCAGCGGGGATCGCCTCATCATCGAAGCTGCGCGTGACGGTGCGGGCTTCTTCGACGACGGCTTTGGGGAACACATCATTGAGACCGTAAGCGATCATGACGGATTGGGTTTCGACATCCGGCTCGCCGCTTTCGCCGACGACCTGCGTGATGACGCCTTCGCCGAGTTTTCGTTCGGTGGGGTACTCGATGATTTCGATGACGACCTTGTCGCCGAGCTTGGCGTTCTTGGCTTCGGGGTCGCGGATGACAATGGGTTCGTGCATGAACTTGCCATCGACCTTGACGAGGAAGGCCCCATCTTTCTTCATGAGTACGCCGACGTATTGCTTGTCAGCGCGCTGAATGATTTCGACGACCTGTCCGGTGTAGGGAGAACGACCAGAGCCTGCACCGGCGCGAGCGCGATCGTGTCGCACATTGGCGCGGACGCGGTCGCCGGTCATGGCGTTCATGGAGCGACCTTCGGGGACGAAGAGGTCGCCATGTTCGGTGGGTGAGTCGGGCACGACGAAGCCGAAGCCGCGTTCGTTCATGCGGATGATGCCGATCATCTCGCGGCCCACGGGAGGCAGGGTGACACTGTTGGAGTCGCCGATGACGACCTGGCCTTGGTCCACGAGCGAGGCGACAGCTTCGTGGAACGGAACCAGTTCGTCGTCGGTGAGGCCCAGTTCGGCGGCGAGCGCATCGACTTCGCGCGGTTGATAGCGACGGTCGCGCAGGTGTTCGATGATGCGGCGGGAGTAAATTTCGGTCATAAGAATCTTCCGTGAAAGATGAGACAGGCAGAAACAGAATACCTGATCGTGCCCGTCAAAGTGATAGTTGATTGAGCCGCGACTCAACGAGTCGCGGACGCCATAGGCCTGTTGGGTGAAACGATTTCACCTGTGGTTGGCGGCGATGGCGAAGAATTAAGAACATACATTGATGTGGATCAAGGCGCGACGGGCGCTCCTTCAATCCCGGGACGTCCGCGATTCGTTGAATCGCGGCTCGAATAGGAGTAACGCATGCGGACAGTCCGCACGGCGTCAAAAGTTTGTGTTGTTTTAGCGGTTGGCGAAAGGAGAAATGTAAGGCAGTTCTCGAGTGCAAAAACGCATAGCAGTTAAATCCATGTAGTAACAGTGAATCCGTTGGTTGTTGCGATGATCATAGCGCGGCGGCGGACAAATGCAAGTGCAATGCCTTTGTAGTTAGCCGTTCGCCTTGGCGAACGGAGTCCGCACGCTGCCGTCATTAGTCATGCAGATGCCGATGATGCACGCGCACGATCTTCGCCAGATATTGCCCCAGCATCGGGGCGATTGCCTTGCAGGTGGCCAGCGTGTCTTCGCTGAATGGTTGCGTGCCGTCGCGGAAAAGCACCATCACCGCGAGCGGCTCGTTCTCGGCGAAACAGGGCACCGCCAGCATGTGGCAATCGGTCAGGTAAGCCGAGTCATCACCGAGCCAGTCGCTCAGGGATTCGTTGGTGGTGAGGTGAATCGATTTATCTTCTTCTGCGACACGCGGGGCGACGACATCGGCCAGGTGATTCAGGAGAATCTCCGGCGAGCCGTTGGCGCAGTCGTAGTTCACATAGCCGCCCAGTGTGTACTCATCAGCCGTCACCGGCAGGAAAATCGCAGCATTGGTCGGGCCTGCTTTTTCGAGCACGAATTCGAGCGTCTGGTGCAGCAGCCTTTCGAGATCAAGCTCACGGCGAAGCAGCGCCGCATACTCGCTGGTCTCCACCACATTCTGCATCTGGTCCGCCAGTTCGCGGTAAGCCGAGACGAGATCGCTGCACAGAATATCGACCTGCTGCGTCACTTCATTGCGAGCGGCATTGAGCTTGCGACAGATGCGGCGAAGCCTGCGCACGCGCTCGGCTTTGCGATGTTGTTCTTCGTTGCGACAGATCGCCTGCTCAACGCGCTCGTTGAGTTCAGATAGCTGCAACGGCTTGGTGATCACATCACTGGCACCGGCGCGAATCGCTTCGACAGCCTTGGCGTAGGTCGCGGTGGAGGTCATCACCATGGTCTGCGTATTGGCGCGACTGGCGCTGGCATCAGTCGCCAGTTCGAGGCCGTGGTCGTTGGAGACGCTGGGCTCGACAATCAGAAGATCGATCGCGCCTTCCTGCATGAGCTGACGCGCTTCGCCGACGGAGCCAGCGGTGATGAGATTGAGCTGATGGGTGCGGCTGCCAGCAGTCACCTGGCTGAAAAGATCGCGACACTGCGGGTCGCTATCAACCAGCAGCACGCGGAACGATTTTCTACGGCGACGATGGGCTTTCACCTTCGATTCCTTTTTCAATTCCTGAGCCACGAGCGACCTCCTGCGGTTGGCACGTGGCGAGGGCACACGCTGAATCTAACCTTGTCCATCGTCCATTCACGCGATCGAATCAAGCGGCAGAATCACCGTTGCCAATGTTCCTTCACCTTGCGTTGAGCGAAGCTCAATGCGCCCGCCATGCGCTGCTGCATATTGCTGAGCGCGAGGCAATCCCATACCCACACTGCGACCGGCTGGCCGATTGCTGAAGAAGGGATCCATGGCGTGAGCGAGTGTGTGTTCATCCATGCCATGCCCATCGTCAGCGATCTGAATCACCAGTGATTTACGGGCAGAATCAATGCGACCACTCACATGCACACCGGTCTTGGGCACCGCTTGCAGCGCGTTGAGGAGGAGGTCGCAGACGATCTGGCGAAGCTGATCCGCATCGACCTGCACAACGGGAACATCCTTGCGCATCTGCAAGTTGATGGGTGAATGCATGTTCTTGGACACTTGCTTGTTGACGCGTTTGACGGCGTCATCGAGCAGCGCGGCGATATCGACAGCGCGGCGATCAGCTTTGGGCGGATCAGCGTAGAGGCGAAGCGAAGTGATCAGATCACTCAAGCGATGCGCCTGTTCGACGATGGTCTGAGCGGTGCGCTGATCGGGGCTGCCTGCGGCAAGACTTTGAGCGAGCAGTTGACTGCGACCGGAGATTACCGCGAGCGGATTATTCATTTCATGCGCAGCGCCTGCGGCCATCTCACCCAGGCGTGCCATCGATTCACTGCGCAGCAGACGGTCTTGCGCTTCAGCGAGCGCGACGTTGGCATCGGCCAGTTGTTCGCCGAGTCTGCGTGCGCCATCGTGCTGCATCGCGGCAGCAATTGCAGCGCCCCATGTGTTGGTGAGTGCGCCAAGCAATTGCCAGGACGGAAGCACAGGACGATCGTGAATCATCACAGCAGCAGTGCCCCAGCCGCAGCCCAGTGGAAGCAGTCGCACCTGGCGCACATCGACCTTGTCGCCCAGATAATCCGCAAGCCAGGGAAGGATGCCCATCTGATTGAGCATGGCGGGATGATTGGCATCGAGGGCGCGAAGATCAGGCGCACCAGGGGGCGGATCAATCGCGTGCTGACTGGAAGCGTGGCCTTCGCCGGTGTACGAATTGAGTTGCCACTGCGGCGTCTGCGATGATTGATAAAGCACACCGAAATAGCCTTGGCCCAGCACGGTCGATGCGCTGGTCATGACGCAAGTGAGCACTTCTTCGGCGCTGCGTCCAGGCACGGCGCTGCTGTGGAACTGGCCGATCGCTTCGAGCACCTGCTGCTGCCTGGCGACGAGTTGGCTGCGGCGAGTCAGCGAACCATTGAGTTTGCCCAGCATGTCGTTGGCCTGCTGGATCGCTTTGAGGAATGACGTCTGCGAAGGAGCATCTTGCAAGCCCAGCGCTTTGGCACGGACGCCCACAAGTTCGTGCAGATCGCGGACAGCTTCATCGACTTTCTCAGGAATCAGGCCCAGTTGCTGGGCGAGGGTGTGAGCATTGGTGCGCAGGTTGAAGTTGCCGCTGTAGCCGATGTGCAGGCTGCGGGCCATGAGGTCAGCGAGGGTGATCAGGCCGATCATGCGGCGATGCTCGACCTGCGGCACCGTGTCCCAAGGCTGGCCATGAAGCCAGATGCAATCCTGAATCACATGAGGCAGTTGCCACTGCTCCGCGAGCCGTTTGCCCGCAGTGTGGTGATCCATGCCAACGACACGGCGTTCGAACTCTGCGATGTTGCTTTGATTCAGTTCGACGAGTTCGATGACGCGTTCATAGCTCTTGGGCAAGATGCGTTCGAGTGCGAGCTTGCCGATGTCGTGAAGCAGGCCACACACAAACGCTTCACTGGGGCGCAGCGTTTTGTCACCGGGATGAGCCGCGGCAATGCGCTCAGCAGCCACAGCGACAGCTAGGCAGTGCAGCCAGAATTCGGTGTGATTGAAGGTGGGCTTACTCAGCGGCGCATCGTCTGCATCTTCGCCATCGATCATCGCGGCAAAGCGCGGCTTACTGCTCTGCGCCTTGTCAACGGTTTTTCGCTTCTGCGGCGGCTCGAACATCTCGATGACTTTGATCGAGAGCACAGCATTACGCACTTCATCAAAACCCAAGAGCAGCACCGCTTTGTCAACGGTGGTGACATCGCGCACCGCACGTGAAGCGGTGCGCACCATCGAGAGTACTTTGGCGGTCAGTGCTTGATCGGAACTGACCAGGCCGATGACTTCGCGGGCCTCTGCTTTTTCATCGGCAGTGAGCGAGAGCAAGCGCGTGGCCACCACGGGCAGTGTGGGCAGTGAGTCCACCTGCTGGAGAATCAGCTCAAGCCGACGTACTTTCGTCGGGTCCTGCGCTTCGCTCGTGATGACGGGGATGGGTGACAAAATAGTTTTATAGTCGGAGTTCAGGGGTTGTGAATGTTGAGCGAATCACAGCATCAGCAATTCACCCACGCGGTTCATCAGGTGTTCGATATCGAAAGGCTTCTTGATGAACTCATCAGCGCCGTTGCTTAAGAGGTCCTCCACTTCATCGCGTTTGATCACGCCGGAGACGACGATGATTTTCATGGCCGAGAGTGCGGGGTTGGATCGCACCATCTTGCAGACGATGTTGCCGTTGATGTCGGGGAGCATGAAGTCGAGGATCATGAGGTCGGGCTTGAAGCTTTCAGTGAGTGCGCCTGCTTCGTAGCCGTTGCCTGCGGTCTTCACTTCAAAGCGGCCGTCGCGTCCAAGGACATCGACAAAGAGCTGGACGATCTGCTCATCATCATCGACGACGAGGATGCGCTTCTTGCCGCCTTCGAGTGCATCGATGGGGATATCGTTTTCGCGCATGAAGCGTCTCAGTTCTTCGCGCGGGATTCGGCGAAAGCGGGAGCCGGGAACGCGGAAGCCTTTGAGCCGACCTGAGTCGAAACAGCGGATGATGGTCTGCTGCGAGATCTTGCAGATCGCCGCCGCTTCGCCGGTGGTGAAGACCTGCTTGGTGGCGAGTTCGGTGAGGTTGTCCCCGTTATCCGTGGCCATGGCGTTGCCTTTCATGCGTTTTCATCCTTGATCAGTGACCGTGATGTTGCACAGTCCGTCGGGTTGCGAGGCTTGGGGGTGCGATCCGTTGCGATCCGAAATCTCAACGCAGATCACCCAGATTGCCTACATTGACAATCGGGCTTGTGAGAAGGGGAGTTAAGAGGGGAAAACCGACAAGATGGAATGTGCGTCCAGATAATGAATAGAGCCGCGACTCAACGAGTCGCGGACGTTACCGAACTGCTACGGTTTCATTTATGAAGGGTCTTGTGAGTCGGCGACTGATTCGGACAGTGGCCTACAACACACGGCGCGAAGAAATCCCCATCAGGCCTTGGGCGTCCGCGACTCGTTGAGTCGCGGCTCATGTCTTTCGTTCAAGCTACACAAAAAAAACACCCCGACTGCTCAGGGTGTTGGTGCGTGATGAGTTGTATGAACAGGCTTACTTCGCGTCAGCTTTGGCATCATCCTTGGGTGATTCAACCTTAGGTGATTCAGCCTTGGGCGTTTCGGGTTTGCCGCCGACCTTCTGATTGGCAGCCAGAACCATGTTGCCCAGCAGGGAGACGGAAGATTCTCGGCTGTAACCGAGCAGGCCTTCCAAGCGAACACCCAGTGTGCCCAGCGACATGTCTTCGTTGGAGATGATCACCGCAGGGCGGTTGTTCACCGCGAAGACAGCCAGGCGCGGTTCGTGGCGTGCATCGAGACGGATGATGGAGTAGTGGCGATAGCTGACGGAGCGGTTGTTCCACCCGCCGGCGATGCCTTCGCCGCTGATGATGCTGGCGCTTCGGCCAAGGGGAGCTGCGCCGGTTTTGAAGATGGCGCTGAACTGTTCTTCCATTTTGCTGGCGAAGAGCCGTTTGCCGCCGACGGTTTCGATGAAGATCGTGCCGCCGTTTTCGACGTAGGTCTTGATCGCAGTCTGCTGAGCATCGGTGAGCTTGATCGGATCAGTGCCCGCCAAGTGAACGAAGGGCGAGGAGCAGGTGGCCAGTTGATCGAGGGCGACGTCTTCGGTGGTGACGGTGTTGCCGTTCTTGTTGAAGAGGTGCACGTCCATGACGTTCCAGACGGCCGGCTCGGGGAGCCAGTTGCCTTCGTACTTGGCGCGGGCGACTTTGAGTTCACCCGAATTGGTTTTGCCAGCCTGCTTCTTGAGGACGTGGGCGTCGAGTCGGTTGTCGAGTTGGCCGCGCTCGGTGGCCATGACGAAGAGGTTGACAGCAGCGCGCCACTGCGGGTCATCGGTCTTGGAGGTTTGGAAGAGCATGCCCCAGTCGCGATCAGGCATGATGACCAGATCGCGTGCACCGTTGTTGAGCGTGGTGATATTCAGGCCTGAGCCGTTCTCGATTTTGTTGTGAACGCGGAAGAGGTAGTTGTTGTTGTCCAGGCGAGTGAACTTGTAGGGATACATTTCCTCGAACATCTTCTTCATCTGGGATTTGAAGATACCTGAGCCACCCGAACCTGCTTCGGTGTTGATGATGAGTGTGCCGCCTTGATCGATGAAGCGTTTGATGCGGGCTTTCTGCTCGTCGGTGAGTTCGATCTTCTCGTCGCCTGAGAGCCAGGCGAGGGGGGCGTTGAACCAGCGGGAGTCTTCATCGTCAACGGAGACGACCTGGAAGTTGACTTCACCTTCGATGTATTCACCCACGTCTTTGGAGAAGAAGTAGATGTCGTTGGGGCGGTTGTTCCAATTGGAGTTGTCGATTTTGAGCTTGGTGCACCAGATGGGCACGCGGCCACGGGTAAGGAAGAGCAGAGCAAAGCAGGAGTCGTACACAGGGCCGACGGAGCCATCGCCCTTTTGACCTTTGACGATCTGATTGGCGTGGACGGCAAACCAGTCTTTGTTGTTGAAGAACTTGATGCCGGTGCCCAGACCGACACGTTCGATGGAGTAGACGCCGTAAAGGCCCCAACTGCTGGCGTCGTAATTCTTGTCAAGCCAGAGCAGACCTTTGTCCATGGCCTTGGCGACGGTGCCGTTGCGTTTGGTGCTGCCGCGGTAGAGTTCCTGCTCGGCGACGAAGAGCGCGGTAACACCGGCCGCGGTCATGTTGAAGTAGCTGGGACGCTCATCACCCAGGCGATAATTCCAGCCGCCATCGGGTGCCTGTGCTTCAACGAAGTGCTTTACTGCTGCCTGCCACAGACCTGCTGGCACGGAGACGCCGCGCTTAGAAGCTTCCCACAGGCCCAGTAGGCCGTACTGCGTATTGGAGTGATCGTGAGGCGGAGTAGCGTTGCCGCTCATGCTCGCTGGCGAGCCGCTGACCTTATAGGAGTACACACCCTTGGGGCCTGACGCAGCGAGGATGTTCATATCCTTCTGTATCTCCTTCTTATATTCATCGGTAAGCTGTCCCCAAGCGTGCAAACGCAGACCCACCTCATAGGTGTGGTCGCCTTCAATGCCGCGCAGGACTTTGATGGCTTCCTGAATCTGCGGGTGCTGTACGGACACACCGCTGGCGACGAGCGCGTAAACCACCATCGAGGTGACGCCGCTCTTGCCAGCATGCGGGTTTTCGTACATGTGTTCCCAGCTTCCCTTCTGCTGCTGTGCGAGCAGATAGGTCTGAAGCTTTTTGACAGCCCGATCGACATCGTCATCGGTGAGCTGGGCGCGGACAGGTGTTGAGTTGGCGACGAGAGCCGTCATCAACGTCACGAGAAAAAGGATGCGTTGAAACATGAGAACCCCTTTCGTTTGCGGGGGATAAGCGAGTGATGGATTGTAGCAGTGCAAGGGCGGGCCTACCAGCGGTCCTACAAGATAGAACGAGGTGAATGCAGAATTGTCCGATCGTGCGGGGCAGAAGTGAGAAAACAGTTGGAAAAAGGGACGGCGATGAGATCATCATCAGCCCACAGGACCATTAGCGATCAGCACTAGTGGATTGTGCCTTGCCATCCGTGCTGTCTGAACGACCCAGTTGCGTGATGGCCATGCTTAGACGCTGGTGAACCTGGTTCATGGACTGAGGACGGTCAGAAGGTTGATACTCAATGCAATTCATCACCAGACTCGACAAGGCCAAGGGCACATCGGGATTCAAATCCTTCACCGGCTTGCATTCCTTGCTGGGCTTCTTAGCCACGGTCGGTTCAGTCGAGGGCATGATCGAAGGCACGTGCTGCTTGGTGAGCAGGAAATACATCGTGGCCCCGAGGTTGTAAACATCCGTCTCAGCCGTGATCTGCTTGCGCCGAACCTGCTCGGGAGCAATGTAATCAGGCGTACCCTGAATGCGCAGCTTGACCGTGCCCAGGGGACAGCTTTGCCCTAGATCGATGATCTTCACCACCTGCTTGTCATCCACCATAATGTTGTTGGGCTTGATGTCCGCATGAACAAAGCCTGCTGCGTGAAACGCTCCCAACCCGTCAGCCACCTTCTGCATCACCTGGCAAAAGTCGAGCATGTCGGCAAACTCGTACTGCTCCAGCGTCATGCCATCGACCAGCTCCATGAGCACATAGACCTCGTTGGTCTTGAGCAATCCTTTGCGAATAATCTTGAAGCTCTTGCGGATTGCAGGATGGTCGATCTTCTGTGCAATCTGATGCTCGATCTCTACCTGATCGATGAACCGCTGCTGCTCGGGCGAAGTGCGCACGACATGCTTGATGGCATAGACGTGATTGTTCTTGTCTTTGACCGCGTAAATCGTGCTGTGCGCGCCAGAACCCAGAGGCTGCGCGTTGAGCACTTCGTACTTACCGAGAATCTTCTCAAATCGATTCATGCAGCGAGTAATCCCGCCGCGGCATGCTTCAATGAAGAAGCCGACCTAGGTCGCCACGGCTCAGGTTGTCTATAAAAACTTATAAATCTATGCCTTCAAAGCCTGGGCCTTGAACGGACTAAGCAATCGCTTCAAGGGACCAAGTTTACGGGAAGGCAGCGGGGTTCACAAATCCCACACAATGCCTATCGACCCGTTGCCTAAGAGACTTCATGGCACAGGGCATCCCATCGCCATGGCAAGGTACAACCAAGGCACGAAACTGAGCGAAAAATCTGACAGCGGGATCGCAGCACGCATGGCCCGGGGGAGGGGCAGCAGCGATGTCCATATAATAACGCCTCAAGTGGATCTGCGCGCGAAGTCA